>DGNI01000060.1:4288-28354 GCA_002388885.1 Parvularculaceae bacterium UBA4496 | reverse complement strand
GAGTCTTCTCGACCGCACCATTCGAAGCAGGTCCGGCAGAGCTGGATCAAAAGCGCCAGTGGCGCTTTTGAAGGCGAAGAATGCGCCGGCACGCGCCGAAACGGCGCTAATCCTTAACAAGGCATAAACGATGCAACGCGCGGTCCCATGGAGGCGGGTCGCATGGTAATCGCTGGAATTGCCTTTTCCGTAGCGGCTGCAGGCGCGGCGGGCGACACGCTGTTCGTGCGGCCGGGACCTTGCACGGCGCAACAGACATTCCTGCTGGCGTCCAATAGCGGCGCGATCATCCAGGTGGATCGGGAAACGCCCGAAAACCCGGAAACAAGCGTCATCGTCTACCGCCGGGGCGAACGGAATTCCGGGGCGAACCACGGCTGGGCGAGCCGCCGGCTCCTTGAACGCTTCGATCTTCGGATCGAACAGGGCGGAACCACCATCATCAATTCGGGCGCCTTCTGCCGGGAGGAGAGATAGACATGCGCGTTTTCATTGTTCTGCTGGCGCTCGCATATTGGGGCCTCGCTAGCCTCGCGCAGTCGCATCTCGCCAATGGCGGAAGCTATAACCCGCCGCTGACGACGAGCGCCTTCGAGCAGGAGGGGCAGGTGGAAGCTGCGTCGCAGCCTGCCTGCGCAGAAACGCAAACCAACGATCTCCTGATCGCTGCGAGTTTCAACGCCAGCACCGCCGAAGAACGCCCGGCAGCCGCAGACACCCTCTGTGAAGAGTAGGGCGCACCCCGCCGGATAGACATTCGCCCCGGGCCTTCCTAGAAGCTCCAGCGAAGCTCTGTTACGGATTTCCGATGCGCCTAAGCCGTTATTATCTGCCTGTTTTGAAGGAAACGCCTGCTGACGCACAGATCGCGTCGCACCGCCTTATGCTGCGCGCCGGTATGATCCGTCAGGAAGGGGCGGGCATCTACGCCTGGTTGCCGCTGGGCTTCCGGGTTCTCAAAAAAATCGAGCAGATCGTTCGTGAAGAACAAGACCGGGCGGGCGCTGTTGAAATGCTGATGCCGACGATCCAGTCGGCGGATCTGTGGCGCGAAAGCGGCCGCTACGACGCCTATGGCAAGGAGATGCTGCGCATCACCGACCGGGCTGACCGGGAAATGCTGTACGGACCCACGAACGAGGAAATGATCACGGAAATTTTCCGCGCGGGCGTCAGATCCTACAAGGACCTGCCGAAAATGCTCTACCACATCCAGTGGAAGTTCCGCGACGAAATCCGCCCCCGCTTTGGCGTTATGCGCGGCCGGGAATTTTTGATGAAGGATACATACTCCTTCGATATTGACGAAGCGCGGGCCCGTGCAAGTTACAACAAGATGTTCGTTGCTTACTTGCGCACGTTCGCGAGGATGGGGCTGAAATCCATTCCAATGCGCGCGGATACCGGCCCGATCGGCGGCGACCTCAGTCATGAATTCATCGTGCTGGCGGAGACTGGGGAAAGCGAAGTTTTCTGCGACCGCCGGCTAGTCGATATGGACACTCCAAAAAAAGATATCGATTTCGACGATGACCTGCAGCCAGTCATCGATCAGTTTACATCGCATTATGCGGCGACCGATGAAATGCACGATGCTGCCGCTTTTGAAAAAGACGTTCCTGAAGATAACCGCGTTTCGGCACGCGGCATTGAGGTTGGTCACATCTTCTTCTTCGGCGAGAAATATTCAAATCCGATGAAAGCGGTCGTCGCTGGGCCAGAGGGCGGCGAGATCCCCGTACAGATGGGCTCTTACGGCGTTGGCGTATCGCGCTTATTGGGTGCGATTATCGAGGCGCATCACGATGACGATGGCTGCAAGTGGCCGGTTTCCGTCGCGCCTTATCATGTAGGGCTCGTCAATCTGCGCGCAGGCGACGAAGCCTGCGATGCGGCGTGCGAGAAACTCTACGCCGAATTAACGGGCGAGGGCGTAGAAGTGCTCTACGATGACACCAGCGCCCGTCCGGGCGAAAAATTCGCACGCATGGATTTGATCGGGTTGCCTTATCAGATTGTTGTTGGCCCGCGCGGGCTTGAAAGCAGCGAAGCGGAAATCAAAACCCGCGCCGACGGCGCCAAAGAGAATGTTCCGGTCGATCAGGTGGGAACGAAAGTCGCCGCGGCCGTGCGCGCAGCCCTGCAATACGCCTAAAGGATGCCGGTAAAGAGAATTGAATGGCTAACGAAGCAACCCTGAAACCTCAGAGCACGAAGCCGTTTTCCTTTTTCGAATGGATGGTGGCGCGGCGTTATCTTGCGGCGACACGATCCGGCAAGGGCGTATCCCTGATTTCGATGATCGCCTTCGGCGGCATTATGCTTGCTGTCGCAGCGCTCATCAGCGTTATGTCGATCATGCAGGGCTTCCGCCTGACGCTCCTTGATCAACTGCTGGGCGTAAACGGTCACGCGCATGTTTTCCATGCTGACGACACGCCGCTTGACGATTATGACGCGGTCGCCAAAGCGATTGCCCAGATTCAGGGTGTTAGAGTCGCAACGCCACTCATTGAATTGCCTGTATTCGCCAGCGCTGCCGGCGAAACCGGCATGGTAGTGCGCGGCGTCAGGCGCGTAGACCTGCTCAACAACGAATACGTAACCGGTGAAGATCACGTCGTCGGCGGGTCGTTTGAAAATTTCGGTCTCGGTGAGCGGGGCGGTAATGAAATCGCGCTCGGAAGCCGCATCGCCAGCCAGCTCGGTGTGAGTGTCGGCGATCCGGTAACGCTGATTACAGGGCAGGGGCCGGAAACAGCCTTCGGCAGGACGCCGAGACGCAAGACATACACGCTTGGCGCCGTCTTTCATGTTGGCAACGCCGAATATGACGCCATTTACGGCTTCATGCCGCTGGAACAGGCGCAGCTGTTTTTCGGTTTCGGCGATACGGTACAGAAAGTCGAAGTTTTTGTCGAAAACCCGGAGCAGATCAAATCCTATCGTGAAAGGCTAGCGAACATTCCGCCGGGCATGGGCGTGCTCGACTGGCAGCAACGATTTCAAAGCTACTTTCACGCGCTGGAAATTGAACGCTTCGCCATGCGGCTCGTCTTGTTCCTTATCATCATTGTGGCGACGCTGAACATCGTAACCGGCCTGATCATGCTGGTGAAAGACAAGACCGGCGACATCGCCGTGTTGCGCACCATGGGCGCAACGCAAGGGTCGATCCTGCGTATTTTCGTTCTGTCCGGCGCCATGATCGGCATTCTCGGCACATTGGCGGGAATCGCTCTTGGCTCCCTCTTTGTGCTGAATATCGATGCTATTGAGAACGGACTTTCCGCTATGGCGGGCTTCGATATCTTTCCGGCTGAAGTTTATTATCTAGACGGCGTTCCGGCGAAACTCGAAATGAGTGAAGTCACTTTGATCGCCGGCTTTTCGCTGTTCATGTCGCTTATCACGACGCTTTATCCGGCATGGCGGGCTGCGCGCCTCGATCCGGTGGAGGCGCTGCGTTATGAGTAAGGCCGAAACCGTTTTGCGTCTTGAGGATGTCGCACGGCGCTATGGCGATCTAGTCGTTGTCGAGCATATCGATTTTTCGTTAGCAGTAGGGGAAACGGCGGCGATTTTGGGCCCTTCCGGTTCCGGCAAGTCGTCATTGCTGCATATTGCCGGATTGCTAGAAGAAGCGTCTGCTGGCGAAGTTGAAATCCTGGGCCGTGCGACGTCGGGACTCAATGATGCAGAGCGCACGCGCATCCGCCGCGACACTTTGGGGTTTGTTTATCAATTCCACCATTTGCTGCCGGAGTTCACTGCGCTCGGCAATGTCGCCTTACCGCAACTCATTGCCGGCGTTAAAAAATCAATCGCTGAAGAAGAAGCCAAGCGGTTACTGACGGCTCTTGGTCTCGACGAACGGCTGAGCCATCAGCCCGGGCAACTCTCCGGCGGGGAGCAGCAGCGAACGGCCATCGCCCGCGCGCTCGCCAACAAACCGAAAATCCTGCTGGCTGACGAACCGACCGGCAATCTTGACCCGAAAACATCCGATGTTGTTTTCGATGCACTGTTGAAGCTCGTCAAGGAAGAGGGACTCTCCGCGCTGATCGCCACCCATGATCAACGGCTTGCAAATCGCATGGACCGTGTTTTCGTGATCAGGGATCAACGCCTAGTGGAACTGAAGCGCGAGGCGGCCTAAACCCGCTGCGCCGCCACCTGGCTGACATTGGTGGTGCCGGCCTTGAAGCCCGCCTCGCAATAGGCGAGGTAAAACCGCCAGAGCTTTTTAAAACGTTCGTCGAATCCGAGCGGGCTGATCTCATCCCACGCAGACAAAAATCGCTTGCGCCATTCATGCAGGGTACGCGCATAGTCCTCCCCGAACGCAGTCGCCGAACGCACGGTCAGGCCCGCTTTTTCAACCAGACTTTTCAAAATTGCATCGCTGGGCAGAATCCCTCCCGGAAACACGTATCGCTGAATGAAGTCAGTCGATTTGGAGTAGCGGTCAAAAAACCTGTCGGCGATGGTGATAATCTGCAGGCCTGCTATGCCGCCAGGCTTGAGTGCGTCGCGGACTTTTCCAAAATAGGTTTTCCAGTACTCCTTACCCACCGCCTCAAACATTTCGATGGAGGCGACCTTGTCGAACGTGTCATTTACATCGCGATAGTCGAGTAATTTGAACTCAACCTTGTCATTCAAGCCCTGACGGAAGATGCGTTCTCGCGAATAGTCATACTGTGCGGGTGAAATGGTAAGACCTGTCACCTTTGCGCCGACATCTTTCGCGGCGAATTCGGCAAACCCGCCCCAGCCTGAACCGATTTCAAGCACATGCTCGCCGGGTTTGAGGTCAATCGCATTCGCAAGACTGCGGTACTTATTAATTTGCGCATCCGTCAAATCAGCCAGTTGGGGATCGAATTTGGCCGACGAATACGTCATCGAAGTATCAAGCCACTTTTCGTAAAAGCTGTTCCCCAAGTCGTAATGCGCCGCGATATTTCGTTTTGAACCGGACTTGGTATTTTTGTCCCATGCGCGGCGGATGTTCTGGAAGAAATCCACAAGCGGCGAGGCCCCAAACGCTTCCTGAACGAATTCAGCATTACGGGCGAAAATATAAAGACAGTCGGCAAGGGCGGGCGTATCCCATTGACCGTCCGCATAGCTTTCAAAAAATCCGATATCGCCGCCCAGAATGGTTCTCCGCGCAAAGGCGAAATCTTTAACGTAAATCACGCCTTTCGCGTCTTTTTCGTTTTCACCTTCAAAGGTGAGCGACTTTCCGCTCGGCAGGACGAATGTCAGCGTTCCATAGTGAATGCGTGAGGCGATTTTCAGTACTTGCCGGAAAAAGAATGGGTAGTCTTCATGTCCAGCTATGTGATTCAGCTCCGTGATCATATCGTTGCCTTCCCACTTTGCCGCCCTATTGCCGCCGGCGCGAGAACACTACAAACACGAAACTAAGCGCTTCTGATTTCGTTATATCCTTCAAGCGCCCGTTCACGCGCCATCGCATGATCTATAATAGGAAACGGATAGGTTTTTCCAAGCTTTATATCAGCGGCCTGAAGTACGTCTTCCGGCGCTTTCCAGGGCGCGTGGATGTATTTTTTCGGTAATTTTTTGAGTTCCGGCAGGAATTCCCGCACATAGTCCCCGTCCGGATCAAATTTTCCGCCCTGTGTTACCGGATTGAAAATCCGGAAATAGGGGGAGGCGTCGGCGCCGCAGCCGGCGACCCATTGCCAGCTTGCCGAATTATTGGCGAGATCGGCGTCAACCAGCGTATCCCAGAACCATGCCGCGCCTTCCTGCCACGGAATAAGCTGGTCTTTGATTAGAAAGCTGGCGACGATCATCCGCACGCGATTGTGCATCCAGCCGGTACGCCAGAGCTGTCGCATGCCCGCATCGACGATCGGGTATCCGGTCAGGCCCAGTTGCCATGCTTTCAAGCCTTCCGGATCGTCCCGCCATGGATAATCGGCGAAATTTTCACGCAGCGGTTTTTCCGGTAAGTTTTCATTAAAAAAAAGCAGGCTGTACGAGAATTCCCGCCACGCGACCTCCGACAGGAACTTCATCGCCGCTTCATCGGAAATGTTACCGCCCGCCATTTTGTCATAGGTTGCAGTCCATATCTGCAGTGGACTGATTTCGCCGAAGGCAAGATGTGGTGAGAGTTTCGAAGTAAATTCCTTATCCGGCCGGTCGCGACCTGCCGAATAATCATCGATATTATTGTTGAGAAAATGATTGAGCCGGTCCCGGGCACCCTGTTCTCCGGGCGTCCAGTTTTGCGCGATTTCGTTCGCCCAGTTCGGTTTTGTGGGGAGCAAACCCCAATCTGATAGTTTATCGCTCTTCGGGTTTTTCTGCGGCCCTGCAATTTTCCGCGAATTGGGCCACAGTTGTGCTCGCGCTGGACCGATCTCTTTCAGCGTTTTCCAGAACGGCGTGAAGACACGATATGGTCCGCCGGAGCCGGTTTTGACCTCCCATGGCTCTCGCAGAAGCGACCCATTGAATGTTTCAACATTAACGCCCGCGCCTTTCATTTCGCCCTTCAGGGCTTTATCAGTTTCAAGATGTTTTGGAAAATAGCGCCGGTTCCAGAATACATGCGCGGCGTTGGTATCCTCAACGAGCTNNCGAGCTTTTTCAAAACTTCCGCGCTGTCGCCGCGGCGGAGAATGAGTTTCGTTCCCGCATTTTCGAGCGCAGCCGCAAGCGACGCCAGACTGTGATGCAGCCACCACTTGGATGCGCCGCCAGCGGCGTGCGGCATGCCATCATCTAGAATAAATACAGGGATGACAGGCGCGCCTGTTTCCNNAAGCGCCGGATTATCGTCAGTTCTCAAGTCGTTGCGAAACCAGACGAGGGCGGGGCGTTCTGTCATGCGTCTCAGGCTGTTTGTTACAGTACGCCGATGGAAAGGCAGTCATGAACATGAATGATACCGACCGGCTTTTCATTCTCAACAACAAAGATGGCGGTGATTTTGTTCCGGCTCATATGCGCGAGAACATCGCCTGCCAGCGTGTCGGGCGCAGCCGTGCGGGGCTCTTCCGTCATTACGTCTCTCGCCAGCCTGTTTTGCGCGATCTTGTCAAACTGTCTGCGGATATCGCCGTCGGTAATGACGCCTTTGAGGTGACCATTTCCATCGACAACGCCGACGCATCCGAAACCGCCGGTGGAGATGATCTTCACGACTTCCGGCATCGCCGTCTCTTCGGCGGTCAATGGCAGCGCATCGACGCGGTGCATCAGGTCGCTGGCGCGGCGAAGCGCAGCGCCAAGCCGTCCGCCTGGGTGAAACCCCTGAAAGTCACCGGCTGTAAATCCACGCTCGCGCAACAGCGCCACCGCAAGGGCGTCGCCTAACGCCATCATCATTGTTGTCGAAGTCGTTGGTGCAAATGTTTGGCCGCAGGCTTCATCCGCTTCCGGAAGAATGAGCGTTACGACGGCGGCTTTCGCGAGCGTTGAATTCGCTTCCCCCGTGATGGCTACAATGGGAATAGTGAATCTGGCAGCATGGGCGAGGAGATCGCCAAGTTCCGCCGTCTCACCCGATTTCGATAACGCCAGAATAACATCATCGGCGGAGATCATGCCGAGATCGCCATGGCTGGCTTCCGCGGGATGAACAAAAAGGGCGGGCGTGCCAGTGGAGGCGAACGTCGCTGCAATCTTTCGCGCCACATGGCCGGACTTGCCCATGCCGGTAACGACAACGCGGCCAGTGGCGCAGTTGAGAAGGGCGACTGCGCAGGCAAAATCCTCGCCTAGCGTGGTTTTGAGGCTTTCAAGGCCTTTTATTTCCTGAGCCAGGACGTCTCTTGCGATGGCGAGCGGGTCTGTCATACGGGCATGAATACCATAAGATAACTTGTCCGGCTCCTTGAGACGGGCCATGTGGTGTTTCGCCGGAATCGCGGCAGGAGCGCAAGAATGGCGAATACAGGAAGTATTGTTGAAATCGGCAGCGGCAATGGAAAAATTTCCATCGCCAACCACCTGCCGTTAACGGTGATCGCTGGTCCTTGCGCCCTCGAAAGCCGGGATCACGCCTTAGAATGCGCGACTGCCCTCAAGGAAATCGCCGAGCGCGTCGGCGTCGGCCTCATCTATAAAACATCCTTCGATAAGGCGAACCGCACGAGCGCATCGTCGCCGCGAGGGATCGGTCTGAGTGAAGCCCTGCCAATTCTGGGCGAGGTTAGGGAGCAAACGGGCCTTCCTGTGCTGACGGACGTTCATGAACCGAACCAATGCGCTGAAGTCGGCTTGATCGTTGATATCCTGCAAATTCCTGCATTTCTGTGCCGTCAAACGGATTTGCTCGTGGCTGCGGCAAAAACGGGACGCGTCGTGAACGTCAAAAAAGGGCAGTTCCTTGCGCCCTGGGATATGGCCAATGTGGCGGACAAAATTCGTTCGGCAGGAAATGACCGAATCTTGCTGACCGAGCGCGGCGCAAGCTTTGGCTATAATACGCTGGTAAGTGATTTCCGATCTATTCCGATTATGGCTCAAACGAGCGGCTGCCCGGTCGTTTTTGACGCTACCCATTCGGTTCAGACACCTGGGGGGGCGGGGACGACTTCGGGAGGCCAGCGGGAATTCATTCCGTCCCTGGCGCGAGCCGCTGTTGCAACTGGTATCGCAGCCGTATTTGCTGAAACCCACCCTGATCCGGATAAAGCACCATCGGATGGGCCGAATATGATACCGCTCTCCAGTTTTGAGGCCTTTATAACTGACCTGAAGGCCATAGACTCCCTTTCCAAGGCCCGCAGTTCTCTCCACGGCTTCGTCTAGCGAAGCTTGTCCGTCCCCTATCTTAATCTTAACGCCAGCGTCCCTTTCATGATCCAAATATAGGGCGAGACATAGTGAGCGTTCACTCATTGCAGGATGCATCCAACGATCTGCTAAAGCCGCAATTGCTTAGTGTGGGCTTCAGCATAGCGTTGATCTTAAGCAATGCTGCGCTTGCGTAATCCTGAAATCCCGCGTATAGGCCGCGCCATCTCTCACGCGGTGTGATCCTCAGTGATCCGGTGAGCCAAAAGCGACCCGGAGAAAACACACGCCGCGGCGGACAAACTGAAGGAGCAAGGAATATGGCGCTGCCAGAATTTTCCATGCGCCAGCTATTGGAAGCTGGCGTTCATTTCGGCCACCAGACGCATCGTTGGAACCCAAAGATGAAGAGCTACATCTTTGGCGACCGTAACGGCATTCACATTGTCGATCTGTCTCAAACGGTACCTCTATTGCACCAGGCGCTCGTCAAGGTACGAGACGTGGTTTCGGGCGGCGGACGTGTACTCTTCGTCGGCACCAAGCGTCAGGCGCAAGGGCCGGTCGCGGAAGCAGCAAGGCGTTGTGCGCAATACTATATGAACGTACGCTGGCTGGGCGGTACGCTGACGAACTGGCAAACGATTTCGGATTCCATTCGCCGCTTGAAGGAAATGGAAGAGCGTCTTGCTGGCGGTGCCGCATCCGGTCTCACCAAAAAGGAACAGCTGCAGCTTGACCGCGAACGCGAGCGTCTTGAAGCATCGCTCGGCGGTATCCGCGAAATGGGCGGCCTGCCGGATCTGATGTTCGTCATCGACGTCAAGAAAGAAGCGATTGCCATTCAGGAAGCCAAAAAGCTCGGCATTCCTGTCATCGCTGTTGTCGATACGAACTGTAATCCGGATAACATTGATTACGTTATTCCTGGTAATGACGATGCTTCGCGCGCGATTTCTCTCTATTGCAACCTCATTGCAGACGCCGTGATTGACGGCATCGGCGAGAGCCAGGCTGCACTTGGCGTTGATGTTGGCGCTATGGAAGAGGCGCCTGCGGAACCTGCACTTTCCGAAGAGCCGCAGCAGGAAACCTCTGAACAACGAGAAGCTGAGCCGCAAAAAGCTAGTGCTTAAGCCGCTCGACGCTCGAATATGACACAGAGAATTCTCGCTGTGCCCTGTTCGAAATCGAAGACAAGAATGTAATAAAACTCGGCGATAAAGCTCGCGCGAGTTCGAATGATAAGGAGCAGACGATGTCTGGCATTACCGCTGCGACAGTAAAGCAACTGCGCGAAATGACCGGCGCAGGCATGATGGATTGTAAAACGGCGCTGAATGAAACTGGCGGCGATATGGATGCTGCCGTAGACTGGTTGCGCAAGAAGGGACTTTCAAAAGCCGCCAAAAAGGCCGGCCGAACAGCGGCCGAAGGTCTTGTCGCAATCGCCGTTGAAGATAGCAGCGCGGGCGCGACGGGCGTTGTTGTGGAAGTGAACTCTGAAACGGATTTCGTCGCACGCAACGAACTCTTCCAGAACATGGTCAGCGACATTGCGCAGACAGCCATTAGCGCTTCCGGTGACCTTGATAAACTTCGCGGCGCGACTTTCCCTGGCGCAAACAAGTCGGTGGACGAACATATCGCTGAAATGGTCGGCCAAATCGGCGAGAACATGAGCCTTCGTCGCTCTTCCGGCATCGTTGTCGATGAAGGCGTCGTTGCATCCTACGTTCACGGTCAGGTTACCGACGGCGCCGGAAAGATCGGCGTTCTGGTCGGCCTCAAGTCGTCGGGTGACAAGGACAAGCTTAAAGCCGTCGGCAAGCAGATCGCTATGCACGTGGCGGCGGCTCGCCCGCTGTCGGCCAAAATCGAGGAACTCGACCCGGCTGTGGTCGCTCGTGAAAAGGAAGTGCTCGCCGATCAGGCCCGCGCATCCGGTAAGCCTGAAAACATCATCGAAAAGATGGTTGAGGGTCGCCTTCGTAAATTCTACGAGGAATCGGTTCTTCTGGAGCAGGTTTTCGTGATCGATGGTGAAACCAAAGTAGGCAAGGTGCTTGAAAATGCCGCCAAGGACGCGGGCGGCCCGATCGAGCTAGTCGGTTTTGCCCGCCTCGAACTCGGCGACGGCGTTGAGAAAAGTGACGACGAAGGCTGAACTCCAGGCCAAGGCGTTTGACGCTGGGCCCTAAACCCTTCAAAAGCGCCGCATGGAAAGCCCCTGCGGCGCTTTTTCATAAGTTGCATAAATGCGCGAAGGGCTGCCAATACCGCCTGCGGGCGCTAGGGTGAGCATCGCGATTCGGGAAAGCCAGACCTTATGACTGAGCCGTCAGCCAAGAAACAACAATCAGCACTGAAATATCGACGTGTGCTCTTAAAGATAAGCGGCGAAGCGCTGATGGGTGACGGCCAGTACGGCATTGATAACGACACCTGCAAGCGGATCGCAGGGGAAGTCAAAGACGCCAGGGATCTCGGCGCCGAAATCTCGCTGGTAATTGGCGGCGGAAATATTTTCAGAGGCGTGTCGCCCGCTGCGCAGGGCATGGAGCGTGCAAGCGCAGACTACATGGGGATGCTGGCGACGGTCATGAATGCGCTGGCCGTACAAAACGCGCTCGAGGCCATTGGCGTTTACACACGTGTTCTTTCTGCGATCGAGATGACGGCGATCTGCGAGCCTTACATCCGCAGGCGCGCGCTCCGCCATATGGAGAAAGGGCGCATCGTCATTTTTGCCGCCGGCACCGGCAACCCGTTCTTTACGACGGATACGGCGGCGGCGTTACGCGCAGCCGAAATGGGCTGTGACGCCCTTCTGAAAGGCACGCAAGTTGACGGCGTTTACTCAGCCGATCCGAAAACCGATCCCAATGCCGAGAGGTTCGACCGCCTCAGTTACCACGAAGTGCTGATGCGCGACCTAAAGGTCATGGACCAGGCGGCGATTTCCCTGACGCGCGAGAGCGGTATCCCGATCGTCGTTTTTCCGATTGGCGAGCGCGGCGGCGTGGTTGGCGCGTTGACCGGGCAAGGCCCATCGACTGTCATAACTGACGAAGCGCCATAATCCGGACAAGACTCAAGCCGATTTTCACCGTAAAATCAGCGGATAACGATAAAAAGGAGCAGATTGAGGATGAGCGACCTTAACATGAATGACCTGCGCAAACGCATGGACGGCGCGCTGGCATCGTTGAAGACTGAATTCTCAGGCCTGAGAACGGGTCGGGCAACGGCAAGTCTCGTCGAGCCGATCGACGTGGATGCGTATGGCTCAAAGATGCCGATGAATCAGGTTGGGACGATTACGGTCCCTGAACCCCGCATGATCGCCATTAACGTTTGGGATAAAGGCCTCGTCGGCGCCGTGGAGAAGGCGATCCGCGAAGCTGGTCTGGGTATCAATCCGGTCGTGGACGGCCAGAATGTACGTGTTCCGATCCCGCCTTTGACGGAAGAGCGCAGAGCAGAGCTCGCGAAGGTCGCAGCGAAATACGCAGAGCAGGCGAAAGTCGCCATTCGCAATGTCCGCCGCGAAGGGATGGAAGCCGTCAAAAAGACAGATGGCGGCGAGGATGAGCAGAAAAAGCTGTCTGAGGACGTTCAAAAATTAACCGATGAGATGGTCAAAAAGGTCGATGAAGCTTTGGCCACAAAAGAATCTGAGATCATGCAAGTCTGATTGGTTGCTTAAGGAACATAATTTTGCCGGATGAACCGCATAAATCTGTAGAGTATCGTCAACCTGTCCGAGCCGGTTCGTGACTGCTTCACCAGCACATAATTCTACGTTTGTCGCTCCAGGCGGCGATATTCGTGCGCCCCGACATGTCGCCATCATCATGGACGGCAACGGGCGATGGGCAAAGGCGCGCGGTCTTGCACGCACCGATGGACATCGCGAAGGCGTTGAAGCAGCCCGACGGGCTGTCGAGGCGGCAAAAGACCTCGGCCTTCAGTATTTGACCCTTTATTCCTTCTCGACTGAGAACTGGAGGCGCCCGGCTGGCGAAGTCCGTGACCTTATGGGCTTGCTTCGTCAGTTTATTGGCGATGACCTGCCGCGCCTTAAGGAAGAGGGCGTGAATGTTCGCATTATCGGCGACCGGGAAAACCTTTCTCCCGACCTTAAGGCACTCGTCCGCAAAGCGGAAAGCGAAACGAAGGATAACGCGAAATTTGTGCTGCAGATCGCCTTCAACTATGGCGGCAGGGACGAATTCGTAAGGGCGGCGCGCGCCGTCGCTAAGGCCGTGAAATCAGGCGCCGTAGCGCCCGGCGATCTCAACGAAGAAGTGGTCGGCGGTTTTCTGGATACTCATGGCGTGCCGGATCCCGATCTTGTTATTCGCACCAGCGGTGAGAAACGCATATCCAATTTCCTTCTGTGGCAAGCGGCGTATGCAGAGTATATTTTTCTCGATGTTCTCTGGCCGGATTTCACCGCGGAAGTATTTTCTGGCGCCATTGAAGAGTTTTTCCGCCGCGAGCGCCGTTATGGCGGCGTAAACGATAGCGCCAGTTAATTTACGTGGCGCCAGCGCTCGACAAGCTCGATACAATTACACCTGCGTCATCTGCGTCGCTGTTTAAGCGCGTGGTTTCAGCCCTTATCCTGATACCAATTGTTCTTGCGGGCGTTTATGCAGGCGGCGCATGGTTCGCCGCGATGATCGGCTTTGCCTGTATCGTCATGCTGTTTGAGTGGTCTCGCATGGTTGAGCGCCGTTCCTTCAGTAACGGGTTTTATGCGCTTGCGCTATGCGCCTGCACCGTCATGTATTTTGCCGCTGCCGGCCAGTACGTTATCGCCCTAATTATATGTTTCATCAGCAGCGTTATCGCAGGAGCATTATCGAAGCGCGATGACGGAATCGGCATATGGATGGCCGGGGCCGCCATCTACATAATTGCACCATGCATTTCGCTTTTATGGCTACGTCTCGATGCGCCAAGCGGCAGGGAGCTTGTGTTCCTGCTTTACTCAGTCGTCTGGGCCGCTGACACCGGCGCGTTCATTTTCGGCAAGTTCATTGGGGGACCCAAGATCAGCCATGCGCTGTCGCCGTCAAAGACATGGGCAGGGATCGGCGGCGGCGTGCTTGGCGGCAGCATCATTGGCGCAATCTCGGCGGCAGTCCTGTTTGGCGCCGGGACGCCCATGGCATATGTCCTGATCGGCGGCCTTCTAGGCGCGGCTTCTGTGATCGGTGATCTCGTAGAGTCCGGCTTCAAGCGGAATTTCGGCCTTAAGGACATTTCCGGGTTGATTCCGGGACATGGCGGGGCGCTGGACCGACTTGATGGTATGATTTTCGCCACTTCGGCGATGACGGCGGGGCTTCTCATCTATATGCTGTGGGAAAAGGTTCAGGGGTGAAAATGGGGATGATTAGGGCGGCTGGACGATCCGGCATGCGCAAGATTGCTATACTCGGTTCTACGGGCTCTATCGGCGAGTCGACGCTAAGCGTGCTCGAACACGCAGCCTCTCTGGGCGAGGCGAATTTTGAAGTCGTCGCGCTTACAGCAAATAGAAATATCGAGCGCCTTGCCGAGCAAGCGCGCAAGTTCAGACCGTCTTTTATTGCTGTTGCCGATGAAGCGCTGGGCAATGACCTGAGGTCAGCGGTAAGCGATCTCGATATTGAAACTGGCGCTGGCGCTAGCGCCATCGAAGAAGCAGCAAGCCGCGACACAGACTGGGTTATGGCGGCGATTGTCGGAGCTGCCGGGCTCAAGCCTACTCTAAAAGCCGCAGAACGAGGCGCTGACATCGCACTCGCAAACAAGGAATGTCTCGTTTGCGCCGGCGAAGTTGTTATGGCTGCGATTGAAAAAGCGGGGGGCGCGCTGTTGCCCGTCGACAGCGAACATAATGCGATCTTTCAGGTTTTCGATTTCGATCAACCTCATCGAGTAACCCGCCTTATCTTGACGGCGTCCGGCGGACCGTTCCGCACTTGGACGCGGGAGCAAATGGCGGAAGCAACGCCTGCGCAAGCCGTCGCTCACCCAAACTGGTCTATGGGCGCAAAGATTTCAGTCGACTCGGCCACGATGATGAATAAGGGGCTGGAGCTGATTGAAGCGGCGCACATTTTTCCGGTCGGACATGAGCAGATCGAGATCCTCGTACACCCGCAATCGGTGGTTCATTCCATGGTTGAGTATGTGGATGGGTCAGTACTTGCCCAACTCGGAACGCCGGACATGCGCACGCCGATCGNNGCCTGGCCGGATCGAACTCCAAGCCCAAGCGCCCGGCTCGACTTCGCAGAAGTCGCCAAATTAACCTTTGAAGCCCCTGATATTAAACGGTTTCCTGCGCTTCGTCTTGCGCGTGAGGCGATCGAGTCTGGCGGCATCATGCCTGCTGTGCTGAATGCGGCGAATGAAATCGCCGTAGCATCGTTTCTGGAAGGACGTATCAAATTCCTTGATATTGCCGCGATTACCGAGCAGGTACTGAACCGTGCCGGGCGGGTTAACGGTCCAGCAAGCCTTTCTACGCTGGAGGACGCCATCGACGCTGACACCCAGGCGCGCCGGATGGCTGAGGAATTCGTCGCCGCGAAAGCAGCGGCTTAATAGAACGGAAAAGAGTTGATGTCGCCTACTGGGAACCTTCTTGAGGCTCTTGTCATCTTACCTGTCTCGATCGTCGCGTTTTTAATCCTGTTGATGATCATCGTGTTCTTTCACGAATATGGGCATTTCTCAGTAGCGCGGATGTTGGGCGTTCGCGTCGATGTTTTTTCGATTGGTTTTGGAAAGCCTTTGCTTCGCTGGGTTGATCGCAAGGGTACGGAATGGCGGATTTCAATGCTGCCGCTGGGCGGCTTTGTGAAATTCTTTGGTGACCTTAATGCAGCTTCCCAAGCGCCTGCGGACTCTCAGCAAAAGCCTGTCACGACACAATTTCCCGGCCCCGGCGATAAAGAGAAACTCGAAGGCGGGATGACGGCAGAAGAGCGGAAGGTTTGTTTTCATTTCAAGCCGGTCTGGCGGCGAGCTGCAATCGTGGCGGCTGGGCCGGTCGCGAACTTTGTTCTGGCGGTAATTATCTTCGCGGTGCTTTTCATGACCCTCGGGCGGGTGTTCGTGGAACCGAGAATTACGTCGGTCGCTGAAAATACGCCGGCGGCTGAAGTCGGCTTCATGCCTGGGGACCTCATCAAGTCGGTCAACGGCCGTAGAATAGAATCATGGGATAGTCTCAGAGATCAGATTCTGGTCAGTGGCGGTTCCGAACTGCGTGTTGAGGTCGATCGCCAGGGTCAAAATATATTACTGACTGTAACGCCCCGCCGGGTGGATGGCGAAGACCGATATGGCAACAAGATTGAATATTGGCAGCTGGGCGTTGGCGGCCCGACTCAGTACGTCTTCAAGGAATACGGGCCTGTCGACGCGTTGGGCGAAGGTGTTAAAGAGCTATCGCGAATCCTGTCCATGACGATTCGCTATATCGGCAAGATTATCATTGGCAAAGAGGACGCAAGCCAGCTCGGCGGTCCAATTAAAATGGCGCAATACGCCGGGCAGTCAGTGATGTCCGGTTTTGATGATTCGTCTTACCGCGAAACGCCGGGTCTGGCGGTAAAATTGCGGGCCAGTCTGATCGATTTTGTCTTTCTCGCAGCAGTTGTGTCTGTATCCATTGGATTCCTGAATCTGTTGCCCGTACCGGTTCTCGACGGCGGCCATCTAATGTATTACGCATATGAGGCTGTCGCAGGCAGGCCGCTTGGGGCCCGGGCGCAGGCGATGGGTTTTCGATTGGGCTTCGTTTTACTTGCGTCGCTCATGATCTTTGTGACCTGGAACGACATCAACAATCTGCTTTCATCATTAAGCTAAGGCGGCGGCATGAGTTTGTACAAGTCGGGGGGCGGCGTGATACGCATTTTAGCTCTAGTTCTGGCGGCGATCGCGGCCGTGACGGCAGGCGCTCGCGCCCAATTGACGCCCGAACAGGAAGCCGCACAACAGGCAGCTCAACAACAGAGCGCTGAAATCGTCAATCAGCTCTTTTCAAATGAGCCGGCGCCCATCATCCAGGGCGTTGTCGTTCGCGGTAACCAGCGCATTGAGCCGGAGACCATCGGCTCTTATTTGCCGTTGCAAGCTGGAATGCCCGCGGACGAAGAGCTGCTCGACATATCCTTGAAAACGCTATTCCGCACCGGGCTATTCTCGGACGTCAAACTCGATNNCGACGTACTCCTGATCGAAGTCGTCGAAAACCCGATCGTCAACCGGGTCCTGTTTGAGGGTAACAGGCGGCTAAAAGACGATAAAATCACTGAAGAGATCCAACTTGCGCCTCGTGGCATTTACACCCGCGCAAAGGTACAGGCCGATGTACAGAAGATTATCGAGCTGTATCGAGCCAAAGGCCGTTTCGCGACTATCGTCACGCCGAAAGTGACGCCGCTTGAGCAGAATCGTATCGACGTAATCTATGAAATTGACGAAGGTCCGAAGACCGGCATCGCCAAAGTCAATTTTATTGGCAACAAAGTCTTCACGGATAACGAACTGCGCGGCGTTATTCTGACCAAGGAAAGTCGGTGGTGGCGGTTCTTTACGAATTTTGACAATTACGATCCCGACCGGCTCGAATATGAGCGCGAGTTGCTTCGTCAGCATTACGGCCAGAATGGCTATGCAGACTTTTCGGTCATTTCCGCAGTTGCGGAACTCACGCCGGACCGTAAAGACTTCTTCATCACATTTACTGTCGATGAAGGCCCGCAATACACTGTCGGCGAAGTTCGGGTTAAGACGACGCTAGCAAAACTCGATGGCGATGCGCTCGTGAATTACGTACCCATGCGAGAGGGGCAAACATTTGATTCGGACAAGATCGAAAGATCGGTGGAGTCGATAACCTTCGCCACTGGCGCCGCAGGCTATGCATTTGTGGACGTTAATCCTCGACTTTCACGACACGCCGAGTCCAACACTATTGATATCACTTTCGAGGTTAACGAAGGTCCGCGCGTTTACGTTGAGCGCATCAATATAAAGGGCAATACGCGAACCCTGGATAAAATTATTCGACGCGAGGTGCGTCTTGCGGAGGGCGACGCCTTCAATCGCGTGCTTGTTGACCGCTCAAGGGCCCGGGTTCGTTCGCTTGGTTATTTCAAAGAAGTTTCAATAGAGGAAAAGCCTGGATCCGCCCCTGACCGCACAGAACTCGATGTCACTGTAGAAGAGCAGTCTACAGGGTCGTTCAGCGTTGGCGTTGGTATTTCTTNNTCAACTGAAAACTTTATTGTCGATCTGTCCATTGAAGAACGAAACCTGATGGGGCGCGGACAATTTTTGCGCTTTCGTGTCCAGGCGAGTTCGCGAACACGGCAAGTGGATTTACGATTTACGCAACCCTATTTCCTTGATCGAAATCTTGCAGCTGGCGCCTCCATATTCAATCAGCGTACTGATTTCAGGGAGTCGGGATTTGTCAGAGACAGAATAGGGTTTGGTCTGAACGCCGGGTTTCAGATCTCGGAATATGGCCGCGGCGGCCTCAATTATCTGCTGACAAGAGATAGCGTCACTATAGATCGGAATTTCGCTCAAACCATCGCCGCAGAAACGGATCCTTTGTCAATTTTGATCCCCGGGATTGCCATGAACGACTACGCAGTTCAGGTCGTGATGGATGCGGATGGCAATGAGTTCCAGTCGGTTTCATCGAATCTTTGCAATTTTGTTGCGCAATCGCTGACGCCCACATGCGAATCACGCGGAGATTTTTTGACATCGCTGGTTGGACTCAGCCTTACCTGGGACAAGCGAAATGATCCGATTACGCCAAGCCGCGGATGGCGGGCCGGCGGCACCGTTAGCGTTGCGGGACTTGGTGGTGATGTTAACTATTACCAAACCGAGTTTAACGGCGCTTACTACCACCCGATCATTGGCGGGTTTATAGGGGCTCTTAAAGGCCGGGCGGGCTATATAAACGGATATGCTGGCGATGACGTTCGTCTGTCAGATCGGTTTTTCGAAGGGGCGTCCACATTTCGTGGATTTGAAGTGGCGGGCGTAGGCCCCCGCTTTGTAACCCAGATCGACTCGCGGAACGGAGAGCCTCGCGGACAATCTATTGGAGCTAAAATCTATGCTATCGGCTCAGCAGAGATATTGATTCCGTTACCGCTTCCGGAAGAATATGGTATTCGGGCTGCCTTATTCAGCGATTTCGGCACCGTCGGGCTGGTCGATGACTCCACTAAAGCGTTGAATTCAAACCCGGGTCTCTATTTGAATCTGGACGGTAATCCTGATACTGGAATTGGCGGGCGTGAATATGCTCCAATTCAGGACGATCTCGCTTTGCGGGTGACGGCAGGAGTGACCGTGAGTTGGGATTCACCTTTCGGGCCAGTGCGGTTTGATTTTGCTGAGATTTTGCTCAAAGAAGAGTATGACCGGACAGAAGGATTCAGGTTCAGCGCGGGGACGAGCTTTTAAAGTAGAGGTGTAAACGATGAAGAAACAGATTATCGCCATGTCAGGCGCGCTGATGCTTGCAGCTGCAGGCTTTGGCGGCGGGGCTCTGGTTAACAATGCAGAAGCACAAAGCGCTAGCAAAGCGCCGGTTATTTTAATCGTCAACCGCGCGCAAATTCTCGCCCAGTCAAAGGCGGGACAGACCATTCCTGACCAAGCCGAGAAACTGAAGACCAATGTTGAGAAAGAACTCGAAGCTGAAGCCGGAAAGCTGAAAAAAGAAATTGAAAGCTTTCAAAAGAACGCTTCTTTGATGTCTGACGAGGTCCGCCAAAAAACTGAACAGGATTTGGCTGTACGTTCACAATATGGCATGCCTCAACGGGTCCAGATCATGGAGCAGGCATTTTCTGGCGTCGTTCAGCAGGCACAGGAAAAAATCCTGATCGAAACCCAGCCTATTCTAAAGGAGATTGTCGATCGCCGCGGGGCGACTGTGCTGCTCGATCGCTCAGCGGTCATGTACGCGGCGCCGGAAACAGATGTGACACAAGAAGTCATTTCAGCGCTCGACAAGAAATTTCCTTCAGTCGAAGTGCAGCAAATTTCGCTGGCTGAGATTGAAAAACGAATCAAAGAATTACAGGCGGCGCAGGCAAAAGCGCAAAATGCAAAAAACTGACAGCTGCCGACCTTAGGTTATGAAAGCGGCCGGCCTACTGAGCCGGCCGTTTTTATATAATGTTGCTAAGAAAACTCCGTTGGCATGCCAGATCTTCGTTTTTTTGAAAATTTAGCACCAAAATCTTTAGCCGAGGCCGTAGCTATCGCCGGGGCTGTATTGGTGCGCGGCGCTTCACAAACAATCCTTACCTGCGTTGCGTCCTGCAGTTCTGAAGGCCGTGACGATGATGTTATCTATTACGATAAAGAAGAACTCATCGGTCTTCTCCAAAATCGGAAATTCGGACTTTGTTTGACTTCGGAAAAACTCTCGAAGAAAGCGCCGCCCAACGGCGTGATTGCCGTAGTAGCGAACCCAAAAGCGGCCTTTGCCAAAATCGCTTCGGCGTTGCATCGCTCAATTGAAACTTTTGACCGAGCCTCGTCTGAGAGGTTTGATGCTCGATTAATTGATAAAACTGCGATCATTGCCGATACCGCAACTATTAAGAACGACGTCAGGATTGGGCCTCACACCTTTATTGGTCCTGGTGTTGAAATCGGCGCCGGGAGTGTCATTGGTGCAAACACTACAATCACGCATGCAATCATCAGAACTGGAGTGCATATATGCGGCGGCGTCCGGATTGGGCAGGCCGGTTTTGGTTTTGTCGAGACCGAAGACGGACTAATGCGCGTGCCGCAGCTTGGCCGCGTTATTATTCAAGATGACGTGGAAATTGGCGCGAACACTACCATAGATCGCGGGGCGCTTGACGATACCGAGATCGGCGTTGCGACAAAGATCGACAATCTTGTGCAAATCGCCCACAACGTCCGTATTGGCCGGAACTGTATTATTGCGGCGCAGACAGGCATTTCGGGAAGCTGCCATATTGGCGATCGCGTATTGATGGGCGGACAGGTTGGACTTGCCGACCATTTGAAGGTCGGAGATGGCGCGCAAATCGCTGCTCAGTCCGGCTTGATGCGTGATGTGCCCGCTGGTGAAAAATGGGGCGGCACCCCGGCACGGCCTGCAAAAGACTGGTTTCGGGAGACGGCGATGTTGACGAAATTAACAAAAAAAAGGAATGGGTAAGCCATGGCGACCATCGAACCTGGAAAAACCGTTCTCGAAGTCGAGGAGCTGATGCAGCTTTTGCCGCATCGCTATCCCATCATGCTAGTGGATCGACTGGTTGACATAAAACCGGGCGAAGGCGCCGTTGGCATTAAGAACGTGTCTTATGGCGAACCGATTTTTCAGGGGCACTTTCCGCAAAAGCCTGTCATGCCAGGAGTTATGATTATCGAGGCAATGGCGCAGTCTGCCGCTGCTTATGTAGCCTATACCGAAGGCCTCGATGTGGAGGGAAAGGTTGTTTTGTTTATGGGGGTCGATAAAGCGCGTTTCCGCCGGCCTGTTATACCCGGGGACCAGCTTCGGATTGCAGTGCGTACAGTTCAACGTCGCCCACCTGTGTGGAAGTTCGAAGGCGTTGCTACGGTTGATGGCAAGCGCGCGGCAGAAGCAAATTATTCAGCGATGCTGGCGCAAGCAGTTTAGCGCGTCTTAGCAATGAGTATTCATCCGACAGCTGTTATCGAGGACGGTGCCGAAACAGGCAACGCAGACATCGGCGCTTATTGCCATGTGAGCGCGGGTGCGAAACTTCACGACGGCGTGAAACTCCACAGTCATGTTGTTGTCGATGGAGATACAGAGGTCGGCGCAAATACAATCGTTCACCCGTTCGCCGTTCTGGGCGGGCCGCCGCAACACCTACAATACAAAAACGAAAAAACTAGACTGGTTATCGGTGCAAATAATGTGATCCGTGAGCACGTCACTATGAACCGCGGCACACAATCGGGCGGCGGCGTGACATCTGTTGGGTCAAACGGTTTCTTTATGACCGGAGCTCACATCGCCCATGATTGCTCGGTGGGAGATAATGCGATTTTTGCAAACAACGCTACCCTTGGCGGGCATGTCTCCATTGGAAGTTTCGCTTTTCTTGGCGGGCTTTGCGCCGTGCATCAGTTCAGCCGGATTGGCGACTATGCTTTTATCGGCGGCTGCGCCGCCGTGACCGCCGACATCATTCCGTTTGGGTCTGCTGTCGGAAACCATGCGCATCTTGTTGGTCTGAATGTTGTCGGACTGAAGCGCCGTAATTTTTCTCGCGAGGCCATCCACAACCTTCGCGCTGCTTACAAAACTCTATTTTCGAACGAAGTCACTTTTAACGAGCGCGTTGAATGCGTTCGCGAATCTTTTGTAAACAGCCCTGAAGTTTTACGAGTTCTTGAATTTATTGATGCGGCGGGTTCTCGTCCCTTGATGACGCCCGCCCGTAACTTGAAATGACAGCCTGGAACAAGCTTGGCGTTATCGCTGGCGCAGGAGCTTTGCCGCTTCAAATCGCTGCCGCTTGCCAGGCGAATGCAAGAGCTTTTCATCTTATACGGCTGTCAGGCTTATCCGATGAAGCAATGACCCCTTTTCCAGGGGATGAGTGTGGTATTGGCGAAGCTGGCAAAATCCTTGAAGTGCTTAAGCGCGAACACTGCGATGCTGTAGTTTTTGCCGGCAATGTTCGCCGCCCGGATTTTCGCAGTCTAAAAGCTGATGCTCGTGGCGCAATGTTGCTACCGAAAATTATTGCAGCAGCCTCTCGTGGAGACGGACATATTTTGGACGTCCTTGTAAATACCGTCGAAGAGGAGGGAATGACG
Organism: Parvularculaceae bacterium UBA4496; assembly: GCA_002388885.1. Taxonomy (GTDB): domain Bacteria; phylum Pseudomonadota; class Alphaproteobacteria; order Caulobacterales; family Parvularculaceae; genus Hyphococcus. The sequence goes on along the minus strand of DGNI01000060.1, from coordinate 5,677 downwards.
GTCATTGGAGTAGATGAAGCTGTCGCGAACCTTGCTGCGCCAGCAGGCGCGATAGGCGATTATTCGCCTACGATTGAACAGATGGCGGACATCAAGAAGGCGGCGCAACTCATCAACGTTATGGGTGGTTTTGATGTCGGGCAGGGGGCAGTCGTTGCCAGAGGTTTTGTCCTGGCGGTTGAAGCCGCCGAGGGCACTGACGCAATGCTCTCACGCTGTGCTGAATTACCGAACAATGTCAGCCGTGGAGGCGTGCTGGTCAAACGCCCAAAGCCGGACCAGGAATTGCGTATCGATTTACCTACCATTGGAGTTGAAACCATACAGCGCGCCAGTGCTGCTGGATTAGCCGGGATCGCTGTTGAACATAGACGCACGCTTGTTCTCGACAGGGATGAAGCAGTTTCCATAGCGAATGCCGCGGGCCTTTTCATATACGGCTTTTCCGCTGACGAAATCTCCGGCTAGGAGGGACAGCGCTCATGAAAATCCTGATTAGCGCCGTTGAACCGTCTGCTGACGCGCTGGGAGCGTCGCTAGCAGCTTCCTTGCGACAAACAGTCAGCAATCTTACTCTCGTTGGTTGCGGCGGCCCCTTACTCGAAAACCAGGGGCTCAACAGCCTTTTCGACACGCAGCCTTTCTCAGCAATTGGACCAACGCAGGCTTTGATAGCATTGCCGGCGGCGATGAAGGCTGCCCAATCACTCTCAGAGCTTGCACAAAACGAAAAACCTGACGTCGCAATATTTATAGACAGTAGGTCTTTTTCACAGATGGCCGCCGCAAAACTTCGGCGATCAGCGCCGNNCAGTTGGTCTTTCTCTAGACTTGCTGCCGCTAAAATAAGGCATAAAGCCCCATCAGTCCGGCGCATCAAATATGTGGCTCCGCAGGTTTGGGCGTCTCGCCCCGGCCGCGCAAAACAGCTTGCACAACTTTTTGACGGGCTGATTTGTCTGTTCGACTTTGAAGCACAGCATTTTGAACATCTTGACGTTCCGGTTTGTGTTGCAGGTCACTCAGGTTTTCAGGCGGCTCTCGCCAACAAGGGAAACGGAAGTGACTTTAGGAAACGTCACGCTATTGGCGAGGAATCGTTGCTGGCAGTGCTGCCCGGCAGCAGGAGAAGTGAACTAGAGCTTCACGCTAAACCATTCGGCGAAGTACTGACGTTACTTCAGAAACAAATTCCAGACTTCAAAGTTGTTGTCGCCGCCGCGCCAGCGGTTGCAGAGTTTTTGAGTGAGAGAACAAAAGGTTGGTCAACGCCTGCGATTATTGTTGATCACAAATCGCGATACGACGCGTTCGCCGCAGCCGATGCGGCATTGACTGTATCAGGTACGGTTACGACAGAACTCGCGATCAATGAAACGCCCATGGTGG
>DGNI01000060.1:0-4272 GCA_002388885.1 Parvularculaceae bacterium UBA4496 | reverse complement strand
CTGTTCGTTACCGCACCCTACGCATCGCTCGTGAATATCGCGGCTGACAGGAAGGTGGTTCCGGAGTTCGTGCAGCGTAATTTTAATGTGCCTGAGGTGGCGCGGACGCTTGGCTCGCTATTACGCGAAGGACCTCCTCGAGAGACCCAACTGACAGCCTTCCCAGAGCTAATTAACCAGTTGGCCGGAACCGTCGTGCCTGCCGCAGACAAGGCCGCGCAAGCGGTTATCCAGTGGTCTGAAGGAAAATTTCCGAAAACTATTGAATGAGAGCCTTATCAGGCTTAATGCACATGGTCGGCCTAGGGGTGTAGCTCAGTTGGTAGAGCATCGGTCTCCAAAACCGAGGGTCGTGGGTTCAAGTCCCTCCGCCCCTGCCATTTCTTAATATTATAATTTGGCGTTTTCACAGCAAATGCGTAGCCTGTCTGCGTTTTACTACGGTCGCCACTAGTGAATTCGCGACATGAATAGCCTAGTCTGCGCCTTGAATAACGTGAACAGGTCATGAGTTGGCTATGGGTGATCTAAAACAGTTTCTGCGTATTGCTATTGCTGCCAGCGCCTTGTCATTTGGCTGTTCCGCCAGCAGCGATGATTCCGCGTCGGCGGAACAGAATGTGAATCAGGCGATCGCAGTTAGCAAAAAGCCGTTGCTGCAGGTCGGGCCTTGGGTTGCGGCGCCTTTCAATATTGAAGAGCCGTATGCCAACATAATCCACGCCAGTGAGACACGCTGGTCATGCGGGGACCTGGAAACTGCTGAGCTTTACGAGGGCGGTTACATAAGCCGCAAAACCGGCCTGCCGCTGGCCAAACCAAGTGGCTGTACGTTGAAAACCAGCGTTTTTTTTTCGGTACCGCATAATTCCGGCCTTATGCCGCACTGGGATGGCGATTGGGTTGTAGATTGCGAAAGCGATGGCCGTGTTGAGCTCAACCTGCTTTACTTTCCAGCGGATAACATAAAGAGGCGCAAGCCGTGTCGTATCGAGTTTACGCGCGACGCCGAAAACAACGTTACGCCGTATCATATGGCTGTTGAGGTCAAGCGCCTAGACGCGCCTATGACCGCACTTCGCATGTATCGAAAGGAAAATGAGGCGGCTGTTAATTCCGGCAAAATTTATAATCCGCGCTTCATTGCAGCCGTCGCCGAATATGACGTTATCCGGACTATGGACCTGCAAGAAGCAAACCGGTCTGGCATTCGTTCAGTTTCTGACCTTGCTGGACCAGATGCTGCGCATTGGGGAAATCTCAGCTGGCAATCAGGGAAAAACCTGAAGCAACCGTTTCGCAGCATGCCGATATCAGCGGTGTTCGCGCTAGGCGTGGAAGCGGATACGGCCTTGTGGGTCCATGCGCCTATCATGCTTGGCTCGACAATCGATATCTATGACGAGGCCATATACGATGCTGATATCGGCAAATGGCTCAAAAACATTTCGTCCGCCGTGACGAGCGAGGCAAAAACGGCCATCGCCAGCGATGAATGGGACAAATATGCTGATGCATTTGTTGGGGCGCTTGTCGCCTCCGGCTATCCAACGGACAGGACGCTTTACGTCACAGTCTCAAATGAAGTTTGGAATTTCGCCGGACAATATAATTTGACCAGCCGATACGCTGGGGCGCTGGGCGAAGGGCTATCGGCCGAAATCGGCGGCGGCGACTTCCGAACAGGCTATGGGGCCGCCATGGCGCGCTGGAAGCTGGCGTTAGACGCCGCGCTCTCCCGCGCTGGGCGTGATCAAGCACTGATTTACGTCGTTGAGGGGCAAGCGGCTGCAGCAGGCACATCGGACGAGGCCTTGCGAGCGGCTAAGGCCTGGATCGAAGGGCAGGGTGAAGAATGGGAGGCGCACTCCCACTCATTCGGTCTATCCGTAGCGTCCTATTGGGGCTCGAGCCATTACAGCAAAGCCGGGGTCGACCCTAACGATCTGGCCGCCTTGGAAAAATGGCAGCTCGAGGGGCCGCCTCAGCACGTTGCCACACTTGCCTGGATCCTAGCCCAATTCCGTGCCCATGCCGATGTGGGCCGGCGCTATGGCGTACCCCTGATTGGGGCCTATGAGGGTGGCTCGCACTTCGATAGGCCGGACCAGATGGACCGGCAGAAGTACAGGGAATACGTCTGGGGCGAGTATGGCGGGCGCATAAATGAGCTTGTGAACGAGGCAATTGCCGAGGCGTTTCCTGGCGTCATCCTCTCCAATTACGTTTTGGCGGGCCCACAGGGCGGCCAGCCGTGGTTTGAGGGGCCATTGGGGGACAAGAACCCCTATAACGACAGCTGGCGTGCTTATTTACGCCCTTAAAGAACCCAACCCTTTGATTGGGTGCTTGACGGCGAAAATAAAAGGTTTACCTAGAGCGCATCTTCCAAAATAGCTCGAAGATCAGTCCTCAGCGTCAAATAGACGCCCGCGAAACTGTGTCTTCTGGCGTAAAGGCGGTTTTTGATGGCGAAAAAAGGCAAATCCAGCGGACAAGGACCGGTCGTTGAAGGAAAGGCGGCTGAGGTCAAAAAGAAAAAGAAAACGAGCCCGTTTGAATTCATTCAACAGGTCCGCAACGAAGCGGCGAAAGTCACCTGGACGACGCGCAACGAAACGATCGTTTCCACCATAATGGTTCTTATCATGGTCGCGATCATGGCGCTGTTTTTCTTCGGCGTTGATCAAGCGCTGCGCTATGCTGTTTGTATACCGATCGATTGCGCTGCTCAATAACATAAAGACATACACGGAAATCAACTATGGCCGGCAATTGGTACATCGTTCACGCCTATTCCAACTTCGAGAAAAAAGTCGCGGAAGCCATTCAGATGGCAGCCAAGGAAAAAGGGCTCGATCAGTTTATTGAAGAGCTATTCGTCCCGACCGAGGAGGTGACGGAGGTGCGCCGGGGCCGTAAGGTAAATACCGAGCGTCGGTTCTTCCCGGGTTATGTTCTGGTGAAAATGGTGATGAATGACGACACTTATCACCTCATCAAAGACACAGCTAAGGTTACCGGCTTTCTGGGGTCCGGTAACAAGCCAATGCCGGTGCCTCAAAAAGAAGTAGACCGCATCCGAGGCGTCATTGAAGAAGGCGAAACACGGCCTCGCTCGACCATAACCTTTGATATCGGCGAAACTGTTCGCGTTACCGACGGGCCTTTTGCATCCTTCTCCGGTATTGTCGAAGAAGTCGATGAAATTTCCGAGCGTGTTAAAGTCGCCGTTTCAATCTTCGGACGCGCGACACCGGTTGAGCTTGAATTCACGCAGGTTGAAAAATCGAGCTAACCGCCAAGAGATGCTGAGCCGGCAAGTTTTCTTAGCCGGCGCAATGTTGCAAGATCGATCAGAAAATTTACCGGGTCAAGACGCGGGCGCAGCGAAGCGAACGCTGTCGGCGTGTAAATTTCATAAACAGATTCAGGCATTGCCGATATGCCTTCTGCTTTTAGCCGTTTGTACAATAGCTGTTTTTGAAAATATCGCTCCGAATAACGCGCAAGTCTTCGCAAAAAAATCTGCGCATCTTCTGAATGCGGCTTTAGAGATTCAAATTCAAAGGTCGCGCGCTCCGCAATAGCAATGCGGTTGGTGAAACTGTCATCATCACCGCCTTTCAGATCCGTTAGCAAAATATAGCTGATGAGACCGTCCTCCCCCTTCGCGCCAAATGGCAGGCGAATTTTCCGATTACGAAATGCAGATAGAGCGGAAGCTGAAAGCGCATAAAGATTGCCGCTCAAATAATGATTGGAGAGAAGCATCCGTGCCCATTGACGGCGGCTGCGCCCGGTGGCGGGCAGCGCTGCCGCTGCGTAGCTTTCTGGAGATTGAAACAGTGCTTGCTCAAGCGCGTTAACGGCGTCTATGCTCGGCGTTACATCGCCGTCGAGAAAGACATGGGTTTCATTGTTTAAATCGGCGATCCGATGAATGTATTCGTTCCAGGCATTCGCTTTGTCTCCGACTGGCAATTCGTGGACCGAAATCCTGCTATCCGCCGCCGCCACCGCCCTTGCCACAAGCGCCGTATCATCTTCGCACCCATTGACGAGAATATGTACGCTATCGTCCGCCCCAAGGCCTGCGGCCTCAAGCGCACCTATTGCGTAGTGAATCTTGCGCTCCTCATCTCGAGCAAAAATACATACGGACCGGGTCATATTGGAACACTACAAAGTATGGTTCCCGAAGCTCAGCAATTTTCAGGCGATGAGCTATGTTAATACTTTAACCATCGCGTTTATCAGGGTCCGTATCCT
>DGNI01000009.1:1897-8838 GCA_002388885.1 Parvularculaceae bacterium UBA4496 | reverse complement strand
CGAAGGGCGAAGGAATGTTTGCTCCTCAGGATGAAGGTTTAGTGTGACCAGTCTCAATCAGACTAACTGCAGCGCCGCCTGTCTGGCATAGGCGCCGTCCTTGGCGACCAGCTCATCATGGGTTCCGGTCTCGACAATCCGGCCCTTGTCCATGACAACGATCAGGTCTGCGTCTTTTACAGTGGACAGACGGTGCGCGATCACCAATGTCGTGCGGCCTTTGGTCAGCCGCGCCAGCGCTTCCTGAATTTTTGCTTCAGACTCTGCATCGAGCGCAGACGTCGCTTCGTCAAGCAACAGGATCGGCGCATCTTTCAGGAACGCGCGCGCAAGCGCGATGCGCTGGCGCTGCCCGCCGGAGAGATTTGCGCCGCCCTCGCCCAGCACGGTGTCATAGCCGTTCGGCATCGTGGCGATAAATTCGTTCGCCGCGGCGTTTTCCGCCGCGCGGATAATATCGGCGCGGCTTGCCTCCGGCCGCCCGAACGCAATATTTTCAAGCGCCGACATGTTAAACAGGATCGCTTCCTGGCTAACCAGCGCCACGCGCGCGCGCAGCGAACGCAATGATACGTCTTTAATGTCTTCGCCATCGATCAGAATGCGCCCCGCTGTGACGTCGTAAAGCCGCGGCAGGAGGTTGATCAGCGTCGATTTCCCGGCGCCGGACGCGCCCACAAGCGCAACCATCTTGCCCGCCGGCACATCGAGCGTGACGCCGTCCACCGCATTGCCGTCCCCATAGGTGAACGTGACCTTGTCGAATTTTATCGCGCCCGGTCCCGGGGCGAGCTCAATAGCGTCCGGTGCAGACTTGATCGACGGCGCAATATCGATGAGACCGATCATGCGCTCGAACGCGCCGAAGCCTTCCTGCGCGACGGCGTTGAGCGTGCCGAGTCCCCGCGCCGGTTGCGACAACAGAAGAAGCGCTGTCATGAAGCCGGTGAATTCCGAAAAAGCGATAGCGCCGGACGAAATCCGCAACGCAACTGCGCTGATGATAACCGCGATCGCGACCGACCCGGCGAGAAATATAATCGGCTCATTAAGCGCACGCGTATAGGCGAGCTTTTTCAATAACGACAAGCGGTCGTCGAACGCCGCGCCCGCCCGCGCCCGCTCCAGCGGTTCGAGCTGATAGGAACGGACCATGCGCGCGCCAGCGATGCTTTCATTGATTAATGACGTTACGTCGCCTGCCTGTTGCTGCGCATCGCGCGACGCCGTGCGCATGAATTTTCCGATACGCGCGACAGCAAAGCCAACTGCGCCGTAAACAACCGCAACAATAAAAAACAGCACCGCGTCAAACCACATCATCGCAATGCAAAGCCCCAGAAATGTCAGCGCGTCGCGTACGCCGTTCGCCAACCGCGCCAAAGTCTCGCGCAGGACCATGACGTCGTTGGTGAACCGCGAAATGAACTGACCCGACGCTTCGCCGCGTAGTTGCGCAAAGTCGATCGCCGTCATCCTGTCAAACATGTCGTTCTGGATATCGCGCAACACCGAAAGGGCGGCGCCGGCATTGAGCCTGCTGATCGCATAAAGCGCGCCTGAATAAACGAGACCCAGAATGATGATAATGACCGGGCCGAAGACGCTGACCCGGGCGAGCGGCGCCGCTTCGCCGCCGGAAAGACCCGCGAATATCCATTCGACGCCAAAGGCGATGGCGGCGTTGGCGCCGGAATAGACAGCCATGAACGCAAGGGCGAGGGCGAGACGCGGCCAATACCGGACGAGATAATCCCGCCACAGGCGCGAGCCCAGAGTGCGGGTTGATGTCTTATCCGTGATACGGGCGGACGAATTGGCGTCCAATGGGCGCTCCTATTACCAGAAGAATGCGTATTCTCGCCGTCGCCGCCCTTCGGCGCAACCTATTGACCTTGAGGCGGAATTCGCAGAACCCAATCCTCATGCTGAAACGCCTCTACCGAAGCACATTCGCCATGCGGCTCGCGAGCCTTTGCATTGGCGCATATATTCGCCTCGTGCAGGCGACCTCGCGCTGGACGGTCGAAGGCTTCGAGCATTTCGATGACGCAGCGGGCGAAGGCCACGGCGTCATCCTCGCCTTCTGGCACGGGCGGCTTTTGATGGCGCCGGCGGTGCGCGGCAAAACCGACCGGCGCGTTTTCATGCTGATCTCCGCCCACCGCGACGGAGAGATCATCGCCAACGGCGTTAAAAACTTCGGCGTCGAGTTCATTCGCGGCTCAGCCACAAGCAAGGATAAACCTGGCAAGGAGAAACGCGGCGCATCAGCGATCGCTCAAATGATCGCAGCGCTCGAAAATGGCGGCGTCGTCGGCTTCACGCCGGACGGGCCGACCGGCCCCGGCGAAAAAGTGAAACCCGGCGTTATCCGATTGGCGCAGCTTTCCGGCGCGCCGATTATACCGGCGGCCTATTCCACGAGCCGCGGCGCGCGCCTGAACACATGGGACCGATTCCTGCTGGCCGCGCCGTTTTCCAAAGGCTATTACTTGGCTGGGCCGCCGATTTCTGTCCCTCCGAACGCAGACGCCAATGAAAAAGAAATGCTGCGCAGAAAAGTCGAAAGCGCTTTAAGCGATATTACTGAAAAAGCGGACCAACGCGCGGGGCGTCAATGACGACGGATTTACGCGAACCGCTCGGCCTCAAGATGTATCGCACGCTCAGCCGCGTGGCGGAGCCAGTCGCGTCGTTTACGCTCAATCGCCGCCTCAAAGCCGGCAAGGAAGACCCGTCGCGCATTGATGAACGAAAAGGTCGCGCCCGGCGTGAACGCCCGAGCGGCGCACTTGCCTGGATTCACGGCGCCAGCGTTGGCGAGTCCCTATCGGTAATCCCGCTCGTGCGGTCATTGAGAGAGCAGATGCCCGGCGTCGGTTTTCTTGTGACGACCGGCACCGTCACCTCGGCTCGGCTGATGGAAGAGCGCCTGCCCGATGGTGCGTTTCACCAGTTCATTCCGCTGGATCAACCGGACTATGTGGCGGGATTTCTGGAACACTGGCGCCCCGACGCCGCGATTTTTGTTGAGTCCGAATTCTGGCCGAATTTGATTTTGAAAGCGCGTGATGTCGTATCGTTCATGGGGCTCGTTAACGGCCGGATTTCGCCGAGTTCCTATGACAGCTGGAAGCGCCAGCCCAACGCCATCAGGTTTATTCTGTCGTCGTTTGACATCATCATCGCTCAGGATCGTCAGAATGCGGATCGCCTGACAGAGCTTTCGGGCCGCGAGGTGAAATCGCTCGGCAATCTGAAATATGCGGCGCCGGCGCTTCCCGGCGATGAAATCATCGCCGGCAATATTCAAAAACAAATTGGTGAGCGCCGCTGCTGGCTCGCCGCCAGCACCCATCCCGGAGAAGAAGAACAGATCCTCGCCGCCGCAAAGCTCCTGAAAACCGATTTTCCCGATCTTCTGACGATCATCACGCCGCGGCATCCCGGACGCGGCGGAGAAATTGAGGAATTGACCCAAGCAGACGGCCTTTCGGCGGCGCGACGCTCGCAAGATCAGCCGATCTCACCGGAAACAGATGTCTACATCGCCGACACGCTTGGCGAGCTGGGACTGTTTTACCGGCTTTGCGATATCAGCTTTGTGGGCGGCAGCCTGACCGAAAAGGGCGGGCACAACCCGCTTGAACCCGCTCGCCTCGGCGCAGCTATCCTGCATGGGCCACATGTGTTCAACTTTGTTGAGACCTATGCCGATATGCGGCGGACCGGCGGCGCGGCGCTTGTCAGAAACGACCGCGAGATCGCCACGGCGGTCAGACGTCTTTTCGCCGACCGGAAGACGCGCAGCGCCATGACCGATGCAGCCAAGCGATGCGCCGAAGAAAATGCATCGCGCATTCTCGCTGATGTGTGCGACGTGATCGCGCCGAAGCTTAGACAACGCGAGACTGCCGCGTGATGCGCGAGCCCTGGTTCTGGCGCAACGACTCCCTCTCCGCGAAAGCGATCACAGTCGCGTTGACCCCGTTTTCCGCCGCCTATCAGGCGGGCCAGCGTTTGCACTGGATGACGACCAAGCCTGTCAGCGCCGGCGTCCCGGTGATCTGCATCGGCAATGCGAGCCTCGGCGGAATCGGCAAGACGCCCTTCGCACTGATGGTTGAAAAATTCCTGCGGAGCGAAGGTCTGAGATGCGCCTTTCTGACGCGCGGACATGGCGGCGCCGAAGCCGGGCCCCTGCTTGTCGATCCGCAAACCCATTTTGCAAACGATGTGGGCGACGAAGCCTTGCTGTTAGCGCAGCACGCGCCAACGATTGTCGCCCGCGACCGTCCCGCCGGCGCCAGACTGGCCGTGCAATCGGGCGCCGGCGTCATCATCATGGATGACGGTTTTCAAAACCCTTCCCTTAAAAAAGATTGTTCCATTTTGCTTGTTGGCGCAGACGAGAAAACCGAACACCAAAAGACATTTCCTGCAGGTCCATATCGCGAAACATTCAGAAGCGCCGCTGCGCGGGCGGATATTATCGTAACAATGGGCGACGAAAAAAACGCCGACGAACGCGACGACTATTACGCATGGTTGGAGCCGGTTGCGCCATCGCCGGAAAGGGTTTTCGCATTTGCAGGGATCGGAAAACCACAACGGTTTTTCGCGATGCTGAACCGGCTTGGCTATGAAGTTGTGGAACGCGCAGCATTTCCTGACCATCATCCTTTCAGTGAAGCGGAACTGAAGGTGCTGGCGCGCATGGCGGAGCGGTTGAATGCGCGGCCGATCTGCACAGAAAAGGATTTCGTGCGCCTGCCCGCAGATTTTCGCGAGCGCACTCTGACCCTTCCGGTGGAAATGCGCGTCAGTGACCCGGAAGGATTAAAGCGCCGCCTGACGGATTGCATTGCCGCCGCCAAAAAACAGCGCGACAATGACGGCAATGGCTGAACGCGATAGTGAAACCGCATTGGTCGATCTGCCGGAGCGGCGCTCGAACCGGCCGGTGCGTTTTTTTCATTATATCGAGCTTGCGCTGATGCGCGGGCTTCTCGGCTTTTTCCGCTTGATGAGCGTTGATACGGCGTCAGCGCTCGCGGGAAAGTTTCTTCGCTATGTGGGCCCGTTGATAAGGCCTGCGTCGCTGCGCGCCGAGCGGAACATTAAAAAAATCCATCCTGACTGGTCCCAAGACCAAATCCACAACGTCATCCGCGATGCATGGGAGAATCTCGGCCGCACCAGCGGCGAATTCGCCCATCATGACAAGCTGGGCCCGTCGACAGGCCGGGTTGAAATCGCCGGAAAAGAAATTCTCGACCGGGTGATCGCCAACGGACGCCCCGTCATATTCGTGACAGGACACTTCGCCAACTGGGAACTCTTCATGCCAGCGCTTACCCAATGCGGCGTCGATTACGGTTTCGTCTATCGCGCCGCCAATAATCCGCTGACCGATGAGCTGATCATCAACCACCGGGCAAAAACCATGTCGCGTCATCAGATTCCAAAGGGGAAGCGCGGTGGACGAATTCTCGTGCAGTCATTGTCAGATGGGCAATCAGTCGTGATGCTTGTGGATCAGAAACTGAATTCCGGCATTTCGGTTCCGTTCATGGGAAAGCCCGCCATGACGGCGCCGGCCGCAGCGCGGCTTGCCCTGAAATATGACGCGCCGCTGATTTATCTCGGGCTTGAACGACTTGAAGGCGCGTATTTCAGGCTCACCGTGCGCGAACCTCTTGAGTTCACGCCGACGGGCAAGTCCGCTGACGATATTTATGCGCTGACAAAAAAGATCAATGAACTTCTGGAAGCGGATATCAACGCCCGGCCCGGCCAGTGGCTGTGGTTTCACCGGCGCTGGCCGAAAGAATAACTGCTATTCGCAAACGCCGTCGCTTGCGACGCTGACGCCTTCTGCGGCGGCAGAGCAAGCATTCGGATAAGTCTCGCCGTCGCAGCCGCAAACGGGCCGGAACTCGCGGGTGCAGAACTGCGGCCGGGGCGTGCAGACGCCCGCCGCATCGGCGATGTCCTTGCACTCGCCTGCCTGCATGGCGCAATAATCGCCTTCATTTTCGCAGGCAAAACCGCCGATTCCGCCGCACAGCCCGCCCGTTTCGCCAATAACGGGCGAACCCGAGCCGGGCGCGCCGTCAGATGACGCGCAAGCCGCGGCAAGGAGAAAAAGAACGGCGGCGCGCAGCATCACTCGTCACACTTTTTCATTTGCGACTGCATGTAGTTCTTCTCACCAACCTTGCCGATCAGGCCGAGCTGCGTTTCGAGGTGGTCGATATGTTCTTCCTCGGACTCGAGGATCTCAACCAGAAGCTCGCGACTAACATAATCTTTCACGCTCTCGAAATAAGCGATGGCCTCAACATAAATCGGATGCGCGCGCTGTTCGGCCTTGAGATCGCATTCCAGGATCTCTTTGACGTTCTCGCCAATATAAACCTTGTCGAGGTCCTGAACATTGGGCAGTCCTTCGAGAAATAAAATACGCTCGATCAGTTTATCAGCGTGCTTCATCTCATCGATGGATTCGTCATACTCGATTTTCGCGAGACGCTCGAAACCCCAGTCCTTCAACATGCGCGCATGCAGGAAATACTGATTGACCGTCGTCAGCTCGAGCTTCAACGCCTTGTTGAGATAATCGATGACTTTCTGGTCGCCTTTCACGAATACATTCTCCTGCGGTTTTCAGATTCGATATTGATAAAATAGACCATCACATGCGCTGACAAAGGATTATCTTTGCAAGCGCGTATCAGTTGCGCAGATTTTTGCGCAATCATTAATAATGATAATAATTTGTAAGAGTGATTACTCGGCGGCGACGGTGCGATCGCCGTTTTCGACATTGCGCGCGTCTTCGATCATCTGCGCAACATCGGGAAGGCACTTGCCGCATTGCGGACGGCGGCCGCAGCGTTTGAAGACTTCCGACACCGTGCGCGCATTATCGCTCG
>DGNI01000009.1:1412-1825 GCA_002388885.1 Parvularculaceae bacterium UBA4496 | reverse complement strand
TGCAATTAATAATGATTGTCAATTACAAAAGGCTTAATCGGCCGATTCTGCGGGGGTCTCGGTCCTTGGCATGATCCCGACGGTGAGCTGAGGGTCCACCAGCTCGCCGGCCCATTTCATGCTCCAGTGGAGATGCGGGCCGGTAACCCGCCCCGTGGCTCCTACAGCGCCTATAATATCGCCTTTTTCGACCCGCTGGCCCGGCTCAACATCGATCCGTGACATATGCAGGAAGGCGCTTTCGAGCCAGTGACCGTGNNTCGAGGAGGACGAGCCCGCCCTCGAAATACATGTCTTCCTCGGCGAGGCGGACGACGCCGGGCGCCGGCGCGCGAATCGGCGTGCCTGTGGCCGCCGCCACATCGACGCCGGAATGAGGGCGCTTGGGCTCGCCGTTCAATATCCGCTGCGAT
>DGNI01000009.1:0-1388 GCA_002388885.1 Parvularculaceae bacterium UBA4496 | reverse complement strand
AGCGACCAGTCGGCGATTTCTTGCGTCGCCTTGCGCGCCGCTTTTTTCTTTTCGGAGTCGGCTGCAATCTTGGCGAGCTGTTCTTCGGTAAAGCCGGAAACCTTCGACTGATCGAGACCGTCAATGCGCTGCACCGGAAACTCGCGGTCTTCGACGTCGAAGGAACGGCGTTCAACGGTACCGTCCGGCAATTCCACCACGAGCAATGACGTCAACGCGCTGTCACGGCCGAAGCNNAAGCGCCCGTCATTATCGACCATGACGTCCTTGCCGTCGAACTTCACCTTGGCGCCGCGTTCTGTCTGCCCGAACGCAAGCCCGCCCTGTTCGAAGTCGCCTTCGAGCGTGAACCGCTCCGGCGCGCCGTCGAATACCTTCTGGCGTTCCGCCACATGCTGCATGGCCTCGGCGAAATCCGCCTGGCGCATCATGATCTTTTCATTTTCGGCGGGCGTGTTTTCGATCTTCGGGCCCGGCGGCGGCAGTTTCGCTTCCGTCGTCGTGTCCGCGTCCTGCGCAAACGCGCCTGCGACAACGAGCGATGACGCTGCGAGAATCAAACTGGGTTTCAACATGATCACTCTTATCCCCTGATGGCCTTTAAAGCAGCCGATGCATCTGCATATGGCTCCTGCCGGTCGACGCTCCAGTATTTCAGCGCCCGCAACGGAATTCGCGCGCCGGTCACTGCACATATTACATAGGCGCCCGGCTTCACCACGTGAAAATCGCCGTCATCATATTCGATCACGGCCTCGTCTTCCGAGCTGATGGAATCAAACGGGTTCATGGGGGTTCTCGGGCGCTCTTACCTGTTACCAGCCTTACCAATACCGCGCCGGCGGGCCGCTAGTCAAAAAGCCGCTGCTGGCGCGGGGCTGTCTTTTTAGCCTTTGATTTTGCTTGTTCTTTTTTGGGACCGGGTTTGCGCGGCGCGCCCTCGAACCGGAAGCCTCTGGCCCCGTCGGCGAACTGGATTTCCCCGCCCGCAGTTCCGGCGGTTTCGCCCGCCCGGCGCAGGAGATTGCCGCCCTCGTCGCGCACCAGCGCAAAACCGCGCTCAAGCACGTTCTGATAGGAGACGGCAGCCAGCACGCGGGCCGCCGATGCGAGCCTTGAACGGCGGTCCGTGACGGTTCGTTCGGTACGGTCAGCGATGCGCGACCACGCAGCGGTGATTTTGTTCTCGCGCGTCGCGAAACCCGCCGCCAAGAGATTTGGCGTCAACCGCCCGCTGGCGCGCGCCAGCGAGGTCAAAGCATTGTCGAGCCGCGCGCGAAGCCCGGAACGCAAGCCGTCGCCAGCGCGATCAAGCCGCTGCTGCGCGGCGCCGAGAATATCTTCCCGCCGGCCAAGCCCGCGCGACGCTGATTGCAGTGCTGCTTTCC
>DGNI01000010.1 GCA_002388885.1 Parvularculaceae bacterium UBA4496 | reverse complement strand
TGAATTCCATGGGCTCTCTTCCTGATTGCGTTGCATAAAGCTAACCGCCCGGTTGCGAAAGGCAAACCCTAGCTTGCCGTCGTGCGCTTCAATGCCCATATTATCAGCAAAGGTTGGGGAGGGCGCTGATGTCCATCAAGGAACGCCCGCTGATCAAGACGGTGGAGCGGTTAGGTCCGTTACCTGGGTTCTTGTTTGCACATCCGATTGTCGCCGGTTTTTTCGCGATGGTGATGCTACCGGTGTTCGGCGCTTTTGTGATGATGTTCTGGGCCGCCTTTGGAACGACGTCAGAGGTTTACGAGGCGGCGCGCCTTGGCGCTATCGTTCTGACTGCGTTCGGCGCCATGATTTTTCTCGGGATATTTCTCAATGCTTTTCGCGATCCCGATGAACTGGCCAATCGCCTGCAATTTGTGGTCGGCGGCGTCCTCGGTATCGCGTTTCTGGCTGGTTTTGACTATTTCGCGGCGGACCCATTGCGCGAATATTTTCAGGGCGGCTACCTCATTTGCACATCTATGTGCAGTCCGTAGGGCAACTGCGCAAATAATTAAGCCTCCTCATCCTGCATGCCGACAAAGAGCGCGATCACGCCGATCATGCCGCAATNNCAGAGCGCCATGCCTCGAACCAGGTTTCGGCGATGACGATCCACCCGGCAAACAGCATGAACATGGCGACAGCGCACCCCGTCAGCGCAATGGCCTTGGCTTTTTGAAACGCCGCCGCGTCATGACTGGCAGGGTATGATGCTCTGTACAAGTGAGTGCACTGGGCGTTAAATTAACAGAGCCGTCAGAAAAATGAGGTTATCATGAAACTCGTTCGCCTGCTTGCTGCCGCTATGTCGCCATGCGCTGCCATCCTTGCTGGTTCTTTGGCGTCGGCCGACGACGGCGCTAAAAACCTCGCCAAATACAATACCTGCCCGGGCGGCTATTGGGTGGCGAAAGAGAAGCTGACCGACGGCGACGGAAACGATTTCGTACCTGTTCGCACATGCGAATGGACGCTCGACGGCGCCGCTATCGCATTCAAGCAGGAGTTTCTTTATGCCGACGGCGTCCTGCGCACGGAGAGCGTGGGCCTCAATGGTTGGGACGCTTCAGAAAACACCATGCGCGTTTTCGGCGCCATGTCCCACGGCGGCATGATTTATGACGCGACATTTATCCCGGAGACCTTGCGGGAAAAAGAAAAGATCATGGAATTCAAATTTGTTTCCGGCGCCACGGGCGATGTTTCCGAATGGCGCAGTGTCGAAACGCATATTGACAAGGACAATTATACCGAGGCGGGCCTGATGCGCGTCGATGGCGAGTGGAAACAATTGAGCTTTCTAACGTTTCGCCGCATTGAGACCCTTGATCACGAGGCGGTGTTTAACGCGGGCGAGAAACAGTAGGGAGGGCAACTCCGGCTATAGCGGCACACCCCGGCGAAAGCCGAGGCCCATGGCCTCGCCGATGGACATCTGATCCATCGCCGTTTCGCGGTCGACGTAAAGGTAATGCTGCTCCGGCAGTGATTTACGCGTGAATTCCATGGGCTCTCTCCGTGATTTGCGATGCGCGAAGACTAGCCGTTGAGAGCGAAACGGAAACCCTCGCGTGTGTCGTTAAGCCTCCTCATCCCGCATGCCGACAAAGAGCGCAATCACGCCGATCATGCCGCAATAGCGGAAGGCGGATTGAAGCGCCTGCTCGCGCAACAGGTCAGAGCGCCATGCCTCGAACCATGTTTCGGCGATGACGATCCAGCCCATGAACAGCATGAACATCGCAACGGCGCACCCCGTCAGCGCCAGCGCCTTGGCCTTGTGAAACGCCGCCGCGTCACCGCTGCGCGTATTCACCATGCGCCACGCCCCGGCGAGGCATAAAACCCCGGCGATAATTTTCAGGGCAAGGATAAAGACCGCGCCCGCGAGAATAAGCGCAGGGTTCTCCGTCGCGCGCCAGTCATCAGCGCCGCCCTCAAACGTCGCCATCGACGTTGTCGCGCCAACCGCGCCGATGGTCGCCTCCCAGCCGATGACATTGCCGAACGCGCCGACAAGCGCCCATGCGCCGACGCTTATGACCAGCACGATTTTAATGATCCGCAGCATAACAGCCCTCCCTCTGGTTGGTGAAAGGGTGAGGGTGTGTTTCGGCAGGTGTCAAGTTGGGGAATGTTTGCTGCACAGCCGCACGACAGGGGTCTGGTTGATCGGTATAGTGAGCATGAACCTTCAGGAGCGCAGCCGATGGACCAGACTGTCATAACCGCAAAGACCGCCGATCGCGACCGCGTCATTCAGACGATTACGCTCGGTTTCGCCGCCGATCCGGTCTCGCGCTACGTGTGGCCCGAGGCTGACGTTTATCTCGCCACCATGCCGAAATTCGCCCCGGCCTTCGGCGGCCGCGGGTTCGCGGATGGCACGGCGTTCATGACCGAAGGCGCGCGCGCCGCGGCGCTCTGGCTATTGCCCGGCGTTGAGCCCGACGGCGACGCGATCGAGGCGTTGATCGGCGAAACCGTCGAGGCGGAAAAGATCCCCGACGTCGCGGCCATGTTCGAGGAGATGGAGAAATATCACCCGAGCGAGCCGTGCTGGTATTTGCCGATGATCGCCGCCGATCCGGCCCATATGGGGCGCGGTCTTGGCGCGGCGCTGATGAAACATGCGCTCGCGCGGTGCGACGCGGATGGCATGACGGCTTATCTCGAAAGCTCGAACCCGCGAAACATTTCTCTTTACGAACGGCACGGCTTCGAAGTGATGGGCGAGATCCGGTCCGGCAAGATTCCGGTCATGACGCCGATGATCCGCATGGCGAGGAGGTAGAGGGCGCCGTTCTCGGCTCGCCCGCGCGCGAAGGCGCGCTAATCATAGTAAGATCGTATTCGCGATCGGCCGGAATCCAGCCCAAGAGATAATGACGGGCAAAGCCCGGCTTTTTTTAACTGGATCCCGAATTACGTTGCCATGAGCGAAGGAGAGACTTAACCCCACCCCGATCATCCCGGCGCCCGTCGGCGAAGGCCGACAAATCATGAAGCCGGGATCCAGCTAGTGATTGATTGTCTCGTACAAATCATTCCAGTCAGGGTTCGCTTTCTCAATCAATTCCAGCTTCCACACACGCTTCCATTCCTTGATCTGGCGCTCCCGCGCATAGGCGTCTTGGCGCGTTTCATGCGCCTCGAACCAGACCAGTCTGTCCACGCCGTATTTCGATGTGAACCCCTTGATGATTTTTTCCTTGTGCTCCCATACCCGTTTGCCGAGATCATCCGTCGAGCCGGCGTAAAGGGTTCCGTTTCGCTTGCTCGCAAGGATGTAGACGTAGAAATATTTCATATTTTTTGTCTGTTGTGTTTCTTAAAACCTATCCACCCGCTCGTTCCGGC
This sequence comes from Parvularculaceae bacterium UBA4496, assembly GCA_002388885.1. Lineage (GTDB taxonomy): Bacteria > Pseudomonadota > Alphaproteobacteria > Caulobacterales > Parvularculaceae > Hyphococcus. The sequence goes on along the minus strand of DGNI01000010.1, from coordinate 1,706 downwards.
GAAAGCCGGAATTCAGCAAAAATAATAAAGCCGGGCGAAGCCCGACAAGTTTTTATGACTGGGCCCCGGCTTCCGCCGGGGTGAGCGGATGAGGAGGCTTATGCGCAAAACCATCTACCGCTCATCCCGACGAAAGTCGGGATCCAGAATGGAGGATAATACATAACTAACCCGGACCACACCTGCTGAAACGAGTTACTTTCTTAATAGCTCTAGTGCCTTCGCGGCGACCTGAGTTGCGGTGTCGTGAGCAAAGTAGTCTTGAAATAAGAATTTAGAGTTTTCTGAAAAAGGAACTTGATCCGGCTTTTCAGGGTTCAGAATAATAATTTTCTGTGAATCATTGCCGTATCGTTCGCAAACTTGATTGATGTATCCATCACGAAAGGCAAACCCAATAAAAACGCAAACCTTTGAAGAAGCTAACGCTTTACCAAAATGGTCGTGTAAGGGTTTGAATATTGGGCCTTCAGCTGCTCCTTTAAATCCCGGATAAATAATTACTTGTTGATCATCTCTAGATCCGGGAATCGCATCACCAACCAAGACTTTTTCATCTTTATTTTTCCAGTTTACAGAACCATGAAGTTTGGTCAGCATTCCATTTTCAGCTGCCGTTGATGTATCATCATACCAAGCATCAATATCCAGAATGCGTTGCGCGCGACCTCTCCATCCGGTGTCTATTCGTAACTTTAAGTCATATTCAGGGTTGAGGATTTCGACAGCCTCTTCGAGAACAAGGTCGTAGTTAGTTGTTACCAGTTCAATCTTATGACCCTCATTGAGAATAGGAGTAAGCAGAGGAATCCAAGTTTCGCGGAGCTCTGCTTCACTTGGCGGATCAGAATATAAATCATAAACTAGCTTGTTGGTTTGTTCTTTTAATCTCTTAACCTCGGCAAGACCTTTTCCAAGTACATCTGAAAGGTTTCCAAAATTTGCGTTGACGCCGACGGCGTCGCCCAGATTGTTACCGCCGAGAAAATACCCACCTATCTCAGCTGTTTGTGTAGCTTTTATTAGAAATGACTCAAATTCGCCTAATTCCCACAGGAACATTTCTACATCAATCACGTTAGTTTTGTGTATTGACTTTAGTCGTTGAATGAGGCGTTGAAAAACTTTGGATTTAGTTATTGTTCCGGGGAGCAGTTCAAAAAACTCTTTTGTAGTCGGATATTTTTCTTCTGATACACCCTTTGATGCTCCCGCACCTGCAAATATTAGAACTGTTTCACGTTTTCCCATTTTAAAATCTCTCAGTGCAATGTTTAGTCTGAATTCAAGCCGCCCGTCGTTTCCGCTTCACCGTCTTCTTCTTTGCTGTAGCCTTTGCGGTTACTTTCTTCTTCGCAGCCCCCAACATCGGCTTCAAAAACTTGCCCGTGTAGCTTTTCGCGACTTTCGCGACATCCTCCGGCGTGCCGGCCGCGACGATCTCGCCGCCGCCGTCGCCGCCTTCGGGCCCTAAGTCCAAAATCCAGTCGGCCTGTTTGATCACGTCGAGATTATGTTCGATGACGATGACGGTGTTGCCGCCGTCGGTCAGTTCCTGAATGACTTCCATGAGCTTCCTCACATCCTCGAAGTGAAGCCCGGTGGTCGGCTCGTCGAGAATGTAGAGCGTGCGGCCCGTGGCGCGTTTCGACAGTTCCTTTGACAGTTTCACCCGCTGCGCCTCGCCGCCCGACAGGGTGGTGGCC
>DGNI01000143.1:1537-9344 GCA_002388885.1 Parvularculaceae bacterium UBA4496 | reverse complement strand
TTCTTGTTGAGTTTCGGGACGTCTGCGATTTCGTAGTACTCGTCATCGACTTTGACGCGCTGAAAACCCTTTTTCTGAAGTTCGGCGAATTCTTTCCGGTATTCGCCCTTTCGCCCGCGAATGATCGGCGCAAGGAGATAAAAACGCGCCCCGTCGCCTTCTTTCATCAGGCGATCGACCATTTCCGTCACGGTCTGCGAGGTGATCGGCAATCCCGTTTCGGGTGAGTAAGGAACCCCGACGCGCGCCCAGAGCAGGCGCATATAGTCGTAGATTTCCGTGACCGTGCCAACAGTCGAGCGCGGATTGCGCGATGTCGTCTTCTGTTCGATGGAAATCGCGGGCGACAGACCGTCAATCTGGTCCACATCCGGCTTTTGCATCATTTCCAGGAACTGGCGCGCATATGCGGAAAGACTTTCCACATAGCGGCGCTGCCCCTCGGCGTAGATGGTATCGAAGGCGAGCGATGATTTGCCGGAGCCGGAAAGGCCCGTCATCACGATCAGCTTGTCGCGCGGCAGCTCGACCGTGATGTTTTTCAGATTGTGCTCGCGCGCGCCGGCGACGCGGATCGATTTCAAACTCATGGGGACGTTCGTCTCTTTATATATACAGGTACGGCGTGAATTCCGGTTCGGTGTTCTTTATATCGGCGTTGACAGCAAGAACAAGGTGTGAACATTTGTCCGAAATTCAAGCTGTTGCGTTGGGGAGAACCAATCGTTGAGCGGACGCCGAATCCGCGCGATGAGCTTTGAACATTCGAATTTCGAGGAGAGCATTATGGCTGGCAGCGTCAATAAAGTGATTTTGGTGGGTAATCTGGGCGCTGATCCGGAAATTCGTCAGACGAAAGACGGAAGACCGATTGCAAATCTTTCCGTTGCGACTTCAGACAGCTGGAAAGACAAAAACACCGGCGAACGGCGCGAAAAAACCGAATGGCATCGGGTAGTTATCTTCAATGAAGGTTTGACGCGGATTGTCGAGCAGTTTCTTAAAAAAGGCTCGAAAGTGTATCTCGAAGGCCAGTTGCAGACGCGTAAATGGCAAGATCAAAACGGTCAGGACAAATATACGACCGAAGTCGTACTGCAGGGTTTCAATTCCAATCTGACGATGCTCGATGGAAAAAGCGGCGGAAGCGGTTCTTACGATCGCGGCGATAACGGAATGTCAGACCAAGGTCGTTCTTCGGGCGGACAAAGTTATGAACTCGACGACGACATTCCATTTTAATCGCTGAAACGAATCATAAATCGCAAAAATTAAAATGCGCGAACGCAACTTGTTTCGCGCAGACAATACTTTTTTAGGAAATTCGGTTATGGTTCTACTTTCGAATCATGATTCGGAGGTGAACCATGGCGGTCAAAAGAAAAACGACCAAAAGAAAAGCGGCGAAGAGAAAAACCGCGAAACGTAAAACGACTAAGCGTAAGACGACAGCCCGCAAGACGGCGAAGCGCAAGACGACAAAGCGCAAAACCGCTAAGCGGAAAACTGCAAAGCGTAAGACGGCTAAGCGGAAAACCGCGAAAAAAGCCACAAAACGTAAGGCTACCAAGCGGAAAACCGCAAAGCGCAAGACTGCGAAGCGGAAGACTGCAAAGCGGAAAACTGCGAAGCGGAAGACTGCAAAACGCAAGACGGCCAAGCGTAAAACCGCCAAGAAGGCGACCAAGCGCAAGACTGCAAAGCGTAAGACCGCGAAGCGGAAAACCGCAAAGCGCAAGACAGCAAAACGTAAGACGAAGCGCCGTTAATCGGCGTTTGATTCGGGCGAAAGCCGCCTGAATTGCGCAGTTTTGTCAGTTTTCTCCTCGCAAAAGTGATGTTTTGAAGCATCACTGGAGCAAAAAAAGAGGAGGCTTTTCATCGGGCCGGCGTTTTACGGGCCGATGACATGCGGGGGCGCTCCGCAGCAGGAATATCCGGACGCAGACATGTGTTCGAACGACAAGAATTCAACTTGAATTCGTCAAAAGCCCCGGCGCGCATCGCCGGGGCTTTACTTTTTCCACAATTTTATTTTGGAGCCGAACTGTTTTGTGGATAATTTCGTGCGTGCGCCGCGTTTTCGCCTTGCTTCGAATGTTCAATGCACATGGATGAGGAGGCGTCTTATGACTCCCGATTGTTTATCGACGAAGCGCTTCGGCGCCGGATTATTTCGCAGTGCAATAATTTTCACATTGTCGGCTGCATCTGGCTGCGCGACGCAGCATGACGTATATGAAGAATGGACGGCGCAAGGGTATTTATCGCCCGNNCCGGAAATTATCGGCGTTTATGAAACGGAAGCCGAATGCGTTGCGGCCGGCGAAGCCTGGATGAGCCGTCAGGTTGTCGGCAACCCGGTTTACGCGGACTGTCTGCCGACCGACCGGAATTGAGACGCAGCTAGTCCACCGGAAATGGGCCATCTTCAAAAACTTCGTCGTGATAGCCCTTTTTACCGATATCATCCATCAGATTGCTGAATGGGTTTTCGCCGGCGCAAAGGCGCGCTAGCGCCGTTTGAAAGTCCACTTTCGGCGCCCAGCCAAGATCCCGCCGTGCGGCTTCATTCACATACACCCGGTCGATAGACGGAAACATTTTCCATCCACGGCGGGNNCTCAAATGGCGCATTCCGGCGGACAACAGCAGGCGCGTTTGTACGCAGTTCCGCGGTTTCGTTTTCAGAAAATGGGGCCGTGGCGCTGATGATGTACCGGCCGAACCCGATATCAGCGGCGCGTTCGATAGCGCAAAGATGTGCGCTTGCAGCATCTTCGATATCAACGCGGCGATAGAGCAGTTCATTCACCTTCGCGTTCAGGTCGTCATAACCGTCGCGGATGGCGCGGCTGTCGTCTTCCTCGGGGAAGAACCGCGAGGTGCGCAGGATGATGGCGTTGAGTGCGTATTTCTCATGGAACAGACTGCACAGATGTTCCGACGCCAGTTTCGTAATGCCGTAGATGTTTTTCGGTTTCGGGCGCAATTCCTCCGTCACCCAGGCGGCGGGCGCGCCTTCCTCGGGGCGCAACACATGGCCGAAGGCGCTGGTGGTGCTGGTGAAGATGAATGCGCCAAGCCCGTGTTCGCGCGCCGCTTCGAGCAGATTCAGCGTGCCGGTGATGTTGGTGTCGACAAAATCCTGCCGCGAATGGGTCGCCACATGGGGTTTGTGCAGCGTCGCCGTGTGAATGACCGCATCCATGCCGCGCACGCATGTTTCGGCGAACACCCCATCGGCGATCGATCCCACAAGGGAAGTATAAGGGCCGGGCTTGATGTCGAGCCCGCGCGCGTCATGCGGCGTACCGCCAAGTAGGCGCATCAGCGCCTCGCCAAGATGGCCGGACGAACCCGTCACAAGGATTTTCATGAGCCCGGTTTGAAGCGCAAGGCGAGACGGGCGTCAATTCCAAAAACCTGCCGTTTTAGGTTTGGCGCTCAATGAACAAAGGCGTATCCTGAGCGCCACCCAATTCAATCGGGGAGGGTTCCCATGGGAGTACTCAAAGCTATCGGCGGATTATTGGTTCTTCTGCTGGTTATCGCTGTTGCGTTTTACGGCTATCTCGGCGGCTTTGGTAAGGTCACCGTTGAACGCGGCGCCTACGGGCCGGCGGAGATCGTCTACGCAACCCATCGCGGCGCCTATGAAACCATCGGCAAAAGCTGGGAACAGTTTCAGGCGAATTGGGAGGCAAAGGGGCTCGACCGCTGCAACTCTCTCGCCGTTTATCTCGACCCGCCGGATACGCGGAAGGAAGACCTAAGATCCGTGATCGCCTGCCGTATCGATGGGCTCGCGGAAGAAGAACAGGCGAAGTGGCGCGGCGCGTTTCCGGGCGTGATGCTGCCGCAGTCGGATGCGCTGATCAGCCCGTTTCCCTATAAAAATTATGCGTCGTTCATGCTGGCGCCGATGAAAGTCTATCCGGAAATGTCAAAGCGCATGATCGCCGAGGGTCACGACGGCGCCGTCGCCATCGAGGAATACGGCGTTATCGGCGAATCCAAACAAATCCGCATCATTCTGCCGGTCGGCATCGACCGCGCGCAATACCAGCCGCTGATGGATGCGTTTTAAATCTCAAACCGGTCGAGCGCGGCGCTGGTGGCGTTGCCGCCCGCTTGTGCGGCGCCGCCCATAACGTAAATCGCTTCGCCAATAGAGACGGCGCCGAGTCCGTGGCGCCGTCTGGGCATGGCGGCGACGGCGCGCCATTTATCCGTGTCAGGATTATACTCCCACGCCTCGGCGAAAACCCCGCTGCCGCCGGTACCGAAATATTCGCCTCCGAAGGCGTAGATCTTTCCATTCAGGACTGCGGCGGCGAGGCCGCCTTGCGCTTTCGGCATAGGGCTCGCCTCGGCCCAGCGGTCGGCGAGGGGGTCGTAAACCTCGACGGCGTCTGTGTTGCCGCCCGCAACCGTGCGCCCGCCGAGGACGTAAAGGACGCCGTTGACGGAGACGCCCGCGGCGGAGTTGCGCGGCGTCGGCATCGGCGCCAGGGAGCGCCAGCGATTGTCCGCAGGGTCGTAAAACCAGTGCGCATCCGTATCGATATGATCGGCCCATTGCGCATTGAGACTGCCCGAGGGCGCGCGCCCGCCCACTGCGTGAATGTATCCGCCAAGCGAAATGCAGACCATTTCCGCCTGCGGATGCGGCAGCGGTTGCATCGTCTGCCATTGTCCTTTGAGATCGCGCAGTCGCCAGCAATTGGTGCGCATCTGCCAGCCGCCGCGGGCGTTCCGCGCAAAGCCGCCGACAGCGTAGAGAAAGCCGTTATTGTTGACGAGCGCAACGTGATGGCGTGGCTCGGGAAGCGCCGTGCCGTAACCCCACGCATCGTATGCCGGATCATAGAAGGTGACAGCGTCGGTGACGTTGAACTCGCCATCGGGAAGCAGCCCGCCGGCATTGACGATGAGGTTCATGGGCGACGGTTTAAGGGACGGGCCGGGGTCAGCCGACTTGCGGAACGGCGCGGGGTAAATTTCCTGCACTGGAAACGGCATATCAGCGAGCGGTGTCCATGCGCCCATAGGCTCGTCCGCACGCGCAGGAATCGGCGCCGCGGCAAGCCCGACGCACGCCGCGCCGCTTGTCAGCACCGACCGTCTGTTCATGGTTTTCATTTTCGCTCCCCTACGCAACTTGCCCCACCGATAAGTATCATCCCGAACTCACAGCCGCGCAAGCCACGCGCGCGCCGGCGCCGCCAATCGGCTGCGTCATGTGATCGTCGGGATTTTCATGAACGACGACGGCAAAGCCGTCCGCATCCAGAAGATTATAAAGCCCGTCTTCCGCCGGGCCTTCCGCGCCGACGCCCAGCGACAGACCGGGCGCAAAAATTTCTGCGGTCGCGCNNCCCCCGCATAAATATTCGGCATGTCGGCGCGCTCATGTCCTTCGGGGTTTAACAGCCCATGCTGAAAACCGTCCGGATTTACATGGCCGCCCGAAGCCTTGAAGCCGTCGGCGCCGTCAGTGCAGTCGGCGACTTGATGCAAATGAATGCCGTGCCAGCCCTGCGCGAGAGAATTGAGTTCAACGCGGATCATGACGCCGCCTTTGGAAGCCTGCTTGAACTCAGCCGAGCCCGCAGGCGCGCCCGCGGCGTCGACAAACAGCACAGCGGCGTCGGCCCATCCGGCAGGCGCGAGGGCCGGCGGTTGCGAATTCGAAGGCGCCGCGTTTTCAGCCGTCGCGCCATTATTTCCACAGGCCGTCAGAACCAGCGCCGACACCGTTGAAATCGCGAGGTATTTTGCCAGTGAGATCAACTACTTCTCCAGACCATCTCCAAAGCCGATCTTAACCTAAGACACCCGGCGAATAAACTCGCCCGAAACCGGCGCAGATGCTTGGCTTTGAGGGGGGCGAATGCTAAGCGGGATCGTTCTTTTCCGACTGATTCCAAAAGGTTTTATACGTGGCCGACAATAACGGCGATAACCCCGAAACTCCCGAAAATCCGCCCCAGATACCTCCTTCGGATGGCGTGACCTCCGTCTCCATCGAAGACGAGATGAGAAAGTCCTATCTCGACTACGCCATGAGCGTAATCGTGAGCCGCGCGATCCCCGATGCGCGCGACGGACTGAAGCCCGTGCACCGGCGCATTCTCTGGTCGATGCATGAGAACGGGTATGTATGGAACAAGTCCTATCGCAAATCCGCTCGTGTCGTCGGTGATGTAATTGGTAAATATCACCCTCATGGCGACCAGTCGATTTACGACGCGCTTGTTCGTATGGCGCAGGATTTCGCCATGCGCCTGCCGCTCGTCGACGGGCAGGGTAATTTCGGTTCCATTGACGGCGATACCGCGGCCGCCATGCGTTATACCGAGTGTCGCATGGAGAAAGTGTCGAGTTCGCTACTCGACGACATTGAAAAAGACACTGTCCGATTTCAGACGAACTATGACGGCTCCGAGCAGGAGCCGACGGTTTTACCTGCAAAGTTTCCAAACCTTCTCGTTAACGGTTCAGGCGGCATCGCCGTCGGCATGGCGACCAATATTCCGCCGCATAATCTCGGCGAGATTGTCAATGCGACCCTCGCCATGGTCGATAATCCCGACATCTCCGATGAAGAGTTGATTGAAATTGTACCGGGTCCGGACTTTCCGACTGGCGGCACGATTTTAGGCCGCGCCGGCGCAAAAGCGGGTTTGTTGCTTGGGCGCGGTTCGGTGGTCATGCGCGGCCGCGCGACCATCGAAGAGGTGCGCAAGGATCGATACGGCATTATCATCACCGAGATTCCGTTTCAGGTGAACAAATCGCTGATGGTCGAGCGCATCGCCGGTCTGGTGCGTGAGAAAAAGATCGAAGGCATTGCCGATATTCGCGACGAGTCCAGCCGTCAGGGCATTCGCGTCGTGATCGAACTGCGCCGCGATGCGGCTGCGGATGTGGTGCTCAACCAGCTCTATCGACACTCGCAACTGCAGACGAGTTTCGGTGTCAACATGCTGGCCTTGAACGGCGGAAAGCCCCAGCAACTGGCGCTGCGGGATGTTTTGAGCGCGTTCATCGACTTCCGTGAGGAAGTAATTACCCGCCGCACGAAGTTCGATCTCAACAAGGCGCGCGATCGCGCTCACATTTTGGTCGGCCTCGCGATCGCTGTCGCCAATATAGACGAAGTCGTCGCGCTCATTCGCGCCGCGCCCGATCCGGCGACGGCGAAAGAACAGTTGATGGCCAAGGACTGGCCGGCAAAAGACCTTGCGCCGCTGGTGCTGCTCGTCGCCGATCCGCGTCACATGATGAGCGACGGCAACAAGCTCAAGCTGTCCGAGGAACAGGCGAAGGCCATTCTCGATCTGCGCCTGCAGCGCCTGACGGCGCTCGGCCGCGATGAAATCGGCGATGAGCTGAAAGGTCTTGCGGAGAAGATCGAGGATTATCTCGAAATCCTGCGCAACCGCGACCGGGTGATGACGATCATCAAGGAAGACCTCACCGCCGTACGCGATGAATTCGCAACGCCGCGCAGAACCGAGATTGTTGAGGCCGAAGGCGAGGTCGAGGACGAAGACCTGATCGCCCAGGAAGACATGGTCGTGACGGTGACCCATGCGGGCTATGTGAAGCGCACGGCGCTTTCGACCTATCGCGCGCAAAAGCGTGGCGGCAGAGGACGCGCCGGCATGAAGTTCAAGGACGAGGATTTCGTCAATCAGCTTTTCGTCGGCAACACCCACACGCCGCTCCTGTTCTTCACGTCTACGGGCATGGCGTACAAGCTGAAGCTCTGGCGCTTGCCGGAAGGCGCGCCGACGTC
>DGNI01000143.1:0-1393 GCA_002388885.1 Parvularculaceae bacterium UBA4496 | reverse complement strand
ACGGCAAGATCGCCATGAAGCTTGACGAGGGCGATCGCATTATCGGCGTGCGCGTCTGCCGCGAGGACGAAGACGTCCTGCTGACGACGGCGCAGGGCATGTGCATTCGCTTCCCGGTTGACGCCGTGCGCGTCTTCGCCGGACGCACATCTACCGGCGTGCGCGGCATCAAGCTTGATAAAGNNTCTCCATGGCGGTGTTGCGCCATGTGGACACTTCTTCCGGCGAAGCGAAGGCATATCTGAAACACGCCGCCGCCATGCGCCGCGCCGCGGGCGAACAGGATGTCGAAGAACCCGAAGATACGGAAACGCCTGATGTTGCGATCAGCCCCGACCGTCTCGCCGAACTTGGCGCTGCGGAACAGTTCATCCTGACTGTCACCGAAAACGGTTACGGCAAGCGCACCTCGTCTTACGAATACAGAACCTCCGGCCGCGGCGGTAAGGGCATTATCGCTATTCAGACGACGGACCGAAACGGACCTGTGGTCGCCTCGTTCGCAATCGAGGACTCCGACCAGATCATGCTGGTCACCGACGGCGGCCAGTTGATCAGGACGCCGGTCAATGACATCCGCATCGCCGGGCGTAATACGCAAGGCGTGACAATATTCCGTACGCGTGAGGACGAAAATGTGGTCTCCGTCGGCCGGATTGAAGATGTGGACGGCGAAGATGAAGGGGATGAGTCCGAAGAGTGACGGCTTCGCTGCAACATTTCGGCATTCTCGCCCATAGCGCAGAAGGGGCGGCGCTCTGTTTCCGCACCTTTTGTCTTGAGGCGGAAGAAAAGCTCGGCGAGCACATGCACCCGGACGTCACGCTCGACTGCATCGCCATGGGGCGTTCCATGGCGGCGTGGGATGCGGGCGACTATCGGACAATCCGTGAGATTCACGCGAAGACGATTGACCGGCTGGCGAAAGCGGGGGCGGCGTTCTTCGCCTGTCCCGATAACACCAGCCATATTGCCCTCGAAACACAGGGACCTGAATTCGCGCTGCCTGGGCTGAACATCGCCGATGTCGTCGCCGATGAGGCCGTGCGTCTTAGTATGTCGAAAGTCGCAGTGCTCGGCACAAAATATACGATGGAGGGGCCGGTCTATCGCCGTGCGCTGCCGGCGCGCGGGATCGAGGCGGCGTTTCCAGACGCCGATGAACGCGAAGAAATCAACCGGATCATTTTCAGCGAACTGGTGAAAGGCATTTTCACTGATCCGTCACGGCAGGCTTATGTTGATATTATCAACCGCCTGAAAGGTGAGGGATGCGATGGCGTTGCGCTGGTGTGTACTGAGATACCGCTGCTGATCACGCCCGATATTTCGTCGATGCCGACGCTTGATTCAACAAGGCTGCTGGCGCGCGCCGCGCTGGAAGTTGCAACGG
>DGNI01000170.1:11609-14715 GCA_002388885.1 Parvularculaceae bacterium UBA4496 | reverse complement strand
GCCGGGCTCGGTAATATCTATGTCTGCGAGGCCCTCTATCGGGCCGGAATATCGCCCCGCCGACGCGCGCGATCCGTCGCTGGGCGGCGCGGCGAGCGGCTGCATGGCAAGATTGTGGAGGTTCTGCGCGACGCGGTGGCGGCCGGCGGCTCCTCTTTGCGGGATTTTGCCAGCGCCGAGGGAGAGCTTGGCTATTTCCAGCACCGCTTTGACGCCTATGACCGGGAGGGAGCGCCCTGCCGACAATGCGGCGTAGAAATCCGCCGTATCGTTCAGGGCGGGCGCAGCACATTCTTCTGCCCATCCTGTCAGCGTTGAAAAGTGCTGAAAATAAGCGTTAGCCTCCGACTTGACGCGCTTTTCCCGCCTCGCTATATACCGCCGCTCGCGCTGCAGCATGGCGCATAACCCTTGAGTGAATGAAATATGGCTAACACGTCTTCCGCCAAGAAAATGGTGCGTAAAATTGCGCGCCGTACCGTCGTCAACAAATCGCGCCGTTCGCGCGTGCGCACTTACCTGCGCAAGGTGGAGGAAGCCATTGCTTCTGGCGATAAAAAGGCTGCCGAGGCGGCGCTGAAATCGGCGCAGCCGGAAATGCACCGCGCTGTTTCAAAAGGCGTTTATCACCAGAAAACAATTTCACGGAAACTGTCGCGTCTATCTTCACGCATCAAATCGCTCGCTGCGTAATTTTTTCTTTCAATTTTTGAATTGGTTTTCTATGGTTGCGCGTTCGTTTTATTGGCGAGCGCGCAAAATTTTTTCTTGTTTTTATTTTGCGCCAAGCGCACAAAATGCCAGTGCAAAAATTGCGCGTTGCCAGTCTTTGTTCGTTTCGTTCTGTAACAGTTTGTTTTTGTTGCGCGCCTTATTTTACAAGGGGAATGCGATGAAACGTTCTGCAAAAAATTCGTCACAAATGACGAATCAAAGCTTGACGCTCATCCTTAAGTTTAACTAGACTAGGCGTAGTCAATATGACGAATGCGGACGAATTTTCGCAAATTCAGTTTTAGTTAGAGCAGCGTTTTCAATCAGTCGTTTTTGTCTCTCAAGGGGCGGCTGATGCATACGTGCGTGACACTTAACGCTTGATAGGTCGGGGATAAGCAAAAATGAAAAACGACAGCTTCAGTAAATTGGTTATCAGGTGCGCCATTCTGGAAGCGGGCGTTTTGCTGCTCTAAAAGAGTTTCTTCGCGCCGGCTGCGTTACGCCGGAAATAAAACATATTTGGCCGTCTTGCGCGCTGCGAATTTTTCGCCCGCGTAAGTGCTGGCTTGACCGAATTTTGGGCGGACACGAAATGGAAAACGAAAACACAACAGGCGGTAGTGAAGTAGAACAGCAAAAAGGTCATTCCGAGATCTTTAAACGCTATCATGCAGCGCTGCGCTCGCGGGTAGGCGATGCAAAATACAAATCGTGGTTTGTTGATCTCGGGCTCGCCGATTTGAGCGAGGAGTGTGTGACGCTTTCAACCGGCTCCGAAGCGAAGCGTGACATGCTGGACCATCGTTTCTTCCCGGTTCTGGCTGATACATGGCGCAAGGAAGTCGGGCCGTTCCGCAATATGCGCCTGACAGTGCTTAAGAATCTGAGCGCACATGCCGCCAAGGTCGATGCGCGGGAGGAAAAGCGGGCCCGGTCCAGCGATTTTGCTGCGCCCGTTGCCGCCGCCACGCCGCCCGGCGCAAAGGAACAGAATTTTGAAGGCCTTGCGACTGCGCTTGACCCCCGCCGTACGTTTGATGCTTTTGCGGTAGCCTCTTCAAATCGCATCGCATGGGCTGCCGCACATGAAGCCCTCTCGGACGGCCGTCCAAAAGAGCTGATCTATTTTTATGGACCGTCAGGCGTTGGCAAAACGCATTTGTTGCAGGCGATTGCGCATGAGTGGGCCAAGAGCGCCGGACGCGGGCCGGCAGGTTACGTGACCTACAACAATCTTGTGAATGCGTGCGTTAGCGCCGTTTGGGCTAACTCAACCCAGGCGCTGCACAAAGCGCTTTTGGATAACGAGTATCTCGCATTTGACGACATCCATTTTTTGACAGGCAAAAACAGAACACAGGAGGAATTACTGATCGTGATTGATGCAGCGCTGGACAGCGGCAAACAGGTTGTCATCGCCGGAGAGCTTCCGCCCGCCAAATTGGCCGAAGCAGGTATCAACCAGCGTATCGCTGACCGTCTTGCCGGCGGCATATGCGCGCCAATTCATCAGGGCGACGAAGCGTTGCGGATGGCGGTGCTGCAAAAGCGGGTCGAGCAAAGCACGGCGAAATGCACGATCAGCGATGATGTGCTGGCGTTTATCGCGCGTACGTTCTCACAAAGCACGCGCGAGACGATCGGCGCCCTCAACCAGTTGCTCCTGATGTATGGCGGCGAAGATATTGTCGTCGATCTCGATGAAGCGAAATCCATCCTCAAATCGCGGCTGGACGACAGAAAGCGTATTTCGACCATAGACGACGCCATTGCCGCCGGCGCCGAGGCTTTCGGTCTGAGGCTCGAGGATATGACGGGCCGGGCCCAGCCGCAGCGCATCGTGCGTGCCCGCCATGCCGTCGTCTGGTGCGCCCGGGAGGTCCTTAAAGAGTCCTTTCCCCGCATCGGAAAAGCGCTTCGCCGCGACCATACGACGGTCATGAGTTCCTATCGCCGCGCGCAGGCGCTACTGGAGCGGGACAAGACATTTCAGGACGGCGTAAGGCGTATTCGCGAGGCCTTGGAGGGCTAATTTCGCCCCTCTGAAAAACACCCTGAAATCAGCCTTCTAGGCTTTCGCCGCCGGCGCTTGAAATGAGCGCCGGCGCTAGCTTTTTGGGGGCTTTCTCGGCTATAATTAAAGGCGGAATTCCGCACGGCGATTCGCTGCGCCGGCGTCGCCGGAAGGATGCGTTTTCGGGCGCTTTTCAGCGGCGCGCCGTCAGGAAAATTGATAACGACAGACTGCGCAAATAGAGGGCGCGAAACATCTTTTCGAAAGAGCAATCCGGATGAAAGTGACGATAGAAAGGACCGCGCTGTCCAAAGCTTTGGGGCACGTGCAAAGCGTTGTTGAACGCCGAAACACCATTCCGATCCTGTCGAACGT
>DGNI01000170.1:0-11571 GCA_002388885.1 Parvularculaceae bacterium UBA4496 | reverse complement strand
GAAGAAGCGCCGGCGGATGTCGCTGGCAAGGGCGCGACGACAGTGTCGGCGCTGACGCTCTTCGAAATCGTCAAGCGCCTGCCTGACGGTGCGCAGGTGCGCCTTGAACTGTCAAAGGAAGAGGGGCGCTTGCAGGTCTCGTCCGGTCGCTCGCAATTTGCGCTTGCGGTTCTGCCGGAAGATGATTTTCCGAGCCTTTCGACCGACGACCTCGAAACGCGGTTTTCGATGCCGACATCGGATTTGCGCCGTCTTCTCGGCAAGGCGCGGTTCGCCATGTCGCAGGAAGAAACGCGGTACTATTTGAACGGCGTTTATCTCCACGCCCATACGGATGGCGATGCGCCTTCCTTGCGCGCCGCGGCGACCGACGGTCACCGGCTGGCGCGCATCGACGCGCCGCTGCCTGACGGGGCGGGCGCCATGCCGGGCGTCATCGTACCGCGCAAGGCGATTGCCGAGCTCGCGCGCCTCCTGGAGGATGCCGAGGAAAACGTCGAAATCGCCGTATCGCCGGCGAAAATCCGGTTCGGTTTTGGCGCAGGGTATCTGACCTCAAAGCTGATTGACGGCTCGTTCCCGGATTACGAACGCGTTATTCCGAAGGGTAATTCCAACACCCTGCGTGTTGAGACAAAGGATTTTGCGCAAGCGGTGGATCGCGTTTCGACGGTTTCGGCCGACCGTACGCGTTCGGTCAAGCTTGCGCTCGAGGCCGATCGTTTGCGCCTGGCCGTCAACAATCCGGAAGCGGGCTCCGCGCTTGAGGAACTCTCCGTCGATTATGGCGGCGATCCCTTGGAGATCGGATTTAATGCGCGCTACCTCCTTGATGTGGCGCAGCAGGTTGACGGAGAGACGGCGACGTTCCGGCTCGCTGATCCATCATCGCCCACCGTCATCCTCGATGAGGAAGATGAGCGTGCGCTTTACGTTTTAATGCCGTTGAGAGTGTAAGGTTTTGAGCGAAGCGGCTGTCAGCAATTGGGAGGAGACTGACACGGATGTTGCTGCGGCATCCGGCAAGCGCGCGCGAATCAAGAAACTGACGCTTACGGATTTTCGTTCATACGTTCGCGCGGAAATTGCANNTTCACGCCGGCACGCTGACGTCGATCGTCGGACCTAACGGCGCCGGCAAGACCAACATTCTCGAAGCGATTTCCCTGATTGGGCCGGGGCGCGGTATTCGCAGTGCGAAGCTTGACGAGCTGCCGCGCATCGGCGGGTCTGGCGGCTGGGCAGTGTCAGCGCGCGTTGATGACAGCGAGGACGAGCGCCGCTTCGGCGTTGGCGCCAATGCGTCAAACCCGGCGCGGCGCGTTTGCCGCATTGATGACCGCGATGCATCAGGACCGGGCGCGTTCGCAGATCATTTGCGTTTTCTGTGGCTGACGCCGGCGCAGGACCGGCTTTTCATGGAAGGTGCAGGCGAGCGCCGCCGGTTTCTTGATCGCATGACGCTGGCGCACGATCCGGCGCATGGCAAGCGCTCAACCGCTTACGAGCAGGCCATGCGTCAGCGCCAGCGTTTGCTGGATGAGGGCGCACGTGACGATGAATGGCTCTGCGCCGTCGAGGCGCAGATGGCGGAGGCTGGCGCAGCCATCGCCGCAGCGCGCAACGACATGGCGTCGCGGCTCGCGTCATCTGAGGTCGCCGAAGATGCCGGCGTTTTTCCTGCCGCGGATATTTCGCTCGACGGCGAGCTAGAAGAAGCGCTGGGCGCGCGTTCGCAGGATGAGGTTGCACAGGAGTTTGCGCACAAGCTCAAGCAGCGCCGCAGACTTGATGCCGACGCCGGTCGCGCGCTTGCGGGCCCGCACCGCTCTGATCTCGTCGCAGTTCATCGCGCCAAAGGCCGTCCGGCGAAGCTCTGCTCGACCGGTGAGCAAAAGGCGCTGCTGATTGGCCTTGTGCTGGCGAACGCCCGGGCGCTTGCGGCAAAACGTGAAGGCACGCCGCTGATATTGCTGCTCGATGAAATCGCCGCGCATCTCGACCCCGACCGGCGTGCGGCGTTGTTTTCTATTCTTGACGATCTCGGGTTCCAGACCTTCATGACGGGAACCGAAAAGTCTCTTTTTGATGCGTGGGATCAGCGTGCTCAACATTTTGAAGCGCGCGATGGCGCGCTTTTAGAACACTGAACGAAACGGAAAGAACAATCATGGCGAACAACGCCGCAAAAGATGAATCCAGCGAACAGCAGCCAGCACCGCAGACTGATGGCGGCGATTACGGCGCGGATTCGATCAAGGTCCTGAAAGGTCTCGACGCCGTTCGCAAGCGTCCGGGTATGTATATTGGGGACACGGACGACGGCTCTGGCCTTCACCACATGGTCTATGAAGTCGTCGATAACGCCATTGACGAGGCGCTTGCCGGCTATTGCGATACGGTTGAGGTGATCCTCAACGAAAACGGCTCCGTCACCGTTACCGACAACGGCCGGGGCATCCCGACGCAGATTCACACTGAAGAGGGCGTTTCCGCGGCGCAGGTGATCATGACCCAGCTGCATGCGGGCGGGAAATTCGACCAGAATTCCTACAAGGTTTCCGGCGGTCTCCACGGCGTCGGCGTGTCGGTGGTGAACGCGCTTTCAGAGACGCTGGATCTGCGCATCCGCCGCGACGGCAAGGAACATTTCATGCGGTTTCGCATGGGCGAGCCGGAGGCCGATCTTGAAGTTGTCGGCGATACGACAAAGACCGGGACGGAAGTCACCTTCCTTCCGTCGGACCAGATTTTTACCGGCACCGAATTTGACTTTGATACGCTTGAACACCGCCTGCGCGAACTGGCGTTTTTGAATTCAGGCGTTTCCATCAAGCTGATCGACAAGCGTCACGTAGAAGCGCGCGAAGAGCACATGCTCTATGACGGCGGATTGGTGGAGTTCGTGCGTTACCTTGACGACGCTAAGACGGCGCTTTTAAGCCAGCCGGTTTCGTTTACGGTAGACCGCGAAGGGCTTACCGTTGAAGTCGCCATGTGGTGGAACGACAGTTACCACGAAAAGGTGCTGTGTTTTACCAACAATATCCCGCAGCGGGACGGCGGCACCCACCTTGCCGGCTTCCGCGCCGCGTTGACGCGCATTATCAACAGCTATGCGCAGACATCCGGCATTGCGAAAAAGGAAAAGGTCTCGCTGACCGGCGACGATGCGCGCGAGGGGCTGACCTGCGTCCTTTCGGTAAAAGTGCCCGATCCGAAATTTTCTTCGCAGACGAAAGACAAGCTCGTATCGTCTGAAGTGCGGCCCGTGGTAGAGGGCGCCGTGAGCGAACGGCTCGGCGAATGGTTCGAGGAAACCCCGGGCGAAGCCAAGCGCATTGTGCAAAAAATCGTCGAGGCCGCCGCGGCGCGCGAGGCGGCGCGAAAAGCGCGCGAACTGACGCGGCGCAAGTCGGCGCTCGATGTGGCGTCGTTGCCGGGCAAGCTCGCTGACTGTCAGGAGCGCGATCCGGCGAAGGCCGAACTTTTCATCGTCGAGGGTGACTCGGCCGGCGGATCCGCCAAGCAGGCGCGCAACCGTGAAAATCAGGCGGTGCTGCCGCTGCGCGGTAAAATCCTCAACGTCGAACGCGCACGCTTCGACAAGATGCTTTCAAGCCAGGAGATTGGCACGCTGATCACGGCGCTCGGCACCGGCGTCGGACGGGATGATTTCAATCCCGACAAGCTGCGCTACCACAAAATCGTCATTATGACCGACGCCGACGTCGACGGCGCGCATATCAGGACGCTGCTGCTGACGTTTTTCTTCCGCCAGATGCCGGAACTCATCCGGCGCGGTCATCTCTATATTGCTCAGCCGCCGCTTTATAAAATTTCCCGCGGCAAGTCTGAGCAGTATCTGCTCGATAATGCGGCGCTCGAAGATCACCTCTATGCTGACGGGATCACTGACGCGGCGCTGGCGCTCGACGGCGGCGAGACGATTGCTGGGCCCGATCTCGCCGACCTGATCGCCAAGGCGCGCAAGGTGCGGAATTCGATTGACGAGTTTCCGTTGCGCTTTTCGCGCGACATCATCGTTCAGGCCGCGCTGGCGCGCGCCTTGAGCGAGGCGCCTGACGGCGATGCGGCGCAGGAAAAAGCAGACAAGGTGGCTGAACGTCTCGATATGATCGCGGATGAGTTTGAGCGCGGCTGGCAGGGCGCGCCGGACGGCGAAGGCGGCTACACGTTTGAGCGCGAATTGCGCGGCGTGACCGAGCGGCACTCATTACCGCGCGATCTGTTGCTTTCGGCTGACGCCAAAAAAATACAGGCCGTGATGAACGAGCTTGCGGATGCGTTCAAGAAACCCGCCGAATGGCGCCGCAAGGATCAGCGCGTGCGCGTGACCGGGCCGAACAGCCTTCTGAAAGCGGCGCGCATGGCGGGCGAGAAGGGTGTTTCAGTACAGCGTTACAAGGGTCTTGGCGAAATGAATCCGGACCAGCTCTGGGAAACAACGCTCGATGAAAACGCGCGCATGCTGCTGCAGGTCAAGGTGAAGGCCGCTGATGACGCCGATGATATTTTCTCGCGGCTGATGGGCGACATCGTCGAGCCTCGCCGCGAGTTTATTCAGGATAATGCGCTCTCAGCAGCGCTCGACGTTTAAGGCTTACTCTTCAGCCTGCGGCTCGTTGTCGTTCGCCGCGGCGTTTCCAGTCCACTCGCCATAGGGCGTTACGGCGTAGCCCTTGGCGGCGAGAAGCGCCGGAACGGAATATTCGCCGCCCACAAGGTGGCCGGCGCCGACGGCGACAAGCCCCGTGCCAGCCTCGTTTTTGAGCGCGGCGTCGAGTTCTTCGGCCCAGGCGATGTTCCGGTCGACAATCAGGCGCTGATAAACTTCCGGCGCTTCTTCGCGCATGGCGTCGTTCATTTGTTCATCAACAAAATCGACATTGCCTTCGACCCAAGCAAGGAAAAGGTCGTCGAAGGCCGCCTGTTGCTCATCCCAGTCGCGAATGGTGACGGCAAGGAGTTTCTGTTCAACCTCCGGTTCGAGCGTGGTAAAAAACGCAAGCTGTTCTTTGAGGGTTTCAAAAAACCGGAGTTCCTTGCCGTATGTGCGCGCCTCCGCAAGAAGCCTGGAGTCGACGCCGGCGCCAGGGTCAAAACCCTGATTGATGATGAACTGAACGCTCAGCGTTAAAAATGCGTTCCAAGGCCGCATCGGATCGACAGCGGCGAAGGGAAGGCCCAACTCCTGACAGATTTCTTTCAGTATCGCCGTTTCAGCGTCGCTCAACATTCCAGACAGCGTGACGCCTTGCTTGTTAAAGCCTTGCGTCATGACAGTGTTGACGGCGATTGCTTGCGCGTTTGGACCATCCGCTTCGACTTCAAAATAAATTGTATCGGCATTCTGGAAAGCGGCGTTGAGCGCGTCTGTGCGCCAGTTGAGGTCAGCCGGCAGAATATGAAACGTGCCGAGCAAAATATACTCTGAGTCCTCGTCGGTCACGCGCCACATCGCGGGCGTGGCGGTGGCGACATCCAGCTTGGCGGCTGGTTGTTGCGCCGATGCCGAAGCGGCGGCAAACGCCGAAATTCCCAGTGCGATGACGGTTGATCTGAATGTCATGAAAAACGCCTCTTTTACGCTGTAGCTTTCAAACTGAGAGTTTGATAGTGGAACATCATGGCGGCGAATTAAAGGCAAAAAAGGTGCTTGAAATCTCGCCCTTGCCGGGCGAACGCCGATAGCGTAAACCGCGCGTTCCGGCTTTTTCAGGACCCGTAGCTCAGCTGGATAGANNAGAGGTTCGAATCCTCTCGGGTCCGCCATCGATCATAAAACATTGTATCGTCAGAGCGGTTCGGATCCTCTCGGGTCCGTGTAATTTCGCTCGCCGACAATCGCTTTGCGATATCCTCCGCGGGGGCGGCCTCACCAGCCGACACGAAGTCACGCGTTTGGGCGACAAGGTTCGAAGATTGTCCCGGGCTCTCCGCCAGTTCACTGCATCAATAATTTTTGGCAGTCAAAAAAACAAAACCGCCGCGTTATAGCGGCGGTTTTGCGTGAAGGTCTTTTATGAAACCTTACTCGGCCGGTTTCAGATTGCCGGCTGACGTTTTGCCGCGTTGGTCAACGAGTTCGTATGATACGCGCTGGCCTTCCTGAAGGTCAGGCATGCCAGCTTCCTTGACTGCAGATATATGAACAAACACGTCTTTGCCGCCATCGTCAGGGGCGATAAATCCGTATCCTTTTGTGGCGTTGAACCATTTGACAGCGCCTGTAGCCATTCGTCGATCTCCTATTCATGGCGTCGCCCCAACGCGTTTCCGCGAAGGGTCTTGGTAGGCAACCATGTCTTGGGATCTTAACTCGGCCAAGTGTCCCGCGAGAGGGACGGGGTCGTAAGGTCAGTCAAAACAAAGTCGCGTGTGATTTAGAATACAGCTCCGGCACGCCGTCAAGGCTGCGCACAGTGCGCAAGGTTGCGAAACGGTGAAGAATAAAAGACTCAATTTGACCGCGAAATGGCTGCAATTATTGAAAATTTGTCAGCTTTGCCAAAACTTACTCAGGATTTTTTGATGTTATTAATTCACACGCCGGCCCGGCGCTATTGCGCGATCATCCTGCCGCGGCCTTCGTTGATGATTTCATTATTGCTGATGACGGGCGTTAACGGGCTGTCATTGCGCAACAAACGGCCATTGCGGTTACGGTTGACGATGCGATTGCCGGATATCTCCAGCGATACCGCTTCGCCGCCGCGCGTCAGATCGTAATTGAACAAAGTTGAGTTATCGGCGTCTTCCGCCTGAATGAAACTGCTGCTCGTGATTGCAACCGCGCCGCCGCGGGACGCATCCACAGCATAGCTGGTTTTGCCGTCTGCATCGTCAAAGGATGAATTGGAAATTATTGTGCGGCCTGCGAGCGATTTCACATGGTGGCCGATTTTGGTCCCGATGAAGGCTGTGTTTTGTATCTCAAGCGAAGCGCCTTCGGCGACATAGATGCCGTGAGAGTAACCGTCGCCGTAACCGTTCCCAACAAACATTGAATTGAGAATGATGATTTCGCCATGCTCCTGCCCGGTGGCGAGAATGCCGTCTTCATTATTTTCAAAAATGCAGTTGATGACGGTCAGATGTTCTCCGTCATGGCGAATGCCGGCGCCGTTCAGATCGGGGGAACGCGCGCCCTCGAATTTGATATTCTCAACACGGAATGTCGAAACCCAGAGCGGATTGAGAATGCCTTTTTCAACGGGCTGTGATGAAAAGAAGACAACATTGCCTTCGCCGACGATCGTCATGTTGCGCGGAATTTTGAGATCGGTGAGGTCGTAGCGCCCGGGGGCGACGCGAATGGTCTCGCCCGACCCTGCCATGCGCACCGCTTTCTCAAGCGATTTGGCGTCGTCGACGACAACCTCCGCATGAGCGGGCGCGAGGCACAAAAAGAGCGCGGTCAAAAAGGCGGGAACTTGTTTCATAAGTCAATGATATCGCAAATTTGAGGCCAGCGGGGGAGAATTTATGCGGGTGCGGTTCCCGCCTGCCTCAGCGTTTCCGCCAGCCTCGCGGGGGGCAGGGCGCCAGAAAAGCCGTTGCGCTCGTTAACGATAAAAGTCGGCACGCCCGAAACCCCCGCCTGCCGGAACGCGTCGGCTTCGGATTTGACCTCGCTCGCGCTTTTCTCGTCGGCAAGGTCACGCCGCGCGTTTTCGGGATCGAGCCCGGCGGCATCGGCGAGCGAGGTAAGAATTTCGATATCGGAAATATCAGCGCCGTCATCCCAATAGGCGGCGTATAGCGCGTCGGCGAGGCGCTCCTGCGCGCCGTCGAAATGCGCGAGGCGGATCAGTTGATGGGCCTTCAGGGTGTTCGGCAGACGCAAAGGCTTTAGCGGATCAAAGGAAAAACCTGCGCCTGCCGCCGCGGCTTTCAGCTGATGCACCATTTCTGCGCGCTGCGCTTCGTCCGGAAATTTCCTGTCGTAATAGGCGCGCCGGTCAACGCCTTCCGCCGGGGTGTCCGGGTTGAGCTGATACGCCCGGATGCGCGGCAGCACGATGAAATCGCTGCTCAAGCGGTCGCGCGCCTCTTGGAACGATTTGAGGCCGACATAGCACCAAGGGCAAACGGGGTCGGAGACAATATCGACCAGGAGACGCGGTCTCACATCCGGCGTACCTGTCATTTGGCAAAGCCCTGGAGCCGATCCATCGTGTCCGTAATTTCCGGATAGTCGCGGGAGACCTCTTCTGCGAGTGCAGCTTCAAGCGGCCGATTTTCTTCGTGTACGCGATAAAGATCCTTGTATGCCGCGATGGCGCCGGGGCTCGCATCGGCGATGGCGCCTGCGCGTTTTGCCGTTTCAGTGTCCAGCGTTTCCTTGTCAGCGAACGCAATGTTGGCGAGGCCCCAGCGTTCCGCATCGGCGCCGGTGAACGTCGCGGCTGTAAATGACAGCTCGCGCGCGCGGCGCACGCCCACTGCGCGGGCGAGGTTTTGCGACATGCCCCAACTCGGCCGCAGCCCCCATTTGGCGTGCGTATCGCCAAACTTTGTGTCGGCGGTGGTCAGGATGAAGTCGGCGTGAAGCGCCAGCTCCAGCGCGCCGGTAAAACAAAATCCGTGCACCTTGGCGATCACCGGCACAGGCGAATGACGAATGGCCTCTACAGCGGCTAGGGAGGCGCCGTCGAATACGTCGTCGACCTTGCCTTCCTTGAAGGTCGCGCCCTGTAAAAGTTTCAGGTCTACGCCGGCGGAAAAGGCTCGGCCCGCCCCTTCCAGAATGATGACGCGCGCGTCTTGTTCCGCCGCTTTTAACGCGGCGATCAAAGCGCGCAACAGTTCCGGCGTGAAGGCGTTGAGCGCATCGGGACGGTTCAAGGTTACGGTCGCGACGTGGTTTTCAATATCTGTCTTTACCAGTTCATTAGTCATGGCTCACCTGTTTATCCGAACGGACCGTAACGCCCTGACCGCCTACGGTCGACCGGTGAAAGCAGCAACTGATTGCCGCCCCTGATTGCTGCGTAGGGCCGGAGCGTGCTAGTCGTGAGACGCATTTTAAAAGGCGTCTACATCCCGTGATTTATGTCCGAAATTGAAAAAAAACCCAAGCTTGTCATCAGAAATGCCGTGCTCTCAGACGTTCCGGAAATTGCTGCCCTGTCCCGCCGCGTTTACGGCGAATCGGAAGGATCGTCCCAAGACGAAATACGCGGACAGATCAATAATTTTTCCGAAGGCCAGTTTCTCGCTGAATATGAAGGAAAAGTGGTCGGGTATTGCGCGACCTTCATCATCTCTGAAGAGCCTGTCATGCAGCCCCATGGGTGGATGGAAATCACCGGCGGCGGCTTTGGGCTGTCCAAAAAAGGGGGGAAATCCTATGTCGGTCGCCGGCCCGGGCGAAACGCTGCTTCCGCTCATCAAGAACGAGATCCGCACGGTCCGTACGGCGCTGTGGTTCCGTCCGAGCGCCTTCTGCCTGGCAGCCGCCGTGGCGGCGGCGCTGCTGGCCACCGTCGACGGACTGCTGCCCGAGGCGGCGATCGACTGGCTGCCGTCGGTGGCGGTCGAGGCCGTGCAGGAGCTCATGAAGCTGCTGGCGGGCAGCATGCTCACCGTGGCCACGGTCACCCTCTCGGTGCTGATGCTGGTGCTGAGCCTCGCCGCGGGTCAGGCCTCGCCGCGCGCGGTGCCGGAGATCATGGCCGATCCGGTGACCCAGAACGCCCTCGGCACCTTCCTGGCCACCTTCGTCTATGCCCTGACCGCGCTGCTGCTGTTCGGCTTCGCAGTGGTCGGGGAGGGCGGTGCCACCCTGCTTTTCTTCGGCGCGCTCTTTCTGGTGCTGAACGCGGTGCGCTACCTGGTGCAGTGGATCCATCACGTCGCCGACATTCTGAAGGTGAACCGCATGATCCATCGCATCGACCGGCAGGCCTGCTCGGTGCTGGAAACCTATCTGGCGAGCGATCCGACCGCCGGCTGCGAGCCGCTGGCGCTCGGGAAGGACGACGGCGAGGCGCAGGTGGTGCGTCCGAAGTCGACCGGCTATGTCCAGCTGATCGACGCCGCACAGTTGCACGCCCTCGCCTGCAAGCACGACCTTGTCGTCGAACTCTGCGTGCAGGAGGGCGACTTCGTCCATCCGCACCGGCGCCTGATGCGGCTGCGTGGTGCCGGGCTGGACGAGGGCCTTCAAACAGCCCTGCGGGCCGTGGTGGTGATCGGCTTCGAGCGCAGCCATGAAGGCGATCCCAGGCTCGGCTTCGAACTTCTGGCGGAGGTCGCCTGCCGCGCGCTTTCGCCCGGCATCAACGATCCGCAGTCGGCGCTTGCCTGCATCCACCATCTGGGCGGCCTGCTCGCCGTTGCCGGCGCCAAGGCCCCCGCGGAGTATCCGCCCCTGGAGACACCCGACGGCCGGGTCACCTTTCGGCGTTGCGGTTTCGACGCCCTGTTGGAGCGGGCCTTCCGGCCGATCATCCGTGACGGCGCCGGTTGCGCCGAGGTGATCCTCGCGATCATCGATATTCTGCACGAACTCGCGCAGGATGCGGCGCCGGTCTACCTGGAATCGGTCCGCGGCGAGGCGGAACGGGCGGTCGCCTTCGGTCGCGAAAAGCTCGTGCTGCAGGCTGACCGCGACGCCCTGGAGCGTACCTTGCATACCCTTTCCGAGCGCGGCGTACCCAATTACTTCGGTGAACAGCNNGCGCTGGGAGGCGCTGCAGGAGACGGCGGAAGGGCGAACCTGATCGGGGCCGCCGCTAGCGGCGCGCGATGATCCAGACAGCGTGGATGATGCCGGGGATGTAGCCGAGGATCGTCAGCAGAATATTGAGCCAGAAGTGGGGTCCGATGCCGACCTGCAGGAAGACGCCGAGCGGAGGCAGAAGAATGGCGAAGATGATGCGGATGATGTCCACGGCGGCGACTCCCGGGTCGTGAGGAAGAGTCCCGCGGGTCGCGGGGCTCGCAGGGTCAACCCCTGAGCCGCCGCCGGGTTCCCGGCACACCGGAAACTCCGGGGAACCTCGGCGGTGGGGCGGCGTTGTTTCAGCGACCCGATTTTCCTGCAACCACCTCTGGAAGGAAGCTGTCATGCCCAAGCGAATGACCTGCCTGCTGGCGGTCGGCGCCCTGTGCCTGCCGTTGCCCGCCTATGCGGACTGTGCCGAGCGAATCGCCGCCGTCGAATCCCATCCCGCCATCGCCGAAGCGCCGGAGACCGCCGCGGCGCCCGAGGCCGCGCCACAGACGGGGCAGGATGCGAGCGACGCAGCGCGCAGCGAGGAGCAGGTGGTGCAGAAAGAAATGGTCGAAAACGGCGAAGCGGTACAGGAGCACGGCGGCGAGACGGTGCATGCCGCCGGTGGCCCGGCCGAGCCGCGGGAGAACTGGTTCACCTCCGGCTCCGACGAGCTGGGTGTCGTTCTTACGCACCTGGATGCCGCCCGCGACGCGCAGGGCAGCGGTGAAGAACAAGCCTGCATCGAGCAGGTTCAGCAGGCCGAAGAACTGCTGCGCGACAACGCCAGCTGACACCGCCCCTCGGCAAGGCGAGGGGGCATCCGG
>DGNI01000001.1:560-16174 GCA_002388885.1 Parvularculaceae bacterium UBA4496 | reverse complement strand
CGCACGGCATGGAAAACGGCTCGCCGGTCGAAGGTGACCTGCAGAATCTCAAACACTTTTATGATCGCGGCATTCGTTACGTCACGCTGGCGCATTCGAAATCGAACCACATCTCGGACTCGTCCTACGATGAGAACAAGCGCTGGGACGGGTTGTCGCCATTCGGTTTCGAGCTGGTGCGCGCGATGAATGACCTTGGCGTTATTGTCGATGTCAGCCACCTTTCTGATGCGGCGGTTGAAGATGCGCTGGCGACGACCCGCGCGCCGGTGATGGCGTCGCATTCATCGCTTCGTCATTTTACGCCGGGGTTTGAGCGCAATCTTTCTGACGATCTCGTCCGCAAAATCGGCGAGAATGGCGGCGTCGTCATGATCAACTACGGCTCGTCGTTCCTGACCGAAGACGCGAATAAGTACAGCGAACCGCGCGACGCCGCCCGGGTCGTCGAAGAAAAAGAAATGGGCCGGGAGATGACGAGCGAAGAACGTAGCGCGTTTAACGACGCGTGGCGTGAGAGCCACCCATACCCCTTCGCTACGTTGGACGACGTGCTCAACCACATCGACCGGACCGTGGAACTCGCCGGGATCGATCATGTGGGGATCGGTTCGGATTATGACGGCGTCGGGGATTCCTTGCCGGTGGAACTGAAAGACGCCTCGTCGTTTCCGGTGTTGATCGACGGCCTTCTCGCCCGCGGCTATGACGAGGCGGCGATTGAGAAAATCCTTGGCGGCAATGCGCTGCGGGTTTGGGAAGCGGTCGAGGACGCGCGGCGCAAACGAAAGTGGTGAGCCGCCGCAAAAATATGCCGATTTCGGTCATGTGATTGCCGGAATGACGGGCTAGGGCTGACGCATGACCGACATCGGCCCGCTTGAATGGATCAAACTCGCAATTTTTTACGCGAGCTATTTATACGTCGTCGCGGCGCCGCTCACCTTCTGGTTTATCGTTGTAAACCAGGGCTTGATGCGGTGGGGCGCCATCGCGTTCTTTACAAGCATTTCGCTCCTCGCATATGGCCGGTTCGTTGAGCCGCGCATAATTGATACAGCGGAACACGATATCGTCCTCGACGGCTGTTTTGACGTCGGCGGCGAGATGCGCCTCGCCGTGTTCTCCGATACCCATAATGGCCTGTTCAAAAACGCGATGCCGATTAATCGGATTGCGCGAGAGGTTGCGGCGTCCAATCCGGATTTCGTGCTGATCGCCGGAGATTTCATATATTTCCTGGCGCCGGAACGATTTGAGGAATCGTTTGGCGCTTTGAACGAAATTTCCGCTCCGGTCTTCGCCATTCTCGGCAATCACGATATCGGTTTGCCGGGCCCCGATTTGCGTGCGCCGTTGCGCGCGAGCCTGCCGAACTTTGGCGTCAGGCTGATCGACAATGCGGCGCTTAAAATTTCGAATGAAAAATTCGCCATCGAACTCGTCGGGCTTTCGGACCAGTGGGGGCGCAGACAGAATTTGTCGCTGCTTGAGCCGGCAGCGCTCACGCCGCGTATTGTTCTGACCCACAATCCTGCAACGATACGTGATTTTACACCTGCATCAAAAGCTGACCTGTTAATCGCCGGACATACCCATGGCGGGCAAATCCAGTTGCCGATACTAACCTGTGCAATCACAGGTGTATGCGGCGACATCGCCTACGGATTGCGCAAAGAAAGAGGGATTCAAATTTTCACGACATCGGGCACGGGCATGGTCGGGCTGCCAATGCGGTTTGGTGTGCCGCCGCGGATTGATGTTTTGAACATCAGCTATAATGAATGCCCGGCGCGATAGATCTGCACTTTTTATTCCATAAAATTTGAATCAATCTTTACACAGAAAAAATTTCCACATTCGCTTAACGCCTGTTGCGCTGCAGCGGTTTCGGGTCCATCGTCCGCCGCGTCACGGGGCGCGTTGTTGATGGAAAGGAAATCGAATGCCTGCAAGTCGTCAGTTGCCGCCGCACCTTCTCGACATTAAAAGCCATATCGACTCGCATGGTTTCGGATGCGCTATTGTCGATGACCATGTTGCGATCGGCGTCTGTGAAAATTGCGGGGAGGACGGGCGCGTCAAAGAGGCGATCAAACGGGTCAAATCTTTTGGCGAGTCTTGCGAAGCGCTCGGTTGCGCATGCGGCCGTCCGGCGAATGAAAGTTAGGCTTCACTCTGGCCTGCTTAACGAACGCCCGCGTGCCGATTATTGATTTTCAGGCCGTACGCCTGTGAAGTTTGTGAATATATAGTCTTCGATCGCTTTGTTATCTTCATCTATGCCGTCTGAAACCGGCCATAGCTTATCCAGAACAACTTCCCTCGCTGGCGCGTTCAAGGCTGTGATGAATATCGGGACGCCGGCGGATCGGGCAATACGAAGATAGCCTTTTTTAAAGCGGCCTACCTTGCTTCGGGTGCCTTCAGGCGCGATCCCTAGCCATAATTTGTCGTTTGCGTGAAATTCGGCCGCCATTTGCGCCGTGACGTCGTTCGGCGAAGAACGATCCACAGGGATGGCGCCGATGGCGTTGTAAAGCAGGCTCATGGGAAAAAAGAATGCTTCCTTTTTTATCATCACCGAAATGCGCACGCCCAATGACAGCATTGCGCCTAAAACATAGATAAAATCTCTGTTTGAGGTGTGCGGTCCGATAATGGCGATCAGTTTTTTCTCATTGGGCGGGCGGCCCTTAACGCGCCAGCCCGTAACCCATAATATAGCGCGCCCGATCGCTCGGGTCAGAGCATTGCCCATGCTCGGCATGTGCGGCGGCGGTGAAAAAGTTCGTTTCGCCATAGGTTTATTGGCGGCATACGGTAAATTCTTCGCTTCGGCAATCTTGAAACTGCGCTCCTTCCGTTAGCTGGGACGCCAGCGCGGGGAGTCGTCCTGCGAAGTTATGTTGCAAAGCGCTGTGATATGATTAGACCGGAAGGCATGCGGGAGAATGATATCATGACGTTAAAGAACAAAACGCTTTTCATCACAGGCGCGTCGCGCGGCATTGGGCTGGCGATAGCGTTGAGGGCTGCGAAAGACGGCGCCAATGTCGCCGTCGCAGCGAAGTCCGCCGAGCCGCACAAACATCTTCCGGGTACGATTTACACCGCGGCAGAAGAGATTGAGGCGGCGGGCGGCAAGGCGTTACCGCTTGTCTGCGACATCCGTTACGAAGAACAGGTGCAGGCGGCTGTTGATGAAACGGTTAAAAAATTCGGCGGCATCGATATTTGCGTCAACAATGCGTCGGCGATTTCGCTGACCGGCACGGAAGCGACTGAAATGAAGCGCTGGGACCTGATGCATTCGATCAACGCCCGCGGTACGTTTCTCGTCTCCAAGACCTGCATTCCGCATCTGAAAAAATCCGATAACCCGCATGTCATGATGTTGTCGCCACCGCTCGACATGTCGCCGAAATGGTTCGCCGGCCATACAGCCTACACAATGGCGAAATATGGGATGTCTATGTGTGTGCTGGGCATGGCCGCGGAATTCAAAAACGCCGGTATTGCATTCAACGCCTTGTGGCCGCGAACGGCGATCGCCACGGCGGCCGTGAAATTTGCGCTTGGCGGCGACGCCATGATGCAGGCATCGCGCACGGTTGATATCCTCTCAGACGCCGCGCATATGATTTTCTCCAAACCGGCGAAGGAATTCACCGGCAACTTTATTATTGATGACACGTTCCTTTATGAGAACGGCGTCACCGACTTCGAAAAGTACCGCGTTGATCCATCAAAAAAGCTTGCGCCCGATTTCTTCGTGCCGTCCACATCAACGCCGCCGCCAGGCGTTGCCAAAACACTGATGGAAGGGATGCTTGGGGGCTAGCGGCTATTTGGCGCAACAATCGCTAATTCTAGCAATTTTGGCATCTTCGAGAGGCCAATCTTCTGTTATCATTCCTTTGAAGAATGAGGCTGAGAAATGTGATGAACCGTTATCCGGTTATACTGATCGTTTTGTTCGTTAGTTTTGCCTTCCAAAATGCGCATGCGGAACAAGCGATAGCTGTTACGCCTGCAGAGGCGCCTTTTATTGATGGCGAGTTCGTGCCGATTCGCCTTGAGTTGAGAGAATCCTCTGGTCCGCCGGACGCCGAGGAGCTGGCAGCCTTCGTTTACTATTCGATCGATATGACGCATTCCTGGGACGAACCCATGTATCAGGTGCAGTGGAACGCGATGACCTGGAACGGCACTGGTGTCGATCTCGTCCTCGCCGACGCGGACACTTTAAGAATGCGCGCCCGCGTAGCGCCGCGCGACATTCCTTTCGGTGTTTATGTCGAAAGTCTCTATTACGACGGCGTGGCGCGACGAGTCTGGGCACATCCGGATCACGAAGATTTCTCCATGACCCCGGAAGCAAGCGCCGCTCCTGTTTCGGTAGAAATGCCTGAAGGTGGTGCGTATACATTTATTTTATGGCCGTTTTTACTGGCGCGGCTCGATTGGGACAAGTTACCGTCGACGATCTTGCCGGACCATTCGACATACAGCATGCGCAATACTTTTTTCCGAGTCGATTATGTCGGCAAAAATGTATTTGAAGATTTGTCGGGTAATGCTCATCAGGGCTTTACGTTACGTGGACAATCGTTTCACACAGTCGAAGATGCGAACGCGCAGACCAACGGATCGAGCCGGGTTTATTTTTTTAACCTGACGCCTGATCCACCCTATGTCATCGCCTTCGGCCACGAATCCACTGAGCCGACTAATGACGGAAGCGATCGTAAAATTTGGCGCCTGACGGATTACCAGATCCTTTCTCCGTCGCCGGCGGATCGGTTTGACGAAATTTACCAAGAGCGTCAGCGGCGATTGAACGAAGAGCCGCAGGAGCTGCCCTGGAAGTCTCCGAAGTAAGCAGCGAAACTCTGTTGTCTGATATAGAGACTTGCCTACAGCGCTGAAAGTATCACCAAAATAAAGCCGCAATCTCAGCAATAATGTCGCTGGTCCCTACCGGTTTGCGGCGGGTTTTAGGAGTTTACGGGAATGAATATATCGTTGTTTGGGGCCGCTGTAACCGGGGCACAGGCCTCTTGCTTGCTAGTTGCGTCGGCGGAGATTTTCTCACCAGAAATGCGCTGGTGAGAATAGAGTCTTCTCCGTCCGGCGCATTGGCGACGTCGGAATACGGCGATAGTTGCAAAACCCCATGCAGTCTGCGCCTGCCGACCGACCGCGGCGAATCGATCCACATCTCCAAGGCCGGCTATGAAGACTACGAGACCTATGTCGGCAGCCACTTTTCAAAGGTGAAAGCCGGGTTCGGCACAGCCGCCGATACAGCCTACTATATCGATGACCCGAGCCCCGTTGTCGCCGCAGTTGACGTTCTCGAAGCTGCATTGAACTCAAAGAGTAAATACCGCTATGTCAGCAGCTACAATGTCTACGCAAGGTTGATATCGATGGACGGCGCTGCGGCAGCGCCCTCAAACTTGAATTCTGGCGGCGAAACGGTCAATGAAAAAGGCGTCATCCTGCTTAAATAATCGAACGTTGCATTAGTTTGCACGCCGGCGCGCTCCCCCGACGCTTGAGCACCCGCATTTTAGCCTGGCCGACAAGCTGCTCGCCAGGCGTAGCCGAAACACTGATGGAAAGCATGATCGGCGGCTGATCAGTGATGGTGGTGGTGCGGCTCGGTGTTGAGCTTGCCGCATTTGCCGCATTTGATGACCGCGCCATGGGCGTCATGGTGCGCGACATTGACGAGAAGCTTCGTCTTACAGCCGCCGCAGCGATAGGTTTCGTCGCCGCCGCCTTCTCGCAATGGTTTTCCTGCTTCATGCCGTTCGATGTTGGCGCCTTTGGCGCCGTCGGCATCGATAATGATCATATCGAATTGGGGCATGATGACTTTCTCGCTTCTTGATGCGTAGTGCCAATTATGTCATGGTCGAACTTGCTGTTTGACGAGACGGGGGCGTTTCTGATTCAAACGGAGACATACCATGCGGCGGAGAACGTTTCTACTTTCGTCAGCAATCGGCGCCCTTGCAGGAAATTTCTCATTTCCAAGTTTCGCGGCGTCAGGGCTGAAAATCAGTACTGACGAATTTTTTAAAAATTCGCTCGAAAAAGCTAAACGGCCTCTTTCAATACTATTTCTCGGTGGTACGAATTTTGTCGGGCCAGCGACTGTCGAGTATTTACGGCGGCGTGGCCATAGCGTGACGCTTTTTAATCGGGGTCAAACCAACCCATATCTTTTCCCTTCTCTGGAAAAGCTTCGTGGCAACCGTTATCCGGATCGCCATGGCGGGCTCGAAGCATTGAAAGGAGAACGTCAATGGGACGTCGTCATCGATACGTGGAGGGAAAACCCTAAGGCTGTTGAGAGGAGCTTGGATGTTCTTTCCGGCCGTTTCGGCAAGTATATTTATGTCTCTTCTATCGCCGTTTACGGCAATCAGAATTACGAGACGGTTTCGCCAATAACGGAAAAAACGCCACTTCCTGAGGTTGAGCAGCCAGCTAGTATTGACGAAGATATTGGCTATCGCCGGTCAAAGATAATTGCTGACAATGCTGTTTTGCACGGAGCCGGGAGCCGGGGCGTCGTGCTTCGACCTCACGGGATTTACGGCTACTATATGGGCAATGATACTGACGGGCAGACCTATTGGCCTATCCGGTTGCAAAAAGGCGGCGATATTCTGTGTCCGGGCGACGGGCTTGATACGGTTCAATATATCGATGTGCTCGATGTCGCCCGTTTTATCGGAGATGCGGCGGAGGGGCCGCATTCGGGCGCTTACAACATCAGCTCTAAAATCACTTTCAAAGCGTTTCTCGAAGGCTTGCAATCATTGTCGCAGGTGCCGTCGACATTGCACTGGGTTCCTCAACAGTCGCTGATTGATGCTGGCGTAAGGCCGTTTTCCAATATGCCTCTCTGGGTTCCGCGCAATTTGGGTCCGGGTTTTTATAATGTTTCTGATGCCCGCGCCGCACAGGCAGGATTACAATATCGCCCGTTTGCGGACACGTTCAGCGAGGTCATTTCCGGATTTTATGCACGGCTTGGCAAAAATTATGTCTTCGATGAAGACATTTTTACCGGCGAGCCGGCCCAGGCGCTGTTAAATGAGCTGGGCTTTATAAGCGGCTAGCGCGGTATTCGCCGTTTCGCTAGAATCGGCGGCATGAAAACGCTGCTCTATTCCCACCCGATTTTCGGCAGGCATGAAGTGCCGCCCGGTCATGTTGAACATGCCGGAAGGTACGCCGCGGTTGACGATGCGCTGAATGCCGAAGAGTTCGCCGAGCTTGATCGCCGTATTCCGCCGCTTGCGTCAGCCGAACAGATCGAGCGCGTGCACACGCCGATGTTTCGCAAAGTCGTGGAGGAAAATGCGCCGAGCGAAGGGCTAGCGCAGTTCGATGCCGATACGTTTGCAGGGCCATCGTCATTGGAGGCGACGTTGCGTGCAGCCGGCGGCGCCTGCGCTGCGGTCGATGCACTTTATGCGGGCGAGGCCAGGAACGCCTTTGTTGCGGCGCGCCCGCCCGGCCATCATGCCGAACCCGAACGCGCCATGGGGTTTTGTTTCTTCAACGGCGCTGCTGTTGCGGCGATGCATGCACGAGCAGCACATGGCGCCAAACGCGTCGCCGTGGTCGATTTCGACGTCCATCACGGCAATGGAACCGAAGCGGCGTTCTGGCATGATGAGTATGCGTTTTACGCCTCGTCCCATGAATGGCCGCAATATCCCGGTACGGGCCGCAAGTCCGATCGCGGCGCCTATGACAATATCGCCAATGCGCCGCTGGCGACCGGCGATGACGGAGATGCATTTCGTCGAGCGTGGGGAGAAGAGCTCTTGCCCGCGCTTTCGGATTTTTCGCCCGATCTCATCATCATTTCCGCCGGGTTTGACGCCCACGCCGCGGATCCTCTGGGCGGGCTCAGGCTGACAGAAGACGATTTTGTGTGGGCGACGGCGGAGATCGCCGCCGTGGCGCAGGACAAGGCCGGGGGGCGGCTAATCTCAATCCTTGAAGGCGGATATGACTTGCCGGCGCTGGGACGGTCCGCCGCGGCGCATGTTAAAGCCTTGATGGCGGCGTAAAAACCACGCCATAAGGCTTCAGGGGCAATGAAGAAGCTTGCATGACCGGCCGTATCATCACCGCACGCCACGGGCGTCCTGACCTTTCGCGAGAAGTGACCGTCACTGCGCGCGAATATGGCGACTGGTGGACACGTTATGATGCGAGCGGGCTTGCGCCGGAGGAGCGTGCGCCTGAAAGGCTGGTGCAGCTTGCAAAGGGCGCCGAAACGGTTTTGTCATCGACGCTGCCGCGGGCGATCGAGACTGCGCGACAGGCAACCGGGGGCGGTCGCGACGTACCGGCTGATCCCATGTTCGTCGAGGCGCCGTTGCCGCCGCCGCCTTGGCCGGACTTTGTCAAACTGCGTCCCGGCCAGTGGGGCGTCATCTCGCGCATCTTCTGGATTTTCGGTTACGCGCCAGCCGGCGTCGAAAGCCACGGCGAAACTTGGGGCCGTGTCGCGAAAATCGCCGGTCGGCTTGAGGCCCTTGCGCAGGACGGCGACGTGCTTTTGTGCGCGCACGGTTATCTCAACTGGATGATCGACCGCCGATTAAGGCGCGATGGCTGGACTTGCGCAGACAGGGACGGCGGCAATCATTACTGGTCCTGGCGCGTCTATGAACCGCAAGGCGCGCGCCGGGAAATTGGCGCTACCGCGGCTGCAGAGTGACGACAGTCAATATATATCTGCGTTTCTTCACTCAAAAGGCCTGATTATTAAACTGCCTGACCAGCCGCCCAGCCCGATGACCACGCCCATTGGAAATTATATCCGCCGAGCCAGCCGGTGACGTCCACGGCTTCGCCGATGAAGTATAATCCGGGTACGGTCTTTGCCTCCATGGTCCTGGATGAAAGCTCGTTCGTATCAATGCCGCCGAGCGTGACTTCCGCCGTGCGATAGCCTTCCGAGCCGGTTGGTTTCACACGCCAGTTGGTCACGGCGGCGCAAAGTTTTGTAATGTGCTTGTCAGACGCATCGCCAATCCGGGCAGGAGCGCCCGCGCTTGCGCACACAGCATCTGCAAGGCGTTTTGGCGTGTAGCGCGCCAGTACGGTTTGGGGGGCGAGTTTGCCTTCGTTTTCCCGGGCGGCTCTCAGAACAGCGTGCAGATCAATATCAGGCGCCAGGTTGATCGTCACGTCATCGCCCTCGCGCCAGTATGAAGATATTTGAAGAATGCTGGGTCCTGACAGGCCGCGGTGGGTGAATAACAACGCCTCTCGGAAGCGTTGCTTGTTGCAGGCGACAATCGCCTCCGTGCTGATGCCCGAAAGCGCCTTGGTAAACTCAAGCAAGTCACCTGAAAAAGTAAGTGGTACGAGTGCAGGCCGCGGATCAATAATGTTCAGTCCGAACTGTCGTGCGATGCAGTAAGCAAAATCAGTAGCGCCCATTTTCGGGATCGATTTGCCGCCGCTGGCGAGCACGAGAGCGCTGCAAGACAGGTGCGTCTGATCCGTGTGGAGTTGAAAGCCGTCACCGGTTTTTTGTACTTCATCAACAGGGGCGCCAAGGCGGAGCGTAACATTTGCGTCACGGCATTCGTCGGTCAGCATCTTGATGATCTGACGAGAGGACTGGTCGCAAAAAAGCTGTCCAAGCGTTTTCTCATGCCAGGCGATGTCATGGGCATCGACTTTCGCAATGAAGTCCGCCGCCGTATAGCGCTTCAATGCGGAGACGCAGAAATGCGGATTTTGCGAAATGAAATTAGCAGGTGCGGCGTTGAGATTGGTAAAGTTGCATCGACCGCCGCCGGAGATGCGGATTTTTTCGCCCGGCTTGTCCGCATGATCCAGCAGCAGCGTGCGCCGTCCCCGGCGGCCTGCCTCTATTGCGCACATCATGCCTGCGGCACCGGCCCCGATGATAATGACGTCGTAATGCTCCATATCCTCTGGTCATATGGTCCAACCATTGCGGGTCAATGGAAAAAGGCGGCTTGCCAATCACGGCGGTGGGGCGCTAAACCCCCGATATGGCTAAGAAACCTGACGACATCGCAACCCTCTCGTTTGAAAAGGCGCTCTCCGAACTTGAGGAGATCGTCTCGAAGCTCGAAAGCGGGCAGGCGGCGCTGGAAGATTCGATCGCGCTTTATGAACGCGGCGCCGCGCTGAAAGCGCATTGCGAAAAGACGCTGAAATCCGCGCAGGAAAAAATCGAAAAGATTGTGGTTAGCCCAAATGGCGCTGCCGGCGGCAAGCCGAAAGCGGAAAAGGCGAGCTTCGAATAGAATTTCGCACCCAGGGATTGGCCTAATCTCTGGATTTGACATATTTCGGTATTTAGTGAAATATTGAAATATGACTGACGTTTACCGCGCGCTGGCGCATTCCTCTCGTCGTGACATCCTGTCGGCGCTCACAAAAGAGCCGCTGTCGGCCGGCGAGATTGCGGAGCGGTTGAAGATCGCGAAGCCGACCCTGTCCGGTCATCTCAACATACTGAAAGAAGCCGATCTTGTTGATGTCGAACGCCGCGGCGTGACGCTTATCTACAGGGTCAATGTTTCAGTTGCCGAAGAAACGGCGGCCAATCTCATGTCCTTGTTTCGCATTGGGGAAACATCATCACCTGTGACGCGCACTGTTAAAGGGAGGGCGTAAACATGCGCATGGAACATTGGATCAGTATACTGATCCTTCTCTTTATGGGGGCGGTATCATTATATGGCCTCAACAGCATTGCGCCGAATGCGATGCTGCCAAGTCACTGGAACATAAGAGGCGAAGTAGACGATTATTCATCACGCAATTCCCTGCTGGTATTTGCTCCAGCGCTCGGTGCGATTGTTGCGATTATTTTTTCTGCGATACCTTACATTGACCCTCGCCGGCATAATGTTCTGCGCAGCTCCGGGCTTTACTTCGCGACGTGGTTCGGCAGTTTAGGGCTGCTCGCAGTGATACATTTTGTGATCATCACCGCCGGCGCCCGCGGCGTTGAACCCGACACAAGTTTTATCCTTCTGCCGCTTTGCGTGTTGCTTGCTGTTGTCGGCAATTACATGGCGAAAAGCCGGTCCAGCTGGTTTATCGGACTTAGAACGCCATGGACGCTGACAAGCGAAACCGCATGGATCGCCGCCAACAGAACCGCCGGTTGGCTTTTTGTCTTAACAGGCGCGGTCGCCGCGGTCTCGTCATATATCACGGATGCTGAAACGGCGTTTATCATCATGGGGGCCGGGCTGCTTGCTTCAGCGCTTATCGGTGTTGTTGTCTCCTATCGCGTCTGGCGCAACGATCCGGAGCGGGCGAAATGAGCGAGGTTGATGCGCCGCGCAGGACCGGCGTCTGGCTTTTTTTGCTGATCGCCTTTGGCTGGAGCTGGGCGGTCGCCGGGTTTGCCTATCAACAGGGCGGCGCCTCGATGGCGCTAGGGCTGGCGATTGTCTATATGACGGGTCCCGGCGTCTCAGCTTTTATCTGCGCACTGATTTATGCTCGCGACAGGTTCTTTGCGTCACTCGGTCTTGCGCGCAATCCGTTCAATTTCTGGCTTCTTGTAGCGTTTCTCACGCCAGTCGCGATCACCGCCGCCGCCTGGATTTTTACGGTTTATATCGGCGGGCAGGAAACGCTCTCACTGGGCGATGCTTATGCGCGCGAGTTTGAGAAGGCCGGCGTCGATGTTGAAACGCTGCCGCTGCCGCCGGAACAGATCGCCATCATTCAGCTTGCTGCCGCCCCGTTCATCGCGGGCATCGTGAACACCATCATCATGATGCTGACAGAAGAAGTCGGCTGGCGCGGCTGGCTGTGGGATCGCTGGCGCGGTTTGGGTTTCTGGCGTCATGCGTTGCTGACCGGATTTATCTGGGGCGTCTGGCATGCGCCCATTGTCGCGATGGGGCNNGGGCACAACTATCCCGGCATGCCCGTCTGGGGCCCGGTGATGTTTATCGGCTGGACCATGCTGGTTACGCCTGTGATCGCGCTCATCCGCGAACGTGGAGGTTCCATGATGCACGCAGCGATGTTCCATGGCGTACTGAACGGCGTCGCGCCGATCACGATTATCATTCTGGCCGACCCGTCAATGCCATGGCGCGGTGTCGTCGGCCTTGGCGGTTTCGCTGCGCTGGCGGCGGCGACGGCGCTTGTGTTTTTTTACACACTTGCTTCGCCGCGGCGCAATTAAACTTTTCGACTCGGTAAGGTGAGGGCAAGCTAAAAGTGAAGGAAGCGACTTTTGACTAACGGCGTCAG
Organism: Parvularculaceae bacterium UBA4496; assembly: GCA_002388885.1. GTDB lineage: Bacteria > Pseudomonadota > Alphaproteobacteria > Caulobacterales > Parvularculaceae > Hyphococcus. The sequence continues at coordinate 3,865 of DGNI01000001.1, read as the reverse complement.
GCGTCACTCTTTAATCACAAAGGTCATTTGCGTTATCAGATTTGTACGGCACGCTATATCGTCTTTCGGTGGAGCGGCTAATTCCCAATTTCTAATGGCGCGGAGCGTATTATCGCTGAATTCGTCTTTCGGCACTTCAGCTATGATGCGCGGATTATGAACTTTCAGATCGTCACCCAAGTCATAGGCAATCAGCACCGCTCCAATATACCCGCGATATGAAGCTGAATTCGGATAGCGGGGACGGGGTCGTTTTTTCCATTCAACACCGCAGTTTTCCAGTTCAGCGCCTGATTCCAACATAAGCGGGATTTCACCATGAAATTCAGCCTCTGATTTTCCCTTATGTCCTGGATAGTGATCAAGATCGATGGAGTGTACCGCTGCATCCGCCGCTGCATCCCACGCCAGTAGTTCTGCAAAAAGATCATCGAAGGACTCAATATCTCTTTGTGCAGAGAAAAGTTGGCGGCCACTAATGAACTTATTGTGTGCCGCTTCGATATCTTCAATTTCCCTGGGGTAAGGAACTAGCTGCGATATGCCGCTGATCAAAATCGCGGCGGCGATCCTTCTATTTTCCTCTGGCGCGACGGTTCGAAATTGAGTTTCCGCTTTTGATGACGAAGCAATGGCGTCTTCGTATTCCTCATTTCCCATATCGGCGGTGGCGAGCTGCAGCCACATGCTCGCGGTGTCGAGGCTAGGTTGGAACCCCAGGGGTTCCAATGAAAGCAGCGCGTCTCTGAGATCATCTGCATAACGGCGTCTTCGTTCGTTTGCCTGAAACTCCGCGTATGCAAGATAAAGCCGTAATTCCGCAGCAGGCAATTCGACTATGCCCGCTTCGAAAAGCTGGTTTGCCCGCCTTAACGCCACGACGGCGTCTTCGGTGTCGGAATACAGCACCAGTTGACCGTAGTTGTATGCAAGAACGCCCGTGAGCGGATCATCGCCGAGCGCAGTTTCCGCCGCCTGCCATGCAGCGCGGCCATGGGCCGCCGCAGCTTGCAAGTCGCCAGCCTGTAGCGCCTGATTAAAAAGTTTGTATTCTTCGCGGTAGTCGCCGGTTTGTGCGCCTGCAGGATACGCGATTGCTGTCGAAATCAGTAAACAGACGAATATCGCCAGCAGGTTTCCAAATTGATGAGAATTTTTCATTGAGCGCCCCTCCCAACATAGCGAGATTAGCAAGGAAAGCAGGCGTTTTCCAGTCAATCCGGTCAGGCTTTTTGCTTGCCCAGCAGGCGCCCCAACAGTTTCGAATAGTTCTGCGGCGGCATGCGCTGGACGAAGAAAACGGTTTTCGCATCGCGCCGACAATCACGCGGCGTTTTCTTTTTGCGGCGCCAGATAAAATAAGCTCTGGCGCCATTTCAGGGCTGGTAAAGGCGAGCTTGTCGAAATTGTCGGTGAATTTCTGACTATCAGCGGAACCATCCGAAAGCGCTTCAATCTCTGCATTCCGGGCGATATTGGTGACGATGCCGTCCCGATGAAGGGATGTGACTGAAGCGCTCTAGTCTGAAAGTTCCTGCGCCAGCTTCTCAGAAAACCCGCGTGCGGCGAATTTGGATGCGCAACAATGAGCCTGCCCGGCGAAATCAATCAGGCCGAAGACGCTGGAGATGTTGATATCGCCGCCCTTCGTTTCGATTAGCTATGGCAGAAACCCCTTGGTCATCCTCATGACGCCCCAGAAATTGACGTTCATAACTTTTTCAAACTGTCGAGCGGCGTTTCCGAAAAGGAACTGACGCGGCTCAGGCCGGCGACATTGAAAAGGTATCGGCTCGTCGAGACTCTCTCTCACCTGAGCGGCGTAGGGCGCACTGGCGGCGGCGTCGGCCACATCCAGCCTGTGCGTGCGGAATGCGGTTTGACGCCGTCTCGCCGATCAGCGCCCGTGTTTCGGCAAGGCCTGCCTTATTGATATCTGACAGTGCTGGCGCCGCCCCGCGCCGGGCGAGATAAAGCTCTTGCGCACGCCCGATGTTGGAGCCCGCGCCGGTGATGGCGCATAATTTGCCGGAGAAATCAGCCGTCATGGGTTGAAACGCCCTCTCGGGGCTGCTGCCCGCACAAAATCTGACGCGTCCGTTAAGCAACATTCGCCCCGAAATCGCAGCCGAATTGCCCGGATTTCACCAGATAAGGGGTGGAGAATTCTCCCCAAGCCGCTAGAACGGGGCCTTCGCCCATTTTGCGGGCGCGAAAGTCACAACAATAACGAGGGGTTGCCCCATGGCCGTAGAAACGCCGCTGCTCGACACCGTCAATTACCCAGCCGATTTGCGCAAGCTTGAAAAGAGCCAGTTGCGCCAGCTCGCCGATGAATTGCGGGCGGAAATGATCGACGCGGTTTCGGTGACGGGCGGGCATCTGGGGTCGGGCCTTGGCGTTGTCGAGCTGACGACGGCGATCCACTATGTGTTCAACACGCCGGATGACCGGCTGGTGTTCGACGTGGGCCACCAGTGCTATCCGCACAAGATTTTGACCGGCCGGCGCGACCGCATCCGCACCCTGCGTCAGGGCGGCGGGCTTTCCGGTTTCACCAAGCGTTCGGAAAGCGAATATGATCCGTTCGGCGCCGCTCACGCGGCGACGTCAATTTCAGCAGCCACAGGATTTGCCGAGGCTTCCCGTCATCTTAAGAAGGACACGACATCGATCGCCGTCATCGGCGATGGCTCCATGTCCGGCGGTATGGCCTATGAAGGCCTCAACAACGCCGGCCATCTGGGGTCGAAGCTGGTGGTGATTCTCAACGACAACGACATGTCGATTGCGCCGCCGGTCGGCGCCATGAGCGCTTATCTTGCACGCGCATCGTCATCGGGCGTTTATCAGGGCTTCCGTTCGTTCGGCAAACAGCTCGCAAAGCGCCTGCCGAAAGCGGTCTATAAGCAGCTTGCCAAAGCGGAAGAGTACGGCCGCGGCATGTTCACCGGCGGCACGCTGTTTGAAGAGCTCGGCTTTTATTATGTGGGTCCGATTGACGGGCATAATCTCGACCAGCTTGTGCCGGTGCTCGAGAATGTCCGCGACATGGAGGAAGGCCCCGTTCTCGTTCATGTGGTGACGCGCAAAGGCGCCGGTTATCCGCCTGCGGAAGAGTCGGCAGACAAATATCACGGCGTTGCAAAATTCGATGTCGTTTCCGGCAAGCAAAAGAAGGGAACGCCGAACGCGCCGGCCTATCAGAAAGTATTCGCCAAGGCGCTTATCAAGGAAGCGGAAACCGACGACAGGATCATCGGGATTACGGCGGCGATGCCGTCGGGCACGTCGCTTGATATGTT
>DGNI01000001.1:339-469 GCA_002388885.1 Parvularculaceae bacterium UBA4496 | reverse complement strand
CCTTTGCGGCGATCTATTCGACTTTCCTGCAGCGCGCATACGACTCGGTCGTCCACGATGTTGCTATTCAGAATTTGCCAGTGCGTTTTCCCATGGACCGCGCCGGACTTGTGGGCGCCGACGGTCAGAC
>DGNI01000001.1:0-194 GCA_002388885.1 Parvularculaceae bacterium UBA4496 | reverse complement strand
TGAAATCGGCAAGGGCCGCATCTGCCGCGAAGGCACGAAGGTCGCGCTGCTGGCCCTTGGCGGGCGTCTCGTTGAAGCGCTGAAAGCCGCCGATACGCTCGAAGCGCAAGGCATCTCAACGACCGTCGCCGACGCACGCTTTGCGAAACCGCTCGATCACGACCTCATCATGCGTCTGGTGCGCGAGCATGAAG
>DGNI01000201.1 GCA_002388885.1 Parvularculaceae bacterium UBA4496 | reverse complement strand
CGCTCCGCCAGCATCTCGTCGAGTTCGTGCTTGCCGAGAACGGAGCGGAGCGTCGTCTGGGCGAGCTGGCTCGTCGCTTCCATGTAGTTCTCGACATTCAGGATCGCCTTTTCCGGATCGACGATGCGGAAATAGAGCACCGCGTTCACCTTCACCGAGACGTTGTCGCGCGAAATCACGTCCTGTGTCGGCACATCCTCCACGAAGGTCCGCAGGTCCACGCGCACCATCTGCTGGATCACGGGGATGATGAGGATGAAGCCGGGTCCGGTCACACGCGTGAAACGGCCGAGTGTGAAGACGACGCCACGCTCATATTCGCGCAGGATGTTGATCGCCGAAACGAAGAAGGCGATCAGCAGAACCGCCAGAAGAATGTAAATCGCCAAACCACCCATTATGGGCCTTCCTTCCTGATATGTGATGTCAGAGGGACGGGCTCAGCTCACGACAAGCGTCAGCCCATCCATTCGTTCGACGCGAACGGTCGATTGAGGTGCAAGCTCGGCGGGGCCGCGCGCCCGCCAGCGTTCACCATGAATATGGACATAGCCTTCACCGTTCGCCCATTCGAGAACGCGCGCTTCCGCTCCCTCCATTTCCTCGGCGCCCGTCGCGACGGGTCTGCGCATCGCGCGCAGCGTATAGCCGATGAGAAATATCAACAGTGCAGCGCTTGCTGTCGCCGTGCCGGCGATCGTCACCCATGATATCTGGAACTCGGGATTGTCGCTGTCGATCAGCATGGCTGCACCGAAAACAAAGGAGACGAGCCCACCGAAGCCGGCCACACCGAAGGTCGGGGTGAATGCTTCCACGGCCATGAGAACAAGTCCGAGCACGATGAGCGCGACGCCTGCATAGTCGAGTGGCAACTGGTTCAGCGCGTAAAGCCCGAGCAACAGACAGATCGCACCGAGAATGCCGGGGCCAAAGCTGCCGGGATTCGACAGTTCGAAAATGATGCCGTAAACGCCGATCATCATGAGCAGAAAGGCGACATTCGGATTGCCGATTACCGCGAGGAGCTGCGTCATGAAGCCGGGCTCCACATGTTCAATGCGGGCATCCGCGGTTCTCAGTGTCTTCGTGCCGGTTCCCGCCAAGACCTCGCGCCCATCCATCTGGGCGAGAAGATCGTCGAGGTCGCGCGCGACGATTTCGATGACCCCCGTCTCCTGTGCTTCCTTTGCACCGAGGCTCACGCCTTCGCGTACCGCTTCTTCCGCCCACTTGGCGTTGCGGCCATGCGTTTCGGCGAGCGATCTTATCAGTGCGACGGCATCGTTCGTTGCCTTCTTTGAAAGCGCTTCCTCGTTTGACGGCACCGCCTTGCCGTCCTCGCCGTCTCCGCTACCGCTCGACTTGCCGGGCTGTTGCGGGCTTCCGGGCATACCGCCCATCGACACGGGGGTCGCCGCGCCAAGGTTCGTTCCCGGCGCCATGGCGGCGATACCGGTTGCATAGATGATGTAGGTGCCGGCGCTTGCCGCGTGCCCACCGCCCGGCCAGACATAGCCGGCAACGGGGACGTCCGAAGCCAGAATATCGCTCACGATATCGCGTGTGGACGTGACGAGACCGCCGGGCGTGTCGATCCTCAGGACAAGAACATCGGCGTTGCGCTCTTCTGCGACGGCAATCGCGTCTCCGATCTGACGGGACGTCGCAGGGCCGATGGTGCCCTTCACGGTCGAGATGAGAGCCAGCGGCGAACCTGCCGGCGTGGCTTCTTCCTGCGCCTGCCCGATTATCGGCAGAATCGCGCCACATATCGCCAGAAGGACAAATAAGAGCGAACGCTTGTCGCGGTTCATTCGGCTCCCTTTCGTGGCTTGCCGCTGTTCTCCGCCGGGCGCATATCCAGTCTGCCAAAGCCGGGAGCGAATGGCCATGTTTTCGTGCGAACCGTCTCCTTGCCCACCCTTGCCGGGCGCGCCCTTTGCTCCATTTTCATCGATAGCGCAGCAGATAGTGGAGGAAAGGCCATGTCGGAACATGTCTACAGGGTCATCGAAGTCGTCGGCTCTTCGCCCAAGGGGATCGAAGGCGCCATCGAAAACGCCGTCGAAAAGGCGAACAAGACGCTTCGCGAACTCAGATGGTTCGAGGTGATCGAAACACGCGGGCATGTCGAAGGCGGCAAGGTCAGCCACTATCAGGTGAAGCTGAAGCTAGCCTTCACGCTGGAATAAGACGGCCGGCAGCCTTTATCCGGCGCCGCGCGGGGAAACTTTCCTGCTTTCCGGCGTTGTTGCTCCATGAGCCGCGCAATTCTGCGGCCGTTGGGCCCGCGGTTCGCGCGCCCGGACAGTCCGTCCTGGAAGGAAACTCCATGCCTCTCCTCAATCTGGTTCTCGTCCTCATCGTGATCGGTGTGCTGCTCTGGCTGGTCAACACCTACATTCCGATGGATTCGAAGATTAAGAGCATCCTCAATGCCGTGGTCGTGATCGCGGTTGTGATCTGGCTGCTGCAGGTCTTCGGATTGCTCGGCTCGCTCCAGAACATAACCGTCGGCTAGGTTTCCGGGACGCTGATCAGTCTCAACGCGTCGCGGTACTTTCTTGCCTTCCCCTCTCGCTCGCCGGCCGGACTTGTTTTGAGCACCGCGGTCAGATTGTCGGTCAGGTCGGCGATCTTGACCGGCCGGGCGAGCGGATTGGCGGCGGCGCGCTTCGCGAAATCGAGATAGTCCTCGCCCTCCCGCCGCGTCAGAGCATCGACCGCTCTGACGATGTCCTCTGCCACGCCGGATTTGTGCAGCCTGTCGAAGGTCCAGCCCTCGACATGCTCCACGACATCATGGAGCGCGGCGACGATCCGTTCCTTCTCGCCGGTCACGGCCAGCGTGACCCGCATGACATGGAGCATGTAGGCGTCACCGGTCTTTCGGTCGAGTTCGTCTGCATGGGCTTCTGCCGCCAGCGCGATCGCGCGCCCGAGGGTGATGGTCATCTGCGTCTCCAGCTTTCCGCTACGTCCCTTCAACCGGCGAAAGCCATTTCCGTTCAACCTCGCGCCAGCCGTCTCCTTTCGCTACTCTCCCTCCCCAACAGAAACGCTGGACAGGGGAGAGGCCAATGGAGCCGGTCAGGAAACTCAGCCGTTCGATCGCAGGCAAGGTTGCGCTCATCACGGGCGCGGCGAGCGGCATGGGCCGCGCCACCGCACATATCTTTGCGGGCGAGGGCGCGAAGGTCGCGGTCCTCGATCTCAAGCAGGACAGGGTCGACGCGGTCGTCGCGGAAATCAAGGCCGAAGGTGGCGAAGCGGAAGGCTGGGCGCTCGATGTCGCGGATGGCGACGGCATCATCCGTGTCGTGAAGGAGATAGAGGCACGTTTCGGCGGGCTTGATATTCTCGTCAACAATGCCGGCGCGGCCTGGGGCGCCGACTTTGCGGAGTATCCCGAAAGCGGCTGGGACAAGACCATGGACCTCAATGTGAAGTCGCTGTTTTTTCTGACTCAAAAGGTTCACGGCTTGATGAAAGCGGCGGCGAGCGGAGACCGCCCGGGCAAAGTCATCAACATCGCATCTATCGACGGGATCAAGATCAACCCGTGGGAGACCTACGCTTATCAGGCGTCTAAAGCGGCGGTAATTCATTTAACGCGGCGGATGGCGGCGCGGCTGATCAAGGACAATATTTGCGTAGCCGGTATCGCGCCCGGCGCCTTCGCGTCTGAAATGAACAAGGCGGCGAAAAATGCGGGTGATGCGGTCGCAAAAATGATCCCTGCGAAACGCATCGGCCGGGACAGCGACATGGCGGGCGCGGCGGTGTTCCTCGCCTCGCGCGCCGGCGATTATGTCGTGGGCGACACGCTGGCCGTGGACGGCGGCGTCGCCTATTCGCAGATCAGCGAGGCCTGGGGCTAAAAACCACGTAAAAAAACGGGAGCCATAGCGGCTCCCGTTGTCTTGCAAGTCCTACGGGGCATGTTTTCTTTATTTTTTGTTTTCCAGTTCATTCAGTTCTTTGCGCATTTTCGCGATCATTTCCTCGCGGCGCTCGGCCTCGCGCTTTGCGTTCGCTTCCATCCGGTCGATCGCCTTGCGCAACAACTCGGCACGCTTTTCCGGATCAGCTTCAGACGCATCGAGGCAGACGATTTCGCGCGTGAAAGAATTCGTACCCGATCTTACAACCGTTTCTGCGTCATCGCCGTCTTTTTTCTCAGTGCGCCACTCGAAAACAGCCGGCGCATCGTCGCCTTCGAGATGCAGGCAATGGGCCGACATGTCGCCGCCGAACGCCATCACGCGCCCGCCGTCGCCGCCCTTAAATTCAAACTCTCTGACAACATCGGCGCCGCTGTCACCATCGAAGAAGAAGACATTTCCATCCTCGCCATCNNTCCAGTTCATGTCGTGGTCGCCGTCGGCTTTTCCTATCCGCCTCATGACGAATCTTTTTTCAGGCGACGATTCTGTAAGATTGACCCTATGCGTTTCGCCGTCCTTGTTCTTGATGACGACTTCGTTGAACGGCATCTCATCGTCGGGACCGTAAACATTTTCGGAAATCAGTTTGCCGCGCTTGTTATAGATTCGCACGGTCCGTTCGCCGTTCTTGTTTTCAAGTTCGATTTTACCCGGGTTTTTAACGCCGTCGATTTCCAGTGTTTCACCGTCATCGACACTGATGGTCATATTCGAATTCTTGCTGGCTTCGATGACAACGCGTTCCTTTTTGCCTTCATCAAAGCCATACGAGGCCGTCGCGCCGAGGCTTGCGGCGGTGAAGGCGATAACGGATGCAGCGCCGGCAAGCAGACGCAAGGGGCTTTTCTTCGGGTTCTTGAGCAACATAAGTCTCTCCTTAACGGGGTGAGCGAGGGAAAGTCCGTAAGCGGGGGCGCTCGTCCCGCCGCTGCGGACGGATTTCATGATGGCCGATGCGTATTCGCCAGCCGCGGCGCCGCCTTTTGAACAGCGGGCCAAAACGAAGGCGTCGCAGGCGGCTTCCTGATCGGTTCGGAATTTCTGAAAGGCGAAATGGACGAGGGGGTTCGGCCATTGCGCCGATTGGAGCGCGATCGCCGCCAGTGTAGCGATCATATCGCCGCGCGCCACATGGGCGATTTCATGCGCTAATGCCAGATGGCGTTCGCGCTCTGAAAAATCTGTTTCGAACGCCGCCGGGAGAAAGATAACCGGCCGGAAAAGTCCGACCACGCAAGGTCCCGTTTCATCTTCGCTGATCCGTATACGCGGAGTCCGTTTCAGTCCGAACTGCCGTACGAGCGCTTGCGTGCGAATGCTGATTGCGTGTGATGCGGGCCGCGATGTCGCCAGTTTGGCCTGCAGGAATTTAGCCTGTGCTTCAATTTTGATATTGAACCATGCGAATGCAACTGTCGCCCATATGACGAGAGCTGTCGCCGCAGCAAGAGAACCGAAATCGAATGGCGTTGCCGCCACGACTGTTTCCAGAGGAAGCGGCGTTAGAACAACCGTCGGAGAAGCTGTTGCTGTCCATGCCAGCGCGTCAGGCGTGATTGGAGGGGCGGTGAGGATTTTCAGTTCCGGCAGGAACAACCGGACCCCCGGCGCCAGCCACAGCGCGTAGGCCGCGCGTGCGCCGAATGCATTCGCGAATGGCTTACGAACGAGCAGCACCAGAACAATGAGGAGGCTGACGGCGAGAGATGTCTCACCCAGCCATTGAATGATATCAATCGCTGTCACGTTTTAACTCCTCCAGCAGATTTTCAAGATCGCGCACGTCGTCTTGGGAAAGGCCCTTGCCTTCAGCGAGATGCGCGACGAGCGGCGCGGCGCGGCCGCCAAAGAGCTGGTCGGCAAGCTTTCGCGTGGCGCGTTGGGCATAATCATCACGAGATACTTTTGGGCGATAAAGATACCGCCTGCCGTCCGGTTCATGAGTAACGGCGTTCTTCTCGACGAGCCGACTCAAGAGCGTTTTGACGGTCTTGAGGCTCCATCCGGTTTCTTCCGCCAGACGGTCAGCAACTTCGGTCGCAGCAACGGGCGAGACATCCCAAAGGACATCCATGACTTGGAATTCAGCCGTGGTGATCTGTTTCGCCATAAGGTTTTCCGTCGGCGCTGGGCCGTATCTTTCGATTACAACCGTAGTCTATGCACTGGACTACACTTGTAGTCAAGGTTTTCGGCGGCGAGGCGATGGCGGAGCAGGATAAAACGTTGGTCGGCGTTCGCGGGACGGCGCCAACCCTGTCGGGCAATAGCGCGCATTCGCAGAATGATGTTATCAGGGCCGGAAAGCGCTGAACGTGCCGGGAGTGGAAGGGGTGTCATGCGAAATTTGGTAGTTTGTGTCGCCATTTTGACAGCGATGATGGCGCAGGCAATCGCTCAGCCCGTGCCGGACCGGTCCATCGGCGAGGGGCCGTATGACCGGCTCGTGATTCGCGGCGCAACGGTCATCGACGGCGCCGGCGCGCCGCCTGTTGGCCCGGTGGATATCGTCGTCGAAAACGGGAGCATTACAGGCATCGTGCCCGTCGGCATGCCGGGATTGCCGATCGATCAGGACCGACGGCCGGAAGGCGGCGCACGGGAGATCGCCGCCAAGGGCATGTATGTCATGCCGGGGTTCGTCAATCTTCATGGTCATATACACAATGAAGAAAGCGGACAGGGCGTTTCTTCCGATTACATTTTCAAGCTGTGGTTGGCGCACGGCATCACGTCTGTGCGCGAACTTGGCAACGGCGCAGGCGCGGCGTGGACAGCGGACGTTGCGCGCCGGTCAGCAAGGAATGAAATCGACGCGCCGAACATTTATCCGTATCCGGTGTTTCGCGGATGGTCCGCCGGCGATGTCGATACGCCGGACGAGGCGCGGGCGCGCATCCGCCAGCTGAAGCGAGACGGCGCCGTGGGAGTCAAATTCTTCGGCGCGCCGGAGGAAATTCTCTGGGCGGGGCTTGAAGAGGCCAAACGCCAGAACCTCAGAACCACCATGCATCATGCCCAGCTCGATGTGGCCCATGCGGACGTCATGGATACGTCGGCGCACGGCCTCGGCTCAATGGAACACTGGTATGGGCTGCCGGAAGCCTTGTTCACTGGTCAGACGGTCCAGAATTATCCGCTCGACTATAATTACGCCGATGAACAGCACCGGTTCGAAAACGCCGGTAAACTCTGGGCGGAGGCGGCAGAACCCAACAGCAAACGCTGGGAAGAGGTAATGTCGGCGCTTCTGGAGCGCGAATTCTCCATTGTCCCGACCTTTTCGATTTATCTATCGAGCCGCGACTGGATGCGCATGCGCCGCGCGGAATGGCATGACGAATTCACTATGCCGTCGCTTTGGAAGTTCTTTGCGCCCGATCGCAACGCGCACGGTTCTTACTGGTTCGATTGGGGTACGGAACAGGAAACAGCATGGAAAGATAATTACGAACGCTGGATGACATTCATCAATGAATACAAAAACCGGGGCGGCAAGGTCGGCGTTGGCGAAGACGCCGGTTACATATATTCCACATATGGTTTCGGATACATTCAGGAACTGGAATTGCTGCGCGAGGCGGGATTTCACCCTCTCGAAGTTATCAACGCTGCGACGCTGCAGGGCGCGAAAATTCTTGGCGTTGAGAATGAAACGGGTTCGGTGCAGGTGGGCAAGCGCGCTGACCTCGTCATCGTTTCCGAGAACCCGCTCGCCAATCTGAAAACGCTGTTCGCCACCGGCCACATCAAACTCGACCCGGAAACCAACAAGGCTGTGCGCGTCGGCGGCATCGATTTTGTCATCAAGAATGGCGTTGTTTACGATGGTGAGCGCCTGCGCAACGAGATCAAACGGATGGTTTCCGACAAGAAAACAGCGCTGGGCGTAGCCCCCGGGCCTATGCCGATCGTTGACTTTGAACTTCCACAAGAATGAGGGCTCCGATGAAAAGAATGTTGCTGGGCGCTGTGGCTACCGCCGTTGCAAGTGGCGCTGCCGCCGCCGATGAAATTGCTGACGCGGTAGCTGATGATTACGAGTATGTTTTCAATCTTTACAGGCACTTCCACGAAAATCCGGAGCTTTCATTCAAGGAAAGCAAGAGCGCGGCGCGCATGGCGGCGGAACTCGAAGGGCTGGGCTTTGCAGTAACAACCGGCCTCGGCGACGAATGGACCCGGAAGAAAGCCAAAGCTGATGCCGGCGAAGTGCTTGAGGGCGTCGGCGGTTACGGGCTGGCGGCGGTCATGCAGAACGGCGAAGGGCCGGTCGTGATGCTGCGCGCCGACATGGATGCGCTGCCGCTCGAAGAAAAAACCGGACTGCCCTACGCATCGAAAGTGGTTTCTACGGACTACATGGGCCAGGAAGCGCCGGTGATGCACGCCTGCGCCCATGACAGCCACATGGCGATCCTAATCGGTGCGGCGAGACGGCTTGTCGCCATGAAAGACCAATGGTCAGGAACGCTGGTGCTGATCGGTCAGCCTGCGGAGGAACTGGGTCTCGGCGCCATGGCGATGCTTGACGATGGATTATACAAGGACTTTCCAAAACCGGATTACGTGCTTGCGACCCATACGTCGGGTTGGGATCCGGCAGGCGACGTCACCTATACGTCCGGCTGGGCGCTCGCCAATGTAGACAGCGTCGACATCATCGTAAGAGGCGTCGGCGCGCACGGTTCCGCCCCGCAGATGGGCAAGGACCCGATCATGATCGGCTCACAGATTGTCACCGCACTGCAGACGCTGGTGAGCCGCGAATTGAACCCGCAGGATCCGGGCGTCGTCACCGTCGGCTCGTTCCAGGCCGGATACAAGCACAACATCATCCCGGATCAGGCGCATCTGAAGATCACGGTGCGTTCCTATTCAGATGACGTACGAAGAACGCTCCTCGACGGTATTAAACGTATTGCCGAGGCGCAGGCGCGATCCGCCGGGCTACCCGATGAACTGATGCCGGAAGTAAAGATCGAAAGCGACTACACGCCGTCGACATTCAACGATGAGCAGATGACCGCGCGGGTTATGAGCGCCATTGCAAAAACAATCGGCGAAGAACGCGTATACGAACGCCCGCCGAGCATGGGCGGCGAAGACTTCTCCCGGTTCGGGCGCACCAGCGACGACATCCCGACCCTGATTTTCTGGACCGGCGCACAGGACCCGAAAGCGATGAAAGCCGCGCTCGAAGGCAAGGCGCCACCGCCGCCGGCGAACCACTCACCCTTCTTCGCGCCCGATGCTGAAGCAGCATTGAAAAATGGCGTTACGGCGATGACCGCCGGCGCATTGGAGTTGTTGGGCGAGAAGTAAGTCTCGCGTCTTGCTAGGGAGCGTGTCCATGGCTGCGGACCTGTCACGGTTTTTAATAAAAACGTTTCTCCTCTTCGTTCAGGTAGTGACCATTTTAGCTTTAGCCGCTTGTTCTCCGGAAGGAACCGAAGATACGAGTGTGTGGCCTGCCTATGAGGCGGCGAAACGTTTGCCGCTTGAGATTTGCAACCGTGAGGGCGTGACAGAACCGCTACTGTGCGGCGAGTTGGAAGTTTACGAAAACCGCGCCGCAGGCACAGGACGTAAAATATCTGTCAGCGTGGTCGTTATTCCCGCTCAGAACGGGAACCCGCAGGCGCGCGCCTGGATCGAGCATCAGGGCGGACCGCGTTATTCCATGATCGCCGCAGCCTATTATTATGCTAAGGGCGGCGAGCTTGAGTATTTTCGTCGCAATCGCGACATCGTTCTGATCGACCCGCGGGGGCTTCACGAAGCCAATCCGCTTTATTGCGATGCATTGAAATATCCGCGCATACTTGAACGGTATTACCCGCCCGATCGCGTTCGTGCGTGCAGGGAAGAACTGGAACAGGACATCGACCTCAGCCAGTATTCCACACTCAACGCAATAGATGACTTTGAGGATATCCGGGAGTGGCTTGGCTATGGGCAGTGGGACGCCGGCGGATGGTCGTTCGGTTCGCGGTACATGCTTACTTATCTTCACCGGTATCCCGGAAGCATACGCACGATGACTTTGTCGTTCCCGGCCATTATGAATTTCCAGCGTCCATTGGATTACGCAAGGTTTGGCCAGCAGGGATTCGACAAGCTGGTTGAAGATTGCCTTAGCGATAGTGCTTGCGCGGAACGCTTTCCTGATCCGAAGCAGGATATGCTAAATGTACTCGCAGCGCTTGAGGAACAACCCGTTGTTGTAGAGATTTTGAATCCGTACTCGGGACAGCTTGAAGGACGCACAATCACGCGGGACGTTTTTGCCGAATCCATCTGGGTTTCTCTTTTGTGGAACAGCGAAGCCGTTCAGGTTCCTTTTATCCTGCGGCGCGCAGCCGAAGGCGACTTTACGCCTTTTGTGGAGATGAATGCGCCTGCGGAGCCGCAGGCCTCAGAGCCGGAAGGGCATTATTTCTCAGTCGTGTGCCCAGAAGAAACAGCGTTCATCAATATGCAAATGGCGACTGAAGCATCAGCAGGTACATTTGTCGGGCCGTATCTTGCCATGGATTACATTGAAGCATGTGATGCGTGGGGGCTGCCGCGTCACCCTGAGCTGCCTATCGAGGAGCGCCTTTTCGATACGCCTGCGCTGGTTTTCTCCGGCGCGCGTGATCCGGTCACCCAGCCTGAGTATGGCGATCAGATTACGGAGCATTTCAAGAATGTCCGTCACATTGTTTTTAAAAACGCCTCGCACGGAACTGGCGGCTTTGAAAACGAAGAATGCTACGGTCGCATCATCGATGATTTTGTCGAAGCAGGGTCTGTCGATAATCTCGACATTTCATGTATCGCAGATATGAAACCGCCGGCTTTCCGGTACGAGTGACCGGTTATTTATGCTCCAGGAGAAGCTTGCCTTCTTTTTCGAGCTTGCCGGTCACCGTTTCGGCGATCGTTGCGAGAAGGCCGGGCAGCGTCGCTTCAATGCGCACATGCTGCGGGAAGATGTCGATGGTTCCGGTGATCGTCTGACCGAGGCCCCTGGCCGTGAAGGAAAGGCGATCTTCGCTTGTCCATTCTTCGGAGAATTTGAACATCATGCCGCCGGTCATAGACTCTTTAAGTTTGCCGAAGCCGTCGCGCACGCGGTTGCGCGCTTCTTCTATACCCAGTTCATGGGAAATCGTGACGGTGACAGGACGCGACATGCTCAATCCTTTCGCAGGTGCAAAAGAGCGTGCAACACCAAATGGGGCGTAATGGCCTTTGGTTCAACCAGCAGGCGAAGACCAATTTCATCTGACGCGCGTGCAATCAGCGCGGCTCTGAGGTAGGGTCCCGCCGGGGTGTTTGTATCAGGGGCTGTAAATGAGAGTTTTGATTACGCTGCTATCGCTTGCAGCGCTTGGGTGTGCGTTGACTATCGGTATCGCCGGACCCGGCACAAAGATGGGCTGGTGGGAGTATTCGGACGGCTTTTCCATGATGCGCACGGTCGCATCGCCGATCGACGTATTCGGGTTTTTCAGTCTTTCACCTATTTTTACTGTAGCGGGATTGTCCGCGCTTGGCGGACTGATTGCGCTGATCGCGCGCCCGCGCGGGCTTGGTGTTTTTGCCATGCTTGCCGCCATGGCCGCTGGCGGCGCCGGACTTGTCCCGGTGAAGATGCGCGAACTGGTTGCTGCTAATCCGTTCATTCACGATGTCACCACCGACTTTGAAAATCCGCCTGCGATCATCGCCGGCGCAGAAAAGGCGCGCGTCAATCCGCCTGAATATGTGGGCGATACGCTCGTGCGCAATTCGGAAATAACTGTCGCTGATGCGCAGCGGCAGGCCTTTCCCGATATAGAGCCGATGATTGTCAACGCCGGCCTCGATGAAACTCGCGAGATTGTTCGCGAACTTTTGCCGGCGATGGGCATGGAAATCATCGGCGAGACATTGACGGACGAAGGCTGGCATATAGAGGCGACCTATACGTCGTTCTGGTACGGCTTTATTGACGACTTTGTTGTGCGGCTGACGCCGGAAGGATCGATGACGCGCGTGGATGTGCGCTCGAAATCTCGCATCGGCGGGTCCGATCTTGGCGCGAATGCAAAACGCGTGCGCGCGTTCTTCGAAAAGCTTGACGCCGCGACGCCGTAATCGCTATTTGTCGCGCTGACTCCACAGAGAGGGAATCGCGTTTCGCTGCCAGTCGAATCTATACCGCTATGGTGGTCGGGGCCGATTTGCGGCCTTGGGAATCGCTTGATCGCCATAGCCGCTTTGAAGGCGTGCGTTGGCGATAACGCCGTTTGCTTTCCGTGGAGCGACGATCCGTCGTGCCCAGGAACGTTCGAAGACATTTTCTCTCCTGATCCGTTTCTGGTTGCGGCTTTGGGGCCGCCGCCCGATGCGCGCCGGCTTCTGACCCATGGCTGGGAGCCTTTGACGATTTACAGTCAGCTCAATGAAAGTTTGAAACTGAACCTGTCTCTTGAAAAGTTCAGCAGGCGGTTTGTTGCACAGCTGCGCGGGTTTACGTTCAAGGACGATATATTGTCGGCGGTTCAAGGGTGGCCGAATTCAGCGGATGGACAGGTTCTCGGCGTTCATATTCGCCGAACGGATAGAGCGGCGCATCACCGGGATCAATTTCGGGGCTTCCTGATGGGAAAGCAGGGACTGAACGGGGAATTGCCGTTATATTTGAGCGCCATGTACGGCTTGCTTCCGGCAGGGATTGTGCGGGATTATGAGAACGGCCGATTAGTCGCCGCGCTTCGCCGAACGAAGAAAACCTGCGGAAAAAAGTACGCGGTATTTTCCGATGATGAAGCCGAAGCAATAATTTTCGAGAAAACGGCTCGGCGTAACGGCTTTCATCTAGTATCGCAGCCGGCCGCGGCGAAAGCGCCGCCGCAGCGCGAACAAGGCGATCGTCGCCTCAGAAAATCGACAATCAAGAGGACGTTGGTTGACCTGCTGTGTCTTTCGCAATGCAGCGCCATAGCGCAAAGCAATCGCGCTTCAACGTTTTCTGCTGTCGCCGCGATCATCGGTGCAAAACCGATCGTCACGCCGGAACCGCGTTACCCGTTCTGGCGTGCGATCCGGGAGGCGACGGGGCGTGCGCCAAACGATCCGTCATTTTGAAACAAGGCTGTCCGCGGCTATTTTGTCGGCGGATTGGAGAGGGCGCCGTCGACGATAATTTCGTCGGCGAAGGGCACACTGTGTCCGGCGAGGCGCGCCTTTCCTTCTATCAGCAGTTTGAGACATGCTGGATATAGCTTGTGTTCCTGCTCCAGGATGCGCGCCGCGAGTTTTTCCTCGTTGTCGCCCGGCAATACGGGCACAGCCGCCTGTCCGATAATCGGCCCGGCATCGACTTCCGACGATACGAAATGCACCGTGCATCCCGAGAGCTTGACGCCGGACTCAATCATTCGTTCGTGTACGTGAAGCCCTTTGAATGCCGGTAACAATGATGGATGGATGTTGATCAACCGCCCGCGCCAGTCGCTAGCGAAACCGTCGGTGAGACGGCGCATGAAACCGGCCAGGCAGACATATTCGACCTTGGCGATCTTTAACGCGTCATTCACCGCCGCTTCGAAATCTTCGCGGCTTTCAAAGTCCTTGTGGTCGATGGTTTCCTGAGCGATGCCGGCTTTCGAGGCGCGCTCCAGTCCTTGCGCTTTCGGCCGGTTTGAAATGACCAGCACAATTTCGCCGGGATAGTCAGGGTCCGAGGCGGCGTCGATCAGCGCTTGCAGATTGCTGCCGCGGCCGGATATGAGAACGGCGATGCGCGCCTTCGGCATTATTCCGCCTCCGCGATGTCGCCGATGATCCGCGCGTCTTCGCCGGATGCTTTTAATGCTGCGAGTGTTTTATCGGCGCTTTCAGGCGCGCAAACGACAACGCCGCCGATACCGCAGTTGAAGGTGCGGCGCATTTCTGCGGTGCTCAGCCCGCCCGCATCGCGAAGCCATGCAAATAGCGGCGGCAGATCGAGGGCGTCCTCATCGAAGCGCGCAGATTGCGACTTGCTCAAAACCCGCGGCACATTATCGGTGAGCCCGCCGCCGGTAATGTGAGCGAAGGCTTTCACGTTTTCGTCTGCAAGCAAGGGAAGAACCGATTTCACATAAATCCGCGTCGGCGCGATCAAGGCTTCGCCAAGAGTTATGGAACTGTCGAACGGCGCGGGCGCGTGGTAGCTTGCGCTGGCGTCGGCAGCGATTTTACGGATCAGGGAATAGCCATTGGAATGCGCGCCGGACGATGCAATGCTGATCATCACGTCGCCAGCCGACACGTCACGCGGCAAAAGATTGCCGCGTTCCGCCGCGCCGACGCAAAAGCCCGCAAGATCGTATTCGCCGGGTCCATACATGCCCGGCATTTCGGCCGTCTCGCCGCCGATCAGCGCGCAGCCGGCGAGGCGGCAGCCCTCGGCGATCCCGGCGACAACGCTTGCGGCTGTTTTCTCCTCAAGTTTGCCGGTGGCAAAATAATCGAGAAAGAATAGCGGCTCGGCGCCTTGCGCGAGGACGTCGTTCACGCACATGGCGACGAGGTCGATGCCGATGGTGTTGTGCAGGCCCGTCTCAAACGCGATTTTGAGTTTCGTGCCGACGCCGTCCGTGCCGGAAACCAGAATCGGATCGGTAAAACCTGCGGCCTTTAGGTCAAAAAGGCCGCCGAAGCCGCCAAGCGCCGCATCCGCGCCGGGGCGAGCGGTAGCCTTCGCCAGCGGCCCGATGGCTTTGACCAGCCGGTCGCCGGCGTCGATGTCCACGCCCGCCTTTTTGTATGCTTCGCTCATGCATCAACCCTCAAGCTGGCGCTGTCCTAAGCGCGGTTGAAGCGAGTAGCAAGATTGACGAGGGCTAGCGTGATCCCGCCGTCGTCATCGCGTCGTCGTCGAGCGCAAGCCAGTCCTTTTGGGGCATGCCGAGCGTCTGATCGAGAAACATCGGCGCGATGCTCCAGAGCCGCCGTGTTCGGGTATTGGAAAGCACCACCAGCCCGGTATCCAGCTCAGGGATAAAAATTATCTGTGCGCCGTAACCATCGACGGAACCGCCATG
This sequence comes from Parvularculaceae bacterium UBA4496, assembly GCA_002388885.1. Taxonomy (GTDB): domain Bacteria; phylum Pseudomonadota; class Alphaproteobacteria; order Caulobacterales; family Parvularculaceae; genus Hyphococcus. The sequence continues at coordinate 10,456 of DGNI01000201.1, read as the reverse complement.
GGCGATGACGCGGGTTCCGGCGTAATCATAGATGCGCCAGCCGAGCCCATATTGCGACGCGCGCAAATTCGGCATGACGGAACGCATTCGCCGGGATTCCGACGGCGTATTCACATATGGCGAGTGGATGGCGTCGAGTACTCTCGGCGACAAAACTTCGGGCGCTCCGCCCAGTTGCGCCTTCAGCCATTGCGCCATGTCGCGAATGCTGGCGTTGACCCCGCCAGCGGCCGGGGTCGCATAATAGGGTAGCTTCACGTCGACCACATGCCAGGGATTGGGCGGCGCGGATTTGCCCCGGTTCCGTTTGCGCGAATGAGGCCGCGCCCAATCAGCGCTTGTCGTCAGCGCGGTTGCGCCAAAAGAAGCGGTTTCCATGCCGAGCGGGGTAAACAGGCGCGTCGTCACGAGATCGGCATAGGGCGCGCCAAATGCATTCGCCGCCGCGCGACCGGCAATGTCATAGGTGATGTTCTGATAGGCGTAGCATTGGCCCGCCGGGCAAATCGGTTTGACCTCACGGTATCTTGGCAGGATCGCTTCAGGCGCGATGCCTGCCTCAAGCAGATTGTCATAAGCATTCGGCGGCAGGCCAGTGCGATGGCTTAACAATTGTTCCAGCGTGAGCGATTTTTCTGCGCCGTTCGGCAGCGCGAGGGCCGGGGCGAAATCCGCTGCGCGCGCATCGAGCGACAACAATCCGTCATCGACAGCGAGGCCGACGAGGCTTGAGGCAAATCCCTTTGAAAGGGACGCGATCCGAAACAGCGTATCGGGCGTTATCGGCGCACCTTCGTCAACGCTGGCGCGGCCGTAGGTTTTCAGGAATTTGGTTTCGCCGCCCTGCACCACAGCTACGGCGAGGCCGACAAAATCGCCGGTTTCCATGACGATCTCCAGCGTCGCATCCAAGTCAGCGATCCGCCTTTCCTCGATACTCTGCGGGGTGGCGAACGGCGCCAGCGTCGTCGGCGCGCCGTCCTGGGCCAGGGACATTGAGGAAAGGGCTGCGGAAAAGCTTGCGATTCCAGTTATTAACTGGATCGAGAGCCTTTTTCCCATGGGTTACTCCACTATTGATTCGTCAAATTTGAGACGGATTTTATGGGCAGGGTGTCATCCCGGCGTCAAGCATCGCCGCGTTAAACTGAAATATCGTAAAGTTTAGCCGAAGCAGGCCCATGCGGGGCTTGTCAGGGGTCGTTTCCATTGCCGATGGCGGCTATAAAACGCCCCAATCGGCGGCTATAGTCGAGCAAAGCCGGAAATCGGAGTTTTGAATGCGTTTGATGCGGCCAGTTTTTCTGATGATTGTGGCGTTTTGCGCCAGTGCCGGTGCGGCTTTGGCTGCGGGCGAGGATGTTTTTGTTGTCCCGCGCGTGACCGTTCAGGCGCAGGCCGATAACGCCACCGCGGCGAAAATTATCGCCCAGCGGCGCGGCCGTCGACGTGCGCTCGATATCTTGTTGAAGCGCCTGACCGTGGAAGAAGACTGGCCGTATTTGCCCCGCGTCGAAGCAATGATCACAGATATGCCGGAGCCGGAAGATGGTGACGTGCTCGATGGCGTCAGCCCGCTAGGACCGCGGGATCAGGAATCGGAAGTTTTCGATCCTTACGCCTATCGCGATCAGCCGGTGCTGACGCTTGATGATGACGCGCTCGAAGCGCTTGAGGCTGGCTTCGAAGTCTACAACGAAAAAAGCTCGGCCCGGACCTATCGCGCTTTCATCACGTACCGTTTCAAACCCGCTGCGATCCGCCGATTGCTGCGCGATGCGCAAATTCCTTATTCCGAAGCGCAAACGCGTACAGCGCTGGTGCTGCCTGTGCTCGAAACGGCGAACGGACTTTATCTCTGGGAAGAGAACAACCCGTGGATGGCGGCGTGGAAGGTTCGTCCCTATGACAACGAGCTGACGCCCATGTCGGCGCCGCTCGGCGATCTCGAAGATGCGGCGACGATTACTGCGCAACAGGCGCTCAACATCAATGAAGAAGCCCTGCGGACGCTTGCGGACCGTTACTCCGTCAGTCAGATCATTATCGCTCACGCCCTCTTGCGGCAGGTGAATGACGAACACCGTCTGCGCGTTCGGCTGATTAACGGCTTTCGCGAATCCGGTGACATCGCGCCGAACGAAATTAGCGTCATCGATGCGCCGGAAAGTTCCTATGAAGGGCTGACGGCCGTGCAGCAGGGGCCGGATGGCAACGGCTACACAAGCGCTAGGGTTGGCGAGGTGTTGGCGGAATCCCTGTTCAACCGTCCGGCAGGCAATTTCCCGACGCTTGCTGAAGAAGCGATCGAAGTGGTTATCGCCAAGCACGCAAAACCATGGAAAGAACGCACGCTGATCGATCATACCGAAGCAGCGCTGCTTGAGGCGAGCGCCTATTTCCGGTCGCTGAGTGAGTGGGCGAAAATCCGCTCTGCGCTGATTTCAACGCCGCTGGTCGGATCCGTTCAGGTGCGCTCGCTCTCGCGTCAAGGCGCCGAAATGCTAATCCGCGCTTATGGCGACCCGGACAAGTTGGTTGTCGCCATGGAGGCCCAGGGGCTGGCGCTATGGACTGAAGACGGCGAACGTTGGCTGGTGGCGACGCCATCGACGGCGGGGCAGGTGCGCGGCAATGACCGCCGGCGCAACAGGCGCGGGCGTTTTGGCGAACTCGATAGTGGGTCGCCAGTGCAGCCTGCTGCATATGAAGAAACGGAAAACGATCCGGTGCGTTATTGAACTGTTGTCGCTATAATTTAAGCGCAGCATACGCGACCCGCTAATTTCATGCCGACATCCGTTTTCACTGCGCGACAACTCTCGCTTGACTTGCCAGATGCGCCGCCGCGCTATGACCGCAGCTCGTATATGCATTCGGATTCCAACAATGCCGCATGGCGCGCCGGCGAAACATGGCTTGCCTCGGAAGAACCGGCGCTGGTTGTCTGCGGACCGCCCGGCGCCGGCAAGTCGCATTTTGCGCATGCGCTTTTAGAGAATGAAAAGTTCAAGTCCGTTCCGGCTGAACAATTCGATGCGGGTACCGGAAACGAAGATTTTCTAATCATTGACGACATGCCGTCAGCGGACCCGCGTGAATTTATTTCAGCCATGGAAGGCGCGANNCGATGGATGCCGGCTCCTGCTTGCCGGCGCCGGGCATCCTTCGGAATGGTCGCTCGGGTTAAAAGATCTGAAGACCCGTCTGGAAGCGGCGACGCGCGCGGTTCTGGCCGATCCCGACGAGATGCTCATTCGCGGCGTTATTGCGAAGGGGTTTCGGGACCGCCAGCTTTCCGTAAGCCCGGCGGTCGTCGAATATGCAGCGCCCCGCCTGCCGCGCACATTCGCCGCGGCCCACGGTTTTGTGGCGCTTGCGGATCGGCTGGCCCTTGAAGAAAAGCGCAAAATCACGACGCCTTTCGTTCAAAATATCCTTGCTAACCTTTCCGAAGGTGATCCCGGAGCATAAGTAAAGGGGCTAGTCCCATGCTTTACGAAGGAAAAGACCCTGTGGCCGCGGATGATGGAACAAGACAGGATTTGACGACTGCGGCGGCCGCGCTGACGACGCCGAACCGTTTCATCAACCGTGAACTGTCCTGGCTCGCCTTCAACGGCAGAGTTCTGGAAGAAGCTCTGAACGAACGGCATCCATTGCTGGAGCGGCTTCGTTTCCTTTCGATTTCCGCAAGCAATCTCGATGAATTTTTTATGGTGCGCGTCGCAGGACTGCGCGGCCAGTTGCGTGAGGGCGTCTCCGCCATCAGTCAGGAAGGGTTATCGCCTCAGGAACAGCTCAATCTGATTTCCGAGCGCGCGAGCGCATTGATGGATGAGCAACAACGATGCTGGCGTGAGCTGAAACCGTTGATGCGCGACGCCGGCGTTCTCGTGCTGGAAGATGAAGAATTAACGAGCGACGATCTCGCCTGGCTCGAGGCGGAATTCCAGTTAAATATTTTTCCGATCCTGACGCCGCTGGCGCTCGATCCGGCGCATCCGTTTCCGTTTGTGCCGAATATGGGTTTCGTTCTGTGTTTCGAAATGAAGCGCGGCGACGGGCAGCCGCTTGAAGCATTGCTGCCTGTGCCGGTGAAGATCGGCCGGTTTATCCGCCTGCCGGACGCGCCTTCGTCTGGGGACGTGCGGGCGCCAGTCAGGTTCATCGCGCTCGAAAAAGTACTCGCGCGATTTATTCATCACGTATTTCCCGGTTTTGAAGTCATGTCTCACGGAGCCTTCCGGGTGCTGCGCGATTCCGACGTGGAAATCGAGGAAGAAGCCGAAGATCTGGTGCGCGTCTTCGAAACCATGCTGAAGCGCCGCCGCCGCGGTGACGTCATCAGGGTGAAGATCGACGCGAGCACGCCTGACCACTTGCGCGACATGATCCGGGAAAGCCTCCAGGCGACTTCGCAGGATGTTATCTGCGTCGACGGTATTCTGGGGCTTGCACAGACGAATGAGCTCATTCCCGCCGACAGGCCCGACCTTCAGTTCGAGCCGTTTGAGCCGCGTTTCCCCGAGCGCATACGTGAGCATGGCGGCGATTGTTTTTCTGCGATCCGCGCCAAGGATATACTCGTTCATCACCCTTACGAGTCGTTCGATGTGGTCGTGCAGTTCCTGAAGCAGGCCGCCGCTGACCCGAAAGTCGTCGCCATTAAGCAAACGCTTTACCGGACATCGAAACAATCGCCCATTGTCGAGGCGCTGATCGAGGCCGCAGAAGCCGGCAAGAACGTGACGGCGCTCGTAGAACTGAAAGCCCGCTTTGACGAAGAGGCGAACATTCGCTGGGCGAGGGCGCTTGAGCGTGCGGGCGTCAATGTCGTTTACGGATTTCTCGAATATAAAACACATGCAAAACTGTCGTTGGTAGTGCGGCAGGAAGCGGACGGCGCCCGCACCTATGTGCATGTGGGCACTGGCAACTACCATCCGATTACGGCAAAAATTTATACGGATCTCTCGCTCTTCACCTGTGATCCTGCGATCGGCCGCGATGCGGCGAAAGTCTTTAACTACATCACCGGTTACGCCGCCCCGGCGGCGTTCGAAAAATTCGCGGTGGCGCCGCTTAACGCGCGCGAATACATAGCCAAGTTGATCGACAAGGAAATCCGCAACGCCAAAAAGGGTAAGCCCGCCGCCATCTGGGCGAAGATGAACGCGCTTGTGGACTCCGCAATCATCGACAAGCTTTATGAGGCGTCCGCCGCAGGCGTTCAGATAGACCTGATCGTTCGCGGCATATGCTGCCTTCGCCCCGGCGTGCCAGGGCTGTCCGAAAATATCCGCGTTAAAAGCATTATCGGACGCTATCTCGAGCACGCCCGCATTTACTGTTTCGGCGCCGGGGCGTCATTGCCGAACAGTCAGGCAAAGGTGTTCGTTGCTTCCGCAGATTTGATGCCGAGAAATCTCAACCGCCGGGTTGAAGTGTTCTGTCCGGTCGAGAACCCGACCGTCCACCAGCAAATTCTCGACTACATCATGGTCGGAAACCTCAATGATGAAGCTCAGAGTTGGTATCTGCGCCCCGATGGAACCTATGCGCGGCAATCGGCGTCGCCCGAGGGCGAGACTTTCAACCTGCATACCTACATGATGACGAATCCGTCGCTTTCAGGCCGCGGCGCCGCGCTTGAATATAACGCGCCGAAAGAGATAAAGCGCAAGAAATAAGCAACCATCGCGCCGAATCGCGAAATGCTGAAAACTCGCAACAACGGCGAAAAGAAACACGGACAGGCGCCGCTGATGGGTTCGGACGGAAAATCAGCTAAGAATGTGAAAAAAGCGAGTGTGTCACGGCGCACTGACTTGGGCCGCCGCGCCGTAGTCGATATCGGATCGAATTCCGTCCGTCTCGTTGTCTACGATGGCCCGCCGCGCGCGCCGATTCCGATTTGTAACGAAAAAGCGCTCTGCGGACTTGGCCGCGACATGACGGAAGCGGGGGGGTTAAACCCCGCCGCCGTTACGGATGCGCTGGCGACTCTGGCGCGCTTTCGCCATGTCCTTGACGATCTTGGCCGCCCGCCCGTGATCGTTATTGCGACCGCGGCCGTGCGCGAAGCGAAAGACGGTAAAAAATTCGTCGAAGCGGCGAAGGCGCTAGGCTTTGATGTTACCGTCGTATCCGGCGAAGAGGAAGGAACTCTTGCCGCCTACGGCGTCGTCGCTGTGGAGCCGCAGGCGACTGGCCTTGTTGGCGATATGGGCGGCGGCAGTCTTGAACTGGCCATGCTCGACAAGGGCGACATCAAGGAAAGCATCAGCTTGCCCATAGGGCCGTTCAACCTGATGCGGTTGAACGCCGAGCCTGCCGCCATTACGAAGCATATTGAAGATCATATCGACAGCGTAAAATTTCTGAAGCCCAAAAATATCGATACATTATATTCCGTAGGCGGCGCATGGCGTGCAATCGCGCGAATTCATATGGGCCTGAGAAGCTATCCGCTTTCGGTGTTGCATCACTACGAAATGACAAGTGCGCAGACGCTTGAGGTCTGCGATCTCATATCGCGGCAGAGCCGCCGGTCTTTAGAAGAAATACCTGGTATTCCCCGTCGCCGCATCGACACGCTGCCGCTGGCGTCCACAGTGCTGCGCACAGTAGTCACGCGCGTAAAAGCGAAGAGGATCATCATATCCGCCGGCGGCGTGCGCGAGGGGCTGCTCTACCGGCAGCTTTCAAAAAAGGAACGGGCGCTCGATCCGTTTATCGAGGCGTGCCGGTTTTACGCGAACCGCCTGGCGCCGGACCCGGCATTTGGTGAAGCGGCGTTCAAGGTGATTGAGCCGCTTTTCGCCGGCGGCGCAGGCGCTGACGACAGGCTGCGCTATGGCGCGTGCTTGTTGAGCGATATCGGCGCCTATTTTCATCCTGACCTGCGCGGGAGACACGCGTTCGATACGGCGTTGCGCGCGCCATTCGTGGGCGTCAGTCACGCCGAGCGATTGTGGACAGCGCTTGCCTTGTTCAGGCGGCATCAGGGGCGTTCCGCACCGCCGCCTGACGAGCTGGCCATGGCGCTTCTGCCATGGGAGGCGCAATTACAAGCGACACAGTTTGGGTTGGCGCTTCGTTTCATCGCCGCGATCGCGCCAAAGACGCCGAGCGCGCTTGAGGGTTGCCGGCTCGAAAAGCGCGGCAATGAAATCGCGTTCGTTGCGCCGTCTGACCGGGAAGCGCTGATGGGGGAGACGCCGCGCCGCCGCTTCGTATCGCTCGCTGCCGCCTTTGAAGCGGATGCGGCGGAAGTTTACGAGGACTAGTCCTTTTTCTTCCTGGTGCTCTCGAGGCCATTCACACGTTCGAGAATTCGGTCTGTAAGGCCCGACGGAAGGAAGTTACGAAGCGCAACCGCGTAAGTCATGTCTTTCGGCGCCGTGTATCGCGAGTGCGGGCGCTCGGCGGTGAGCGCTTCATGCACTGCTTCGGCGACGACAATAGGCGGCGGCCCGGTCGGATGCTGCCGGTCGAACCAGGCTTTGAATATCTTCACCTGCTCACCATAATCGTAGTCGTCTTCAAATTGCGCCAGCATTTCCTGCTCGTGCTGGCCGAAGGGCGTGTTTATCGCGCCGGGTCGGACCACGGAAACCTTGATCCCATGAGGCGCAAGCTCGCGGCGCAGTGAATCCGAAAGCCCTTCAACGGCATGCTTGGTGCTCGCATAAGCGCTTTGAAAGGGTGAGGCGATGCGACCCGCTAACGATCCGATGTTGATGATCCGTCCGCGGCCCGCCTTGCGCATTTGCGGCAGCACGGCCTGTGTCACCGCAACGAGGCCGAAAACATTCGTTTCGAAAACGCTGCGCCATTCCGGCAGGGAAAGTTTCTCGAACGGACCCATGGCCGATGCGCCGGCGTTATTGACAAGGCCGTAAAGCTTCACGCCTTCGCCTGCGATTTTCTCAAGCGCGGCGTTTATTGAATTTTCGTCAGTGACGTCCATCTGAACCGGCGTAATCCGCCCGCCGCCGAGGCCGGATATTTCTTTCAGTTTTTCCGTGCGCCGCGCGGACGCAAAGACACGAAAGCCCTGATGGGCGAGGTGAATAGCGGTCGCTTCGCCGATGCCGCTCGATGCGCCGGTGACGAGAATTGAGTTATACACGTGCAGAATTCTTTCCTTTTGTCGTCTTACCTAAAATGCAATACTTTGTCCGTATTGTGAATATGGCTCTAACCGGCTGGAAATCGATTACATGCGTATTTTTAAATTTATTTTTTTCAGCTTGACGGCCATTGCAATCATGCTTGCCGTGTTTGCCAGCATTTCCTACACGCCGCCGATCCTCAAGTCACATTCAATCGCAAAATTAACTGCAATAGACGTGAATGGAGACCGACAGTTCGTCCTTTTGAGAGGACATGACCGGAAAGCGCCCGTACTTTTGTTTCTGCATGGCGGTCCGGGCATGCCGGCAATGTTCCTTGCGCATGACTTTCAGCGGGAGCTCGAAAAAGAGTTCGTTGTCGTGCACTGGGACCAGAGGGCGTCAGGGAAATCCTATCGAGATGGCATCGATCCATCGATGCTCAAGATCAGCCAGCTGCTGGATGATGCAGAAGTTGTCATTGAGTACGTCAATGCGGAGCTTGGCGCCGCAAAGGTGTGGGTCGCGGGACACTCCCACGGCAGCTATCTCGGCGTGCTGTTGGCAAGGCGGCGGCCTGAACTGGTCGAGGCGCTTGTGACAATGGGACAGGTGACCGGTTCCGACCGGCTCCGTGAAACACAGGATGCGTTCTTGCGCTCACAGTTCGCATCATTGGTTTGCCCGAGGATACCGAAATCACATCGGCGAACCGCGAGAGTTTGCTGTTTAAAACCCACAGCGAACTTTACAAGGCGGATTCTTTTACGCCGCTGTTGATCAGCGGCCTGCTCGCGCCGGAATATTCCCTGTTTGACGCCCTGAAAGTTCAGAAGGGTTCATCATTTTCATCGCGGCACATGCAATATGATGAGGGCGAGGTCGCGCTCATCGAGGAAGAAACCGTTTTTGCGACGCCGGTGATTATGATGATGGGCAAGCACGACATGACGACGTCCGTTCAGCTTGCCGAAGAATATTATGAGGTAATTGAAGCTCCGTATAAAGAATTGATTATTTTTGAAGAGTCAGCGCACTTTCCTTTTTTTGAGGAACCTGAACGGTTTACGCAAGAGATGATCAGGCTGAAGAAAAACCTGCGAATGTCTAAGCTGGAAACGTCAGACTAATCGCGAGCGCTTCACCGCAGCATCAACAAAGGACGCAAACAGCGGATGCGGTTCGAATGGCCGTGATTTCAGTTCAGGGTGATACTGTACACCGATGAACCACGGGTGTTCCGGAATTTCCATAATCTCAGGCAATTCGCCGTCAGGAGACGTGCCGGAAAAGACGACGCCGTGTTCGCCGAGACGCTGCGCCCAGGCCATGTCCACCTCGAAACGGTGACGGTGTCGTTCGGAGATTTCTTCGGCGCCATAGATTTCCGCAACGCGGCTGCCGGATTTGAGGCGCGCAGGATAGGCGCCGAGACGCATGGTGCCGCCAAGGTCGCTATCCGCGCTGCGTTTCTCCGTCCGATTGCCGCGCACCCATTCGGTCATCAGGCCAACAATGGATTTGCCGCCGCGCGAAAACTCCGAAGAGCTTGCATCGCACTCGCCCAGCAGATTTCGCGCCGCTTCGATGATCGCCATCTGCATGCCGAAGCAGATGCCGAAATAGGGGATTTCTTTCTCGCGCGCGAATTGGGCCGCCTTGATCTTTCCTTCCGCGCCGCGCTCGCCGAACCCGCCCGGCACGAGAATACCATGCACGCCTTCAAGTGCGGAGATCGCGTCTTCTTCCTTTTCGAAGACGTCGGATTCAATCCAGTCAATATTGACCCTGACATTATTGGCGATGCCGCCATGGGCGATGGCTTCGATGAGCGATTTGTAGGCATCTTTAAGCACCGTGTATTTGCCGACCACCGCGATGGTCACTTCGCCATCGGGTTGGGTTACGCGGTGAACGATGTTTTGCCAGCCGTCGAGTTTGGGTTCGGGCGGATTTTTAACGCCGAAGGCGTCGAGCACTTCGCTGTCAAACCCTTCCTTGTGATAGGTCAGCGGCACCTCGTAGATGGTGCGGCAGTCAAGCGCCTGCACCACCGCGGACGGGCGCACGTTACAGAACAGCGCGATCTTCTTGCGTTCGCTTGACGGAATTTCCCGGTCAGCGCGCACAAGCAAGACGTCGGGCTGGATGCCGATGGCGCGAAGTTCGCGCACGGAGTGCTGCGTCGGCTTGGTTTTGAGTTCGCCCGCTGAAGGAATGAACGGCATCAGCGTCAGGTGAACATAAACAGCATCGCCGCGCGGCAGTTCGTTGCCGAGCTGGCGGATTGCCTCAAAAAACGGGAGCGCCTCGATGTCGCCGACCGTGCCGCCGAT
>DGNI01000168.1:20739-25035 GCA_002388885.1 Parvularculaceae bacterium UBA4496 | reverse complement strand
CGGGCGAGCACAACGGCACGTTTCGCGGCAACTGCCACGCCTTCGTGACGGCGAAAGTGGCGCTGGAAACCTTCTGGCGCGAGGATGCGTTTGAAAAAGAGATCGCCGAAAAAGCCGAAATCCTGAAAAGCCGACTTGCGGCGATTGGAGAAGAGCATGGCGGTTTGGTCGCCCGCATCAAAGGGCGCGGCATGATGTTAGGGCTCGATATGAAATCGGGCGCCGTCGCCGGCGCGATCGTACAGGAAGCGTTTTCGCGTGGCCTCGTGATCGAAACCAGCGGCGCCAATGACGAGATCGTCAAATGCCTGACGCCGCTGACAATCACGAACGCTGAGCTTGAAAAAGGGCTCGACATTCTGGCCGCTGCCGTTCGCGTTGTGGCGAAAGATTTGGACAAGGCGGCGGCGTAAGAGGGAATCACGATGATTTTGCGGGATTACAACAAAGAGAAGAAAACCGGCCGGCGTGTTGAATCCGATGGGTGGACGAGTGTCCGCCTGCTCTTGAAGGACGACGGCATGGGGTTTTCGTTTCACATAACGACAATCCACAAAGGCGCGGAATTGAAGATGCATTATCAGAACCATCTTGAGTCCGTGTACTGCATTTCCGGCGAGGGCAGTATCGAAGATCTGGACGAGGGCGTTACTCATTCGATTACGCCTGGCGTTGTTTATGCGCTCGACAAGCATGACAAGCATATTCTTCGGGCCAAGGAAGAAATGGTGATGGCATGCGTTTTTTCGCCTCCAGTTACAGGCAAGGAAGTGCATAACGCGGACGGCGCCTATCCATTGATCAAGGAAGCGAGTTGACGGTAGTTGTTATGTCATTGGCTGAGGACTTGTATCCTTCACGTATAAAAAACACGCCGGAAGTTTTGCCGCGTGTTGATGAAGTGGTTCACAGCCGCTGGAACGCTGCTGCGCCAATTTCCAAAGCGCAGACTGAAGCGTTCGAGCGCGACGGCTTCCTTCTTATCAAGGACGTTTTTTCAGGTCACGAAGTCGCCACATTGCAACAGGAGGCGCGGCGGCTGCAGTCGGCGCCGCCCGAGATTGATTTCGACACGGTCATCACGGAGCCAAAGTCCAGTGCTGTGCGGTCTGTTTTTAAAATTCACGAACAAAGCGCTGTTTTCGAACGGATTGCAGCCGACGCCAGACTTGCGGACATCGCCCGGTTTTTTCTCGATGATGACGTCTATATCCATCAGTCGCGCCTGAATTATAAACCGGGCTTTCGCGGCGAGGACTTTTATTGGCATTCAGACTTTGAAACCTGGCACGTAGAAGACGGAATGCCCCGTATGCGCGCCGTTTCCATGTCGGTCCTGCTAAGCGAGAATACGACTCTTAACGGGCCGACCATGTTCGTACCTGGTTCGCATCGGGAATTCATTGCATGCGTTGGCGAAACGCCGGACGAGCACTACAAACAGTCGCTCAAAAAACAGGAGTTCGGTGTTCCCGATGAAAAAATCGTAGACGGTCTTGTGGCCGAGCAAGGCATCGCGACGCCTACGGGGCCTGCAGGATCGGTTGTGATTTTTGATTGCAACACTTTGCATGGGTCGAATTCAAATATTACGCCATACTCTCGATCCAATGCATTTTTTGTTTTCAATGCTGTTTCCAACAGGTTGACTGCGCCGTTTAACGGACTGGCTCCGCGCCCGGATTTTGTCGCTGCCCGAGGCGGCGCGTCAAAGCAGTATTCAGTCAGCGACAATTTTTCAAACGTCGCGTGAGAGGCACTATGACTAAAAAGAAACAAAGCATTCACACCGTCGAAAAAATTGGCGGCACGTCAATCGCGGATACGGATGCGATCTTGAAAAATGTGTTTCTGCGCGAGGATAAGGACCGCGGTTTTTATAACAGGATTTTCGTGGTTTCCGCTTATTCGGGCGTCACCAATAAACTGATCGAAGATAAAAAGACCGGCGAGCCGGGTGTCTTCTCGCTTTTTTCTAGCGCAGAATCCGACTGGACTTGGGGCGATGCGTTGACATCCGTCGGCGCCAAAATGCGCGAAATCAATGCGGATATTTTTGACGATCACGCCGACCAGACAGCGGCGGACAATTTTGTCAGGGAACGCATAGAAGGCGTCAGAAGTTGTCTTCTCGACATTCAGCGCCTTTGCTCATTCGGTCATTTTCGCGTGGACGATCATTTGTCGACAGTTCGTGAAATGTTGTCCGCGCTCGGCGAGGCGCATAGCGCGCATAACACTTCGCTGCTTTTGCGACAGCACGGCATCAACGCATCCTTCATTGATTTGACTGGATGGCGCGCAGATGAAGCGCCGACGCTTGATGAGCGTATTATGAATGCGCTGGAGCAGGTCGACCTTGAAAAGGAACTGCCGATCCTTACCGGTTACGCCCATTGCCGGGAAGGCATGATGCAGATTTACGGGCGCGGTTATACGGAAGCGACTTTCTCACGTGCTGCAGTGCTTACCAACGCTACCGAAGCCATCATTCACAAGGAATTTCACCTTTCAAGCGCCGACCCGAAGCTTGTGGGCGAAGAAAACGTGCGAAAGATCGGCCGGACCAACTATGACGTTGCGGACCAGCTTTCGAATATGGGTATGGAAGCCATCCACCCCCGCGCGGCGAAAGGTTTGCGTCAGGCGAATATTCCCTTGCGCGTGAAGAACACGTTCGACCCAGACGACTCAGGCACTGTGATCAGCGGCGATTACAAGTCGGATATTCCAGGTGCAGAAATTATCACCGGACGGAAAAGCGTTCTTGCACTTGAATTCTTTGAGCAGGATATGGTCGGCGTCAAAGGGTACGATGCAGCGATCCTTTCGGCGCTTGAACGCCACCGTGTTTCGATCGTTTCGAAATCATCGAACGCCAACACGATTACGCATTATCTATATGGGTCATTGAAGGCGGCGCGCAGGGTAAGTTCGGACCTTGAGGACAAATTTCCGTCAGCATCGATTGCAGTTCGCAAGGTCGCAGTCCTTTCGGTGATCGGCAGCGATCTCAATCGCTCTGGCCTGACGTCAACAGCAGTTTCCGCTCTGGCGGACAACGGCATAGAGCTTCTCGGCATGCAACAGCCAATGCGGCATGTGGACGTGCAGTTTGTAATTGACGAAAGCGACTACGATAAAGGCGTCGCCGCGCTTCATAAGGCGCTGGTCGAGGAGTTTGACGAACGTGAAGAAAGCCGCAAAGCGGCGTGAGGATGCGGGCCTGGTTTTGCGGCCGCCCGTATGAACGCAATTTTTGCTGATCAATCAAGCGAATGGAGGCATCCATGCAACTGACAGATGCGCAGATTAAAACTGTCGAGAAAAAGACAGACCTGATGGCGGTGAAGACAGATAATTCGGCCGTTGAAAAATTGGAAGAAGCGTTCGGCAGTCACACGTATTTCATGAATGAAGATGGTCTGTTCGTTTTCATGCGCGCTGAAGAGGGGGCCAAGACAGCTCATTTGCTGGCCTTCGCCATGTGGGATGAGGATGACAAGAGCAAATTGCTGCAACTTGCCGAACCCATGAACGCCGGTATCTCGTTGGATCTTGAAAATGTTGAAATCAAGGACATGCGGGAAAACACGCAAACCATTCATTAGATTCTTGCATTCGGCGAAATTTTTCAATCAAAACTGACCAAAAAGCGTAAGCAGAAAAAGGAACGCCGATGATCGTCGCCAGTTTTCTCGGGTTTCTAGCTCTGTTTCTCGGCGTTGGGCTGGCTTCCGCCTTTCGCGCCAAAAAATCCCGCACCGATTATTATCTTGCCGGTAGCGAAGTTCCGCCCTGGTTGGCGGCGCTCTCCGCGGTAGCAACCAATAATTCCGGTTATATGTTCATAGGCGTCATCGGTTTCACCTATGCGACCGGGCTTGCCGCGTTCTGGTTGATGTTTGGCTGGATACTGGGCGATTTCGTCGCCTCGCTGTTTATTCACCGCAAACTGCGTGAAGCGACGGAGCGAACCCATGAAGCGTCTTTCGCGGCCGTGCTGGCGCGATGGTGGGAAGATCAGGAATTCATCGTTTGGCGGCGCATTGCCGCGATCATCATGGTCGTTTTTCTCGGCGCGTATGCGGCGGCTCAGATCAGCGCCGGCGGCAAGGCGCTGCAGGGCGTGCTCGACTGGAACCCGAAAACGGGCGCAGTCGTCGTCGCCGCCATGATCCTTGCCTACAGCGCAGCCGGAGGGATCCGCGCATCGATCTGGACCGACGCCATTCAGTCTTTCGTCATGTTGGCGGCAATGTCGGTGCTGTTCGTTGTCGGCGTCATGGGGCTCGG
>DGNI01000168.1:0-20703 GCA_002388885.1 Parvularculaceae bacterium UBA4496 | reverse complement strand
CCTTGTCTTGCCCGGCCTGTCCGGCATGGCGTTGTTCGTGATTGGCTGGATGTTCGCCGGCCTTTCCGTCATCGGGCAGCCGCATGTCATGGTGCGCTTTATGTCGTTAGACAGTCCGGACAACATGGTGCGCACGCGCATGTGGTATTACGGCTATTTTACGCTGTTTTACGTGCTGGCGACTAGCGTTGGCATGCTGTCGCGCATTTACCTGCCTGAGCTCGGTGATCTTGATCCTGAACTCGCCCTGCCGACAATGGCGCGCGAATTGTTACCCGACGTATTTGTCGGCATGATCCTCGCCGGTATTTTCGCTGCGACCATGTCGACCGCCGATTCTCTCGTCTTGAGTTGTTCCGCCGCGATCACGCATGACCTGATGCCCGAACGGCAGGAAAAGACCTGGAAACTTAAAATGGCGACGGCGCTCGTGACGGTGCTGGCGCTCCTTATCGCCATCACTGAAACGCGCAGCGTTTTCAGCCTTGTCATTCTCGCCTGGTCGACGCTTGCGTCTGCATTCGCGCCGCTCCTCATCATCTACGCAATGCGCCGCCATATTCCGGAAGCCGGCGCCATCGCCGCCCTTGTCATTGGCATCTCTGTGGCGCTCCTATGGCGTTATTTCGGCCTGCACAACGATGTTTATGAAGGAATGCCCGGCATACTGTCAGGGCTGGCCGTTGCCTGGGTGTTTTCCAAAAGCCGAAGTGCAACAGCGAATGCTAAAGAACTGTCTCGCTAAGCTAGCAGCGTATTGGCGCGCCGACGCAGGTGAAACCCGGAACTGGCGTGTCGTGCGAACGCGATTCAGAAAAGGCTTCTAAAGCAGCCCGTTAGCTAATAGCGACGATGAAGATTTTGATAGCCATGAAGATGAGGATGACTGACCCTACCGTCCATAGGGTTGCCCGGACTTCGTGAACCTGTCCGGTGAAATAAGCTGCGAAGTGCAGTAATCGCGACGCTACGTAACCGTAGAACAACCATTGTGCAAGCAAGAGCGGAGGTCCGGTGAGCACGTAGAGAAAGCCAGCGACGAGGAAAAACGGCAGGTTTTCCAAATCGTTCATCTGAATACGCCGAATGCGCTCGACGCGCTCATTGGGTTCGAGCTGATTCGGATTGGGTTGAGGATTTAAGGGCGTCTTCTTAAGATCTTCCGGCGAACGAAAGCCGCCCTTTACCTGCATCATACGGACGACCGTTAGCCAAGACATACTCACCGCCTTAAGGATCATGAGCGCGGCCGCGATGGCATATGTTGCGAAAATCGGATCTTCCAGACTTATCGTATCCATGGTTTTTTCTCCGCTTCACGTTGTTATTATTCTTGAACTTCGCAAGGCTAACGGTACGCCAATTCGCAATGTACGACATTATAAGGCCGTAAGGGGATTGTTGCGATCAAAGTTCGTTTTTGGTGAAACAGAGTGATTACAAAACGGAACGTAATCAATGCCTTGAACGATGGCGCACCGGAGCGGGTGAAAAAAGGAACTGGGTCGCGAGGCGATGGAGAGCTCAGAAACTCGCATAGTTTCAGGCTTTACCACAAGGGTCCCTGTGGGTTTGCGTGCATCAGATTCTGACATTTTTCAAATTGACGAAACGGCGCTGTGGAAATGCAGAGATAATTCATCAAATCCCAGATCATTATCCTGAAAGCGAACATCCAAAATGGGCCTTGATAAAGGCCTGCCTAACCGGATCGCTTGCGCCAATCACATTTTCCCGCATTTCGTCCTTCGAAAGCGACTTTTCAATTAGGTTCGCGGCCTCGATCCCGTCACTCTCGATCAAAGAGCCTGAAATACGTTTTGCATAGCATTCGCTCCTGGCTGATGAGGCGCCAAGGCGCTGCATTCCATAGTGTATTCGTGTTGCGACCTCAATTGTCGCGATGGTGTCAGTATGACGTTTCGGAAAGGCAGAACAAGCGGCCAAAAGCCAGAAGGTTGTTCCGCAAAGCAAGAACAATTGGATACGCGTATAAATGAAACTGACGCGTTTTCGCGCTCTATTCGTCGTCAATAGAGTCGTCGATTGCTTCGCCGGCGTCCTCGACATCTCTTCCAACACCTTTAATCGTCTCGCAGGCGGACAGAAAAAAGCAGGTAATCAGCATGATGCTCAATATGCGCATGGAAATCTCCTAAATCGGCCAGCGGCCGTGCATGAATGAATAACCCGCGATGGCAATAAGGGTTCCATAGTGCCCGTAGGTTGGCGTCTCATACCAGCAATTGAGCGCCTCCAAAAGTAAAGGCCGTGCGTTAGTGGGATATCTGTGAGGATCGCCCCATAAGTGCAAAAGAAAAATTTAAAGACATGGTTCTTTGCAGCGTTCTCATCGTGTGTTTCAGGAATTGAAAATGCCGATCGGCAGGCGGAATGAGTATTTTCCGAGTCTTGCAACAAGATCTCTAAGGCGCAATTTTCTCAGTATAGCCACAAAGGCAAGCCCGCAAGGCTAACACAGCCGGGGCGTCCTTTGTAGGCGACAGAACTATTTTACAGGAAATACCATGACCAACAAACTTATGTCTTCAAGCACGATCACCGGCGACCATGTCAAAAACAGCAAAGGTGAGGATCTCGGCAAGATCGAGGATCTCATGATCGACACGCAGGACGGCAATATCCAGTATGCAGTGTTGTCCTTTGGCGGCGTTCTCGGGATGGGGGAAAAGCTATTCGCCGTTCCGTTCGACCGCTTGAAAGTCGATTCTGCAAATAAATGCATGATCTTGGATACTGACAAACAGCGCCTTAAAGACGCACCCGGTTTTGATAAGAACAAATGGCCGGACTTTTCGGACCAATCCTTCAAAACGACGCATGACGCTTATTACAAATAAGTGAAGCGGCAGCTGAAGTTTTATCGCGCCTGTTAGCTAACGCCGTCCAAATGGTCGGCAAAACCCCCGTGCGTATCTGCGCACACAACACTGAAAAGGTGAAATCCCATGGATTCGAAAAATAACGCCGACACCAAATTGAAAACCGTAAAAGCGGCCTGGGACAAAGCGCCCGCCGGCGCCAAAAAGGACGCAGCGTTCAAGCATTATTCGGCTGCTGAAAAAGCGCACAAAGCGAAGAACGAAAAAGAATGCATGACTGAATTGGCGGCCGCTGAGAAAGCGCTGCACTAGTCCTGGGCTTTACTAAATTTACACAAAGCCAGGGGTGGGGGAGCCCAGAGTCCCCGGCTTTGAATAGGCTGATCCGCCCTTATGCCCCCCCGGCCCCTCGGGCGGATCGGCCTACATCAACCCACAACAAAAACGGCAGAGGCAATCAATCGAATCCAAGTCAACGAGTAAGATAAAGGAGGCTATTATAATGAAAAAATATCTGACGGCAGCAATCTGCGCCGGACTTCTATCCTGCGCTTCGGCAAATGCAACACTGGTGGATTTTGTTGCGGAAGCCGCGGGCAATGAGCGAGGCGTTGCAGACGGCACAACAATTAATTTCGGCGGGCTTGATGTGACGTTTTCTTCTTTAACGGATGATCTGTTTTTTGCATATTTCGATGACGTTTCTAACGGGCCTGGCGGGTTGGGAGCATGCAAGGAACTGATTTCCGGCCCCGGATCGGCATGCCTGGATCCGTCAGATGACAATATTCGTGAAGGCGATGCAGTTACGGTAACCTTTGGGGAGACGGTGAATCTTAGTAACCTTTCTTTTTCTGACAAAGACCACCAATCATTAAATTTCAACGATACCAATTCTCTTCTAATTGCAATTAATGACCCCATGGCATTCGCTTCGTATACTTTTGCCGAAGCGACAATGCTGGTCATTGCGGGCGTCGATCTTATTCGGTTCTCATTTGACAATAGCGGGTCTGGCCGGGAATTTTATGTGAACAGCTTTGAAGCCTCCACCGTGCCCATCCCTGCGGCGTTGCCCTTGTTCATTTCGGCTTTGTTTGGATTGGGTTTCGCATCTCGACGCGGAAGAAAATCAACTTAGGCTGCGACCGGCCAGGTTCTAAATGCTTTGTCCTAAAAAGCGATCGCCCATGACAGGGCGACCGCTTTTATTACTATAGGCGCCGCGCTCTAGCGCGGAAGCATTCCTGAATTGATATCAGGCGAGTTCGGCCAGAAGCATAGCAGAATTTTGTTTTGAAGCGACCTGTTCGGGTAGTGTGTCAAAAAGGTCGGGCTGCGAAGTGGCGCTCTCTGCATTGGAAGACTTGTCCATTGGTTCTCGCCATAAATCGCCCATGTTATGTTGGCGCTTGCCGACGAAGGGATCCTTAGGGCTGGCGTCTTCTGCAAAGTCTGCTCCATGCTGAAGCCGTTTAACCCCCATAAGCTTGGCGATAGCTTTCTTGTAAGCGCCGAAAAGCGTTTCAGGTTGCTGGACAACATTATTGGCCTTTTTCATTTCTATGCTCCTGGCTCATATTCCTATTAACATTGTCGCCGCCGCAAGGTTCCCGAAGCAGTATCAAGACGCCACGGATAACGGAACTAATCCGTTCAGAAAGCGTTTCACTGGAACAATTCATAGGAGTTATAAAATGTCACTCAGCGGATTACTAATTTGGCTTCTCATCGGCGGGATCGCAGGATGGCTTGCCGGCGTTATTGTGAAGGGATACGGCTTTGGTCTGATCGGAAACATCGTAGTGGGAATTGTCGGCGCCTTTGTTGGCGGCTGGCTCTTTGGGCAGTTCGGCATACTCGGCAACGGCATTCTCGGCGCCATTTTGGGCGCCACGATCGGTGCGGTCATAGTTTTGTTTTTGATTCGCTTGGTTCGCAGCGTCTAGGAGGACGCGATTAACCGGGGGATCCACGATGAATCGTAGAGGTAAGATTGGATCCCCCACGAATGGATTCCTCGATGCTGAAATTTTTTGCGAAACCACCTACTTTGCATTTATAGGCCCGTCAGGGTTAGGATTGCTCACATTTTCAATAGCTTTGCGGAACAGTAAAGGATCTGCGATCGGGCGAATTTTGATATCAGCGTCTCCGCTGCCATGGATAACCAGACGGCCGTATCCGAAAATGCGCGCCCAAAATCCCTGCTGGATTGTCACCAACTCGATGCTGCGAATAGGAAGTTCGCGGGTGTCCCGCCGCAGCCACCCTGTTTTTACGACGACACGATGGTTGGTCACCACAATCTCTGTCGTTGCTGCGGTAATCCAGAAGTGAAAGAAAATAAGGAACCCAATCCCAATGAGGCCTAACGAGAGCAGGGCGAACCATGCCCCCATCCAGTAAAGCCAATGGAAATGAGCGCTTGAAATCACGATCTCATGTTGGCCGAGTGTTTTCGAAATGTAGCTCATATCTTACTTTTAGAGGAAATAATGCCGCGTCCGTACGCTTTAAGCGATATTGTATCGGAGGGGGGCGTGGAGCAGCGCACTGTGTCGTCAAGCCGGCCGATGCAGTAGGGCGGGGTTCCTCTTTTATGCGGCCCGACGCGAAGGCGGTCTGTTCTCAACGAGATCGACGAGCCTTGATCGCGCCCGCGATAGTCGAGAGCGCACAGTGCCAATCGGTACATTTGTGCGCGCAGCGATCTCACCATACTTCAGGCCCTCGACAGCGACGAGTGATATAACTTGCCTGTCGCCCTTTGTAAGACGATCCAGCGCAGCTGCAACGTCGCAGAAATGCATTTGAGCGTCCTGGAGCGCTGGCGCGCAAAGGCTGTCTACAGGAGCGTCATCATAAGAAATCGCGACGCCGCGTGATTTGTCTCGCCTTAGATTATTGAGGAATATTCTTTTGCATATTGTTGTAAGCCAGGCGCGAAGGTTGGCGCCGTCAAACAGATGCGATTTTAAGAGCGCTCGCTCAACTGTGTCTTGCACCAAGTCTGCTGCGCAATCGGCATTGCGGGTAAGACTACACGCGTAGCGATGGAGGTAGGGCAGGAGGTTGGTGAGTTCTTGCGTATTGATTGCCTGAACCCGCTGTTGAGCAGATTGATTCTGGAATTCGGCGCGTAACGCCGCTGGGGTATAATTTTTTCCAATATGTATATTTTGAATGGTCATGAATATCGTCTCTTTTCTATAATATTCCGCTCACGTTGCGATTGCGTCTGTGTGCGGTGATGAAGGTAAGGCATGAACTGTGAACTGGAAGCGACCACTGTTCTCGCTCTCGGCTATCAGACGCGCCAGCAGGGGCTTGCGGTTGCCGTCAGCGGGGTTGTTCAGAGCCGTTGTTCATTATTAACGTGCGCCAAACGCGCTAAGATTGACAGGATCGGGATGTACTCAAACTTTGTTCAACAATGAAATGAGTAGATTCCGATGCTCCCAATTCAAAAAGTGAAAGACTAGAGTGGGAGTTGACCATCCCTCCGGGAAACCGGCGCCCATTGCGATGAGCCGCCCCTCGGTTCGCAATGGCAGGTCACCTCAACCGCCGGCTTTGCCCCGCCCCGGATAGCTAGCCGGCGGTTGCTTTTTTCAGACGGGCGCCCCTGTCTCGTTTCCATATAAAATTGGATAATGTATGCGTCACGCCGCCCTATGGCGGTCAGAATCTTGGCGATCATTGTTTTTTATATGAGGCAGCTCCGTGACCGGATTCAATGCATAAACAGGCATTGAAATACTGCGCCGGTCACGGAGCAAACCGCAGCAAGGTTCTCCCCCAAGGCTGCGGCTATCTGTGTTGGCTTTGCGTGTTTGTCGGCTCTGTGGGAGAGAGGCAGCAAATGTGCAAAGTTCCCGTCGGGTTAGTAGGCCTTACTTGCTCAGTAACGTTGAGGACGATAGTCAAGCACCTGACGCGCATCGTAGACGCTAGTAGACCGCGGAGCGGGATTGCTGCCCATGAGAATTTCGATCTGAGCTACCGCACCGTCATCATCTCTGTTGTCATATTGAGGCCTGTCGGGATAACGCTGGCTGTCGTTGCCGTAAACGCGCATTTGGTCGTAACGGTCCAACGTTGAGTCTGAAAAAGCACGATTGCGGCGCGTAATTTGGAACCAGTCATATTTGTGCTCGCGCGTTAACTCGGCTGAGCGTCGCAATACCCAATCCTCGGCTAGCGACTGGTCGGCGCCAACTGTACGGTAGCGTACTTGAAACCGGTTGGTATCTATTCTTGTCTCAGAATAACCATTGTCATACTGTGAAATGGCTTGCTCGTAGGTTGGTTTTCGGCCCGTCATCGCGCAGCTGGACAACACTAGTGCAGTCATTGCGACAATCATCAGTTTATTCATATTGTCGGATCCTTTTCTGGGCGCCGCCGTTTCGGTCAAACCATTCTCAACCGGCATGCCCTGGGCCTGGTGTGGTCCCTCAAGGTGAATTCCCAAGCTAAAAATGGTGCTTGACCGCTATTGTGGAGCCGATGACCGGGTTAGCGGATTTGGGCAAGAATACGAGACTCGGAATCTACTCATTCGAGCCCCTGATGTTCAGTTGGAGTGCGCGAATGGCGTCATTCCCCTGATTTTTCGTGCAATCTCTTAAAACCTGCTACAGTGACTCTCGCTTTTCCCTCGCCGCAAGCCACTGAAAGGTAGCGAAATGACGGAAAGCCAATCGCCCAAGATGAGAGCTGCTCGCGCGCCGCCAGGCGGACGCGACAACACTACGGTGTTATCGGCTGAAGCGAATTTTCTGGTTGTGGGCATTGGCGCTTCAGCCGGCGGTCTCGACGCCTGCAACAAGTTGCTTGACGCCATACCCGCGAATAGCGAAATGGCCTTCATCATCGTGCAGCATCTCGACCCAACGCATGAAAGCATGATGGTCGATTTGCTTTCCCGCCATGCGGCGATTCCGGTGCAGCAGGCGACGGATGGAATGCCGCTGAAGCGCGGCAATATCTATGTCATTCCTCCGGGTGCAGATATTTCAGTCTCCGGCGATACATTACGATTGTCGCGAACTCCCGAACGGCACGGCGCGCGTTTGCCGTTTGATTTTTTGCTGCGCTCCTTGGCGGAAGTTTTCGGATCGCGCGCCGCCTGTGTGATTCTATCGGGCACAGGCGCGGACGGCGCCCTTGGGCTGAAAACAATCAGGGAAACTGGCGGGCTTGTCATCGCGCAGAAGCCGGAAGAAGCAAGCCACGACGGCATGCCGCGCAGTGCGATTGCGACGGGCGCCGTCGATCTTGTGCTGCCGGCCTCAGAGATTCCCGGCGCGCTCGCCAACTTCGAGCGCCGGATGACGTTTGCAGGCAAAAAGGCGGTCGCAGAAAATCAGGCCGCGGAATGGTTGCCGGAAGTCATCGATCTGCTTCGCGCCAGGACAATATATGATTTCACGCAATATAAACCGGGAACACTGCAGCGCCGGACCGAACGGCGCATGGCGCTTGCGCTGATCGATGGCGATGACATAGCTTGCTATCTGGAAAAGTTGCGCAATGACCAGGACGAGCTTGAACTTCTGGCGAAAGATTTATTGATTAACGTCACGAGCTTTTTTCGCGGTCCTGACGTCTTTTCTTACTTGGAAAAAAATATCGCTCCAGATCTTGTGGCGGGCCATGATGTTGAGCGTCCTTTACGACTCTGGATCGCGGGATGCAGCACGGGTGAGGAAAGCTACTCGCTCGCCATGCTCTTTCAAGAGCAGATTTCCACGACTAAGCGAAACGTCAAGTTGCAGATCTTTGCGTCGGATTTGGACGCGGAGGCCGTAGCGCGCGCTCGTGAAGGTCTTTATCCTGAAACGATTGAGGCTGATGTTTCGCCTGAGCGATTAAAGAGATTCTTTGACAAGGAAGGCCGCCAATATCGTGTGAAGCCCGAACTGCGCGCCGCCGTTGTCTTTACCGAGCACGACGTCCTTTCTGATCCGCCATTCTCGGGTATTGACTTCGTTTCCTGCCGTAATTTGCTTATTTATCTCCGCCCCGAAGCGCAGACGAAAGTCATTTCCATCTTCAACTTCGCGCTGAGGGAGGGCGGCGTCTTACTGCTTGGCGGTTCGGAACTGGTGGGCGCCGGTGAAGCCGGGTTTGAGGTTGTGTCGAAACAGTCGCGCCTTTACCGGCGGGTTGGTCATAACCGCCCTAGCGAGTTCGCCGCGTTGATGGCGGAAAGCATTCGGACGCCGTCTCGCATCGCGCGAGTTCCGGCTCGCGCGCAAGCGTCGGCTTTTGCGGAGTTTTGCGAACGGATTGTCATCGAAAATTACGCACCGGCCGCAGTGCTGATCAACAGAAGGCAGGAATGTCTTTTTACGCTTGGCGCGACCGATGCCTTCATGCGGTTGGCGCCGGGGCTGGCGACCCATGATCTGATCGCATCGTCGCGCGACTTTGTTCGCGCCAAACTAAGATCTGCTCTTCAGAAAGCATGGCAGGCTGACGCGCGGGTCGTCGTTAATGGAAGACGATCAAACCGTGATAAGGACGGGATGGTTTATCGTATTGAGGCGTCACCGGCGACTTTTGCCGGTGAAAAACTGATGCTCATCTGCTTTATGGAGGAGCCGGCGCAAAAATCCTCAAACGGCGCGGCGCCAAATCCTGGCGGAGACGCGACGCAGTTCGCCGAGCTTGAACAGGAACTTGACGAGACCCGCACCGAGTTAGAAAGCGCGATCCGCGCCCTGGAGCTCGCCGAACAAGAACACCAAGCGATCAATGAAGAAGCGTTGTCAGTCAACGAAGAATACCAATCGACCAACGAAGAACTGGAGACGTCAAAAGAGGAATTGCAGTCCCTGAATGAGGAGCTGACAGCGCTCAACAGCCAGCTTCAAGAAGCGCTCGAACTGCAACGCACCGCCTCCGACGATCTGCAAAATGTACTCTATAGTGCTGACGTAGCAACGATCTTCCTTGATATGGATTTGCGCATTCGCCTCTTTACGCCGGCGGCCAATGGTATGTTTCGCATTATTCCAAGCGACATTGGGCGTGCTTTGTCCGACCTTAATCCTCTTGTGTCTGATCCTTCGCTGTTGAGCGACGCGGAGCATGTATTGCAGTCACATGAGCCGACGGGGCGGGACATCAATGTGCGCGACGGCGCGTGGTATTCCCGCCGAATCATGCCGTACCGCACCCAAAGCGGCGACGTAGAAGGGGTGGTCATCACATTTATCGACATCACAGAGCGACGCAGAATTGCAGACGCGCTCACGGCGGCGAACGAAAAAGCGCAACGCGCGACAACAGCCAAATCCAACTTTCTCGCGGCCGCCAGCCATGATTTGCGCCAGCCCTTGCAAACGCTGGTTTTTTTGCATGGGTTGTTGGCGAAGTCCGTTCAAGGGGAAAAAAAGCAAGATCTTGTGGTGCGTATGGGCGATACCGTGGACGCCATGTCCGGCATGCTTAATGCGCTGCTCGATTTAAATCAGATTGAGGCGAACGCGCTAAAGGCTGAACCGTGCCGGTTTTCCATCAACAACCTGCTCGTCCGCCTGCGCGACCAGTTTGAATATCAAGCGCAATCCCAGGGGGTCGAATTGAGGATTGTGGAAAGCAGTCTCATCGTTGAGAGCGATCCACGTCTTCTTGAGCAGATGATCCGTAATCTGCTGTCCAACGCAATAAAGTACACAACACAAGGCAAAGTTCTGATTGGCTGCCGCAGGAAGCAGGGACGGCTTAGGATCGAAGTCTTGGACACCGGCGCTGGAATTCCTGAAGATCAGCTTTCAGCCGTCTTTGAAGAGTATCATCAACTCGACAACGTTGAACGTGAGCGAAGCCGGGGCTTCGGTCTCGGCCTTTCGATTGTTCAGCGGTTAGGCGATTTGCTGGGACATCAAGTCGATGTTCGATCTCGGTCTGGCAAGGGATCCGTTTTTTCTATTGAAGTGAAAACCGCCGCCAGCGAGTCGCACATCTCAAGCGAAATTGAACAGCTTGGGCCGGTCATGCCAGGCATTAAACCTGCTCATCAAACAGAAGCCATCCTTGTCATAGAAGATAATCGTGAAGTGCGAGAGTTGTTGCAACTTGCGTTGACGGAGGAAGGGTATCCTGTCACTTCCGTTGAAGACGGTCCCGCTGCGTTGGAGTTAGTGTCGTCTGGAAAGATAAAACCGGATATTATCGTGGCGGACTTCAGCCTTCCTAACGGAATGAATGGCGCTGAAACCGCCGCAAAAATACACGAAATTCTTCATTGCGATATCCCGGTCATTATTTTAACCGGCGATATATCGATTGAAACGCTTCGCAATCTCCCGCTGCCGAATTGCATGCGGCTCAACAAGCCGGTCAACTTGAATGAACTGACTCAGGCGATGCGTCAGCTTTTATCACCGCCGCCGAGGTCCGCTGAAATAAAGCGCGAGCCGCTCGCCGCCAGCGATGCAGTTACGGAGGGCCCTACAGTATTCGTCATAGATGACGATAGTCACATACGCGATGGAATTTCCGGCATGCTCGCGGGTCGCGGTTGGGCGGTTGAAACCTATTCCACATGTGAGGCGTTCCTCGCAGAATTTCATCCGGCCTCTCAATCTTGCCTGCTGGTCGATTGCCGCCTGCCGGGTATGAATGGGTTCGAAATGCTGCGTGTGTTATTGGACCGGAATATTCATCTTCCCGCAATCATGATCACCGGTTTCGGCGACGTGCCAACGGCGGTCCGGGCGATGAAGGCCGGAGCGATCGATTTTATCGAAAAGCCGATTGCCGCAGAAGCGCTTGTCGCTGCTGTCGGTCGCGCTTTGGAGGCGTCTCAAGACATCAACGCGAAAGTTGCACGCCAGGAAAGTGCTGAGAAAAGAATCGCGTCATTAACACCGCGGCAGTGTCAGGTTATGAATCTGGTTCTTGCCGGACAGCCCAGCAAGAACATTGCTGCTGACCTGGGCATCAGCCAGCGCACGGTTGAAAATCATCGCGCCGCTGTCATGAAAAGTACGGGCGCAAGATCGCTTCCCGAATTGGCCAGGCTTGTGGTCACGGCCGCCTGAAGTGCGGCCCCTGTAATATTCGCCGCGCCTTAAGAACGGAGCAGCATTGTTCAGTCCTTGACGGCGTCGGCGACGTCGTCTGCGGCGTTTTCTATGCTGTCGCCGAGTTTATCCAAATCGCTCTTGCCGCTCTCATTGATAAAATAAACGCCAGCGATGATGATTGCGACGACCCCAACGGCCGCCAGGAATTTTGTCGAATTCACGGATGATCTCCCTGTTGATGACCAGGCGACATACGCCTGGCCGATAAGTTCCGGTTTTTAGAAATGTGCGGCCGGCAAGCGCGCCGAATGCGCTTACCCGGCGCGCGCTTACCATGGCGCCTTGGCGATTGAGAAAACCTGGATTGTTTCCGATTGCCCGCAAATGCGGCGGTCGGCGGCGGCCGACCCGCTGATCAGCACGCGATCGCCGTCATCGAAACCCTGCAGGTCTCCCAGCAGGGTATAAAGTCGTCCGGCGTCGTCGCGCAGCGTCGGGCAACTGACCCCTTCATTGGTAAGAACGCCCGAGATCGCGCTTTCTCCACCGGAATTTATATTGACGTCATCCCGGCGAACATTTTGTCGTACCTTGGAAAATACGCCGCCATTGCCGAGTTTGCCGTTACTCCCGCGATCAAGCGTTCGCGACGATGGCGCCGCCATTGTTGAGGCGCGGTAAGGGGTTTCAATCTGGCTCGCAGCTGGACTGCGATCATCATAAGAATGTCTCTCTATATCTCTGCGGCCGCTATCTGTGCGGATTTGCACGCGTTCCGAAAAATAGGTGCGGGCGCCGTCTTCAACGGTGGCGACAAAATAGACCGAGTCGCTGTTAATCGTGTCGGGAATAACAACCTGCGTTTGAAACACGCCCTCCGCGCCTGTTCTTGTTTCCGCAATCTTGATAAGCGCGTTGCGGTTGGGGCCGACATAAATGGAAACAGGCGTGTTCGGCGGGAAACTGTGCGCCACAAGCGTCACCTTGTCTCCACGGTAAATGTCCTGATCGACGGCAATTAACGACGCCTGGTCGGTCAAAGCGTACGGGCCGTTATAACTTTGATTTCCTCCACTACTGTTAAAGTAGCCGCCATTTTGATGACCGTCATTCTGGCGAAGCGCGCGATCGACATAATATGATTGGCTCATATACGTGTCTGACCCGCGCTGGATGGCGAAATATGCAAGGTCGTGGCCATAAGAGTCGGGCAAGGTTACGCTTTCGTCGATGCGCCCATCGCCGTCACTTTCAATTGTCCGAACGCGGATAAGGGTGTCGCGGCTGTTGCCATACAGGATGTAAACCTGTTCTCCGCGCTGGAAATTATCGCCAATAAGCCTGATTTCGCCATTGCGCGGTCCGTGAGCCGGGGTGATTGAAATGACTGGCGAACCATTGTTGTAAGACGCACCCTGATGGCGAAAGTCTCCTCTGGTTGAGGAATAGATAGCATTGTCGGGCAGATAGACTCGCTCTCCGATCGCCAGACGACGCGGTTGAAGATTTGGATTGAGCCGGGCGACATCATTCAAGGAAACATCGTAGCGTTGCACAATTTCGGCAAGAGTGTCGCCGCGCCTGACGACGTAATAGCCGCGGTCGCCGTCGTGTGCGCCTTTCCGGCGGTTAATGTTTTGAAATTGAATACCCTCGTATCGATCATCAAGCCGGCTGTCCGCATAGACGTTCGCGTGCTTGCCTGGGATCAGAACTATTTCTCCAACAGATACGCGGTTCGGATTTCTGATTTGCGGGTTGCTGATCAAAATTGAAGCGACGGAGACATCGCAAAACTCCGCAATATCGGAAAGCGTTTCGCCATAGTTGAGCGAAACACGGTTTTCGCAATCGCCGTCGAGCTGTTCGGCGCGATAAGGGGAGTTGTTTCGGTGAGCCGCTCGCGCAGCGTCAATGCCGGCGACGGAGTAGGAGCTTACGGACCCGCTGTCATAATTGTTCGAATAGTAGGTGCCATAGCTGCCGGACGGCTGGTATTGGGCGCTGTCGCTACGGCGCTGATCGTCGCGGGCATGGCTGGCGCAACTTGCCGCCATGATGGCGAGGATGCTTACGGCGCCATAGCGCTGAAGCGGCCTTAGGTTTCGGATGCCTGAGATAAACATAACCGGGTGCTTTCTGCGGTCAATTATGACCTGCGTGCTAAAAATTGCTACACTGAATAAATGGCTGACGAGGAAAAAAGTTCCATGTCGCTGAAGTAATATTTTCAACTTCTTTCAGTGAGAGCGAGAACAAACGACGACTGACTATTGCTGCGTGATAATGTGGTTTCTACGTACGGTATTAATAATGCCGGCGTGTTTCACCGGCGTAGACAGCCGCCGCAAATGAAGCCCATTTCGAGCCATTTTTAATTTTGGGAACCAGACGAGAAAGGCGATGTTGTTCGAGTCAACAGCCGATATGAAAACAGGCAGCTGAATTCAGCGAGTCAGGACAAGGTAGATTTATGAAAACCTTTCAAACAATCGAACCGCTAGAAACGCCAAGTCAGAACGAAGCGGAGGAAATGTCGATATACGGCATCAGAAAAGTGTCGATAGAGTATTTCTACCTAGGCATGTATGGATACCGTGACCTGAAGGACGCGGTTGCCCAAGCCAAGCGAGATTTAAAGGCTTCGGTTAAAAAGATCTAAAGGGGGCCATTTCGACGATAGTGTTTGCGATGGTGTGTTCTGTCCCCACCTGGTTGCGAGTTGCTTCTTTGCCGAATATTTGCTTTTGACGAATTCATGATGCAGTTCGCACGGGTTTTGTTTGACATGTGAGATTCATTCATAGAAAAAGATAATCAGAATTCGGATTCTATCTTTAGTTCTCATGAGGCCGCTGATCGCCGCCAAGAGCAGGAATAAGAGCCCCAAACGCGCTCCGATGAAGCGTCGGAGGCGCGGCAAACGTATTCAGGCCGGGCTCCAGGACGGTAAAACCTTTGCTCTTTATCGGGCGGTTTGCGGGCTACTCGCCTCAAATGACTTCGAGGATATTTCCGTTGCGAGGATGGCGAAAGCTGGCGGGTGTTCCGTCGGCGCTTTTTATGGACGCTTTCCCAATAAGAAGGCATTTCTTGATTTCCTTATTAGAGAGACATTTCGTCAGGCGGAAAGGCGCGCGGAAAATACGCTGCGCGAAAATGCGGCCATAAAAAACAACCTTGAAAAATCCGCGCGAAAAATAGCTGTCTATTTTTCCGAGAAATTTTCCGACGCCAAATTTTCAGGGATTATTCGAGCTGCGATAAAACTCGGCTTTTCCGATCCAAAATCGCGAGCGCCTTTCGACGAATACCGTGAGGCTGTGACGGAAGACGTAATAGAGATATTGGCGCCGCATTTGCGTCGCGGCGGCGAAGCCCGAGTGCGCGAGGCAATGCAAGCCGTCATTGGGATATTGACGGATGCAGTCATTTCGGAATCGCCGCCTATGGAGCCTGGGACCAGGCGCATAAATGAGGCGCTTTCCGAAGTCTTCGTTGAAATAGCAGGTCGCGGCGGTAAACCGTCGCCGAAATCTAAAGAGGGAGGGAGATCAAATAAGAAGAAAGGCGATAATTCAGATATTGCGGAGTCCAAATCGTCTTCCAAAACGCCGCCACGCCGGGAAATTACGGCTATTTGAGGAAATAAGGTTAAGCAATTAGCCCTATTTCCCGAAATTGATCGAAAAACGCGAAATGAATAAAAAAACGGATATATCTAATAAGCAATCAAATACCGAAGATGCTTATTCGGATGAATTTCTGCGCCAATTTGGCGCTAAATTCGATTTTGATGCCTGCGCTGAGGAATATGCTCATGAAATACGCGATATTGGCGAACGCTATTTCAGGGATTTGAATATATTTAGTGACCAAGGCGATAAGCGGAAATATCGCGAAGAATTTAAGCGCCTAAAAAAGCAAATTAATAATTTCGCTGAATTTCTCACACAGCCGGAATATGCCGATATAGAAACGGATATGTATTTCGCGGCGCTTCGTTTGCGCGAGCCAGCGCCCAAAACTGAATTTCCGCAATTGACGGAATTTCAATTAACCCGTGGAGCACCCTATTTGGCAGAATTAATCCGGCTATTGAATTTATTGGACAATGCCGCCGACAAAGGCATTGAGGATTTTGCGGCGGAACGAGGCCGCAAGCGCAATTATCCGGTCGAGAATTTCGTGCGCCGCGCTCATTATATCTGGGCTGAGATGTTAGGCCGTCCCTTTACGGTGGATTATCATAAGGGCAGCGGTCTCACGCCCGCTTATGATTTCGTGAAATATCTTCTGCATCATCTCGATGACAATATCCCTGAAAACGGCATAGTTACTGCGATGCGGAAGATTATTGCCGACAATAACGAATAATAAGCGCCTAGAATAAAAAATTTGGCGTTGCGCAATAAATGGCAATAACTCCAATAAAAATAAATAGGCCGCTTACAGTTAGTCACAGGAAAGAAGCCCTTTGAAAGCTTGGCTTTATCGCCAGCGGTTAAACGTGCCTGTCTTGCCGTTTCCTGTTTTCGTCCCCTCCGGTGTTCAAGCCTTTTGACCGCGCCGCCTGATTCCTTCTTGACCTGGGACCAAGCCGCGCACCCGGTAGGTGAGTGTATGCGTAAGTCCAAGAATTCCGCGCGGTTGCGTCTTCGTGCTGCTAACGACAACAGCCCCCCAAAGCGAGAAGTTCAGACGGATTTTCCGGCTGATTTTCCCATTACCGAGATCGAACTAGAAATTGTCGAAACCTATTTATCCGCTATCATTGCGGAACTGGCGACAGGGCCGGAAACCAGCCCGGCTAATGACAATATGCCGGGCGGTGAGTGTGAGGGGTAAGCGGTGAAGAAAGCAGCGATTTATGCGCGGGTTTCGACCGGCAAGCAGGCGGCGGGGGAATTATCGTTGCCCGATCAAATACGCCAATGCGTGAAGTTTGCAGAAGCCAAGGGGTATGAAATTGCCGCCGAATTTGTAGACGCGGGCGTGAGCGCGCGAACCGATAAACGCCCTGAATTTCAGCGCATGATTAACATGGCTTGCGCGCCGCATCGTCCTTTCGACGCGATTCTTGTCCATAGCCAGTCGCGTTTCGCCCGTAATACGAAAGATTTGCTTGTCTATAAGGAAAAGCTCGAAGCGAACGGCGTTTCGCTTCTCTCGATAACCCAGGATTTGGGCGAAGGCGAAACAGCGGATGTTTTGCGCACAATGGTTGGCGCACTTGATGAATATCAGAGCAAGGAAACCGCGAAGCACGTTGCGCGCTCCATGATCGAGAATGCCCGGCAGGGCTATTGGAACGGCGCTCGCGCCCCGTTCGGATACCGGACTTATGCCGCAGAAACGCGCGGTGCGAGGATTAAGAAAAAAATCGAAATCGATCCGCAGGAAGCCGAAACGGTCAATCGCATTTTTCGGCTTTACGTATTCGGCGAGTGCGAAACGGGGCCACTTGGGGTTAAGCAAATTACGACGACGCTAAACGGACAAGGTTTTAAAACACGCGATGAAAAACTTTTCCGCGTTCAATTCATCGACTCGGTGCTCCGAAATACGGCTTATGTCGGCGAGCATTATTTTAACCGGAATGATTCCAGGCGCGGAAAACAGAGGCCCCGCGAGGAATGGGTGCCGTTTCCCATGCCGCGCATTGTCGAGGATTCGCTATTTTATGCTGCGCAGGAAAAGCTTGATCGCCAGCACCCGCTGAAAACGCCGCCCCGTATCGTGCGTAGCGATGTATTGCTGACGGCAGTCGCCAAATGTGGGGAATGCGGCGCGCCCATGCGCAAGCTATCGGGCAAGAGCGGGACATATCACTATTATCGTTGCTCGAAGAAATTCGAATCCGGCAAGGCGGCTTGCAAAGGCGTATCCGTGCCAATGGATGAACTCGACGAAATCGTTCTTGGCGCATTGGAAGATTCTGTCTTAAAGCCCAAACGCCTTCGGAAAATGACCGAAGCCCTCGTTTCGCGCGCCAGCGAACGCAATGAGGCGTTTGCCGCCCGGCGAGGCCAGCTTGACGGTGAGCGCCGTCAGGCCAAGCGCCAAGTCTCGGAACTTTACCGGCTCGTCGGCACCGGCGAAATGTCGATGGATGCGACGCTCTCGGCGCATGTCAAAGGGCTTCAGGAGAAGGTGGAAACGCTCAATCGGCAGATCGCCCATCTCGACCGTGAGCGAAGCTTGCCGGTCGAGAACATCGGCGCCGAGGCGGTCGAAGGATTCGGCAAGGCCGTTTCCGCCGCCCTCAGAAATCCGGACAACCGGGCTTTTGCGCGGGCCTATGTGCAAGCTCTCATTAGCGATGTGACCGTGAGCGATAGAGAGGTTCGGATTTCGGGACCGAAAGCGGCGCTATTGCATCAAACAGCCATGTTCGCCGCCAAGGGCGAATTGGTTCCATCTTTTGCACAGGAATGGCGCACCCGAAGAGATTCGAACTCCTGACCCCCAGANNATCCAGCTGAGCTACGGGTGCAACCGGCCGTTCATGGCGGCGCGAGGCGCGGGTTTAACCCCATCAAGGGCGGAATTGCAAGCTCAGTTCAGGCGGAATTCCGTTTTCTTTATATCTAAGGCTCGCAAGGACGCGCCGTGTTGCGTATGTAGTGTCGCGATGGGGAAATAGCACGAGGAGCCGCCGGAATGAGCGTACGTATAAGGCATTATCTCTTGGTTGTCGGGCTGGCGGTGCTTACCTCGGCGTGCGGGCGCGAAGCGTCGTCGTCGCCAGAGACTGCCACTACCTCTGTTGGCGCTGCGGAAAAATCCATACAAGGCGGAGAGGAGAGCACATCCGGGCAGCGGTGGTTTATCGCGGCAGCTAATCCTTACGCTGCTGAGGCCGGTGCGGAGATACTGAAACGCGGCGGTTCGGCGGTGGACGCTGCAATCGCGACACAGGCGGTTCTCGGTCTTGTAGAGCCGCAGTCGTCAGGCCTCGGCGGCGGCGCTTTTATGATTCATTATGACCCCGCAGCGGGAACGCTCGAGACCTATGACGGACGCGAGGTTGCGCCGGCGTCGGCGACGCCAGAGNNAGCCGATGAATTTTTACGATGCGGTTGTTGGCGGCCTTTCCGTTGGCGTGCCCGGCGCCGTGGGCATGCTTGAACTTGCCCATCAGGAACACGGCGAGCTCGCCTGGAAAGAAACGCTGCAGCCGGCCGCGAGACTCGCCGAAGAAGGGTTTGTTGTCTCGCCGCGGCTTAATGGACTGATTGAGCGCATCCCGCGATTGAAACAATTGCCTGCTGCTGCGGCGTATTTTTATGCTGATGACGGCGCGCCGCTGCCGGTCGGTTTTGTTTTGAAAAACCCAGCTTATGCCAATACAGTCCGGCTGATCGCGGATCAGGGTGCGGATGCGTTCTATAAAGGCGCTATTGCCGACGCGATCATCGAAGCAGTGAACGGTGCGCCGAACCCGAGCGGGATGACGCGCGAAGATCTGGCAAACTACGCACCTGTAAAGCGCGAGCCGGTTTGCAGCGGCTATCGCTCGTACCAAATCTGTTCGATGGCGCCGCCGAGCTCAGGCGGCGTGGCGGCGCTTCAGATTTTGTCGTTGCTGGAAGGTTTTGACCTCGCCGGCGCCGGTGCAGGATCGATCGAATCATTGCACTTGTTGTTCGAAGCGAGCCGGCTCGCATATGCTGATCGCAACCAATATCTTGCCGACAACGACATGCTGTCGGGCGATGGGCTGTCACAGGATGACGTCATCGTCGGGCTGTTAAACCCGCCATATCTCAAAGCGCGTGCTGCATTGATCGATCCGACTAAAGCAGCGGAGAATGTCGAGGCGGGCGATCCATCGGCATATTCAGCAGACGAGTCCGCCGGCGCATGGAAAAAATACGGCGCTGACGCGTCGCCGGAACCGCCGTCAACCAGTCACTTTGTCATTGTCGACGGCGACGGGCGTGTTGTTTCCATGACGACGACGGTCGAATTTGCGTTTGGCAGCCATTTGATGGCGGCGGGCATGGTGCTCAACAATCAGTTGACAGATTTTTCCTTCTTGCCGGTGCGAGACGGTCGTCCGGTCGCGAACGCCGTCGCGCCGGGCAAGCGTCCGCGCAGTTCAATGACGCCGGTGATCGTCTTTGACCAAAACGGCGATCTGTGGGCGGCCACAGGGTCGCCCGGCGGGCCGGCGATTATCGGTTATGTCGTGAAAACGCTGATCGCCATGATCGACTGGGGCATGAGTCCGCAGGAAGCGATCGAGTATCCGAATGCTGTTTATCCGCGCGGCGTACCGCTGCTCGAAGAAGACGGTTTTGATTCCCAAATTATCGAAGGCCTCAAGGCGAAAGGGCATCAGGTCGAAGTACGCGGACTAAACAGCGGTGTTCACGCACTGAAAGTTCTGCCTGACGGGTCATATGAAGGCGGCGCTGATCCGCGGCGCGAAGGCGTCTGGCTGACGGGCGTGGTTGAGGCGGAATAATTCTCTAGGACTGCGGCAGCGTAATCGAAAAGGTTGCGCCGCTGCTGTCGCTTTTTTCGAGTTTCAGGGAGCCTCCATGCGCGCGAATAATCTCTGCCGCAATTGCGACACCAAGCCCGGACCCGCCGGGCTTTTGCGTGCCCTTGAACGGTTCGAATAAATCAGCAAGCGCGTGTTCGGGCAGGCCTGACCCTGTATCCGTGACCGTGATTTTGACATCACTGTTTTCACTTGCGGCTTGTATTTTCAATGTGCCCGTAAACTGCTCCGGCTGATCTGCGGCAGTTTCAGCCCGAGCAGTCGCAGCCATCGCCTCAGCGGCGTTTTTGGCGATATTGAAAAG
>DGNI01000037.1 GCA_002388885.1 Parvularculaceae bacterium UBA4496 | reverse complement strand
AACCGGCTGGGACCGGATCGCCTCGACGGCGCCTATTCGTGGCGCTCGCTGATCGACGCCGGCGCTGTGATCGCCGCCGGCTCCGACGCGCCGGTTGAGCGCGGCGATCCGCTGATCGAGTTCTACGCCGCCGTGGCGCGGCGCGGCCTTGACGGCACGCAGACCGAAGACTGGCGCCCGAGCGAGGCCGTCACCCGTGAAGAGGCGCTCAAAATGTTCACGCTGTGGCCGGCCTACGCCTCGTTTCAGGAAAACACGCTCGGCACGATCGAGCCGGGCAAGCGCGCCGATTTCACGGTTTTTTCAAAGGACATCATGACAATTCCGGAAAAAGAAATCCGCACCGCCAGACCGGTCATGACCGTGGTGGACGGTGAGATTATCTACCAGCCTGAAGAATAACGCCGGCGGCCACGGCTTTGTGAACGATTTTCATTGCGGGGCCGCTCCGGCGGCCCCATATCTCGCTCATGACGTTCTGGCAGTTTCTGATCTTTTTCGGGCTGTCAGTCTTTGTTCTCTGGAACATCTGGGTTGCGATCCGCTCACTCGGCGATATCGGCGACGACGATTAACAGGACAGAACTGACCGGCGCCGATGCCAAGCGCCCGTCCCTTCAAAAGGACCGGTCGGAAACCTGTTGCCGTTTACGCGGCGAATAACTGGTCCATATTCTGAAAGCATTTGAACTCGAGTGCATTGCCGGCGGGGTCGAGCAAAAAGAACGTCCCCTGTTCTCCCGGCTCGCCCTTGAACCGGATGCCCGGTTCGATAATGAATTCGACGCCTGCATCGGTCAGACGGGCTGCAAGTTTCTCCCAGTCCGCCGGATCGAGCACGACGCCGAAATGCTTCACGGGCACGTTCTTGCCGTCGACGGCGTTCGTAACTGCGCGCCCGCATTCCTCGGGCGCCAGATGCGTGACCAGCTGATGACCGAAGAAATTGAAATCGATCCACTGATCAGACCGTCGCCCGCGCGGACATCCGAAAAGTTCGCCGTAAAAGGCTTCGGCCTTGGCGAGATCGTCAACGGGAATAGCAAGATGGAATACCGGCGCCGTCATCGTGATACGCTCCTTGCAAGGCGCCCGTGCGTCCCTCACTTGCATCTCTCACTTGCATCAATGGGGCGGGCGCGCGAAAACAACCATATTGCAACGCGCCGCTTTTGCCTATTGGCTGGAAATGACAGCAAACTTCACAAAACTCACCGATGATTATTACGTCTCGCCGCAGATTTCTCCTGAGGATGTCGCCGCTGCGGCGGATAACGGCTTCGGACTGATCGTCAACAACCGCCCGGACGGCGAGATGATCGGCCAGCCGAAAAGCGCCGAGATTGAAACCGCCGCCGCCGCGGCAGGCGTCCAATACGCCCATATTCCCGTGGGTCAGGCCGGCATCACCGGCGGCCATATTGACGCCTTAAAAACCGCGTTGGATGGCGCAAACAATAGCAAGACGCTAGCCTTTTGCCGTTCCGGCGCGCGCTCGACGTTTCTGATGGCGTATCTGTCCGCAGTGGAAGGCCGCGCCGTATCTGATATTGTCGCCGAGGCGGCGAATGCCGGGTTCGACATCAGCGCCCACGCGCCAATGCTTGAAGCGTTGGGAAACGAAAGAAAAGAAGACGACGAGTAATGAGTTTGATTGCGTTCATTCTGGCGTTGAACAGCAACGCTTCCCTGGCTCAGGATCCCTACGCACCGCCGGAACTCAAGCAGCTGCCTGCCTGTGTGTGCCCGTCACCACAGGAACGTCCTGACGTCATGTTCTCCGGCTATGTGATCGATGCTGAAGTTACGCTCGGTTCCGACCGGCGCTCGGTTGAAGACCGCATGGCGACAATCTTCGACGTTAAGTGGTCTGACGACGGCGAACTCGAGGGCAGAACACGCCTGTGGCATGCGACATCGGCTGAAGCCTGCGGCGTTTCTTTTAATTATGGAAAAAAATACACCGTGGCGGCGCGCTTGTCCGAAGACGGCGATCTTGAAACCGACCGGTGCCTGATGCGGGCGGCCGAATAAGAGCAGCCAGCCGCCCTAGTAGTGAATGGTGATGCGCGCACTGGTCGCCGCAGCGGGAATGACGACAGTTTCCGTCAGCGTAACGCCGCAGCGCAAGAATGCGACGTCGCGACCGTCTTCGTCAGTCGCGCGCCGGTCCTGCCCCTCCCCGCAATCTAGAAAACTGCCGCGTTCCTTTTCGACAACATAAAGATAATTCGGCGGTGCAGCCACAAACACGCGGTCGGTGATCCCGCCCGAACCGTCAGCAACGGTCACTCCGCCCGCAGATTGCGCATCGGACGGCTGGGCATGCGCAACGCCGCACAGGGTTAATCCTGCGATCGTGATCGCGGCGGCGGCGTTAAGAATCTGTTTACGTTCGGCACACATGGCCGGTTCATCGCAAAAGCCGCGCCGCTCGCCTGAAAGCGCCTGTTTTCGCCCTCGCGAAGTCTTTATTTCCTTGTCATCGTGGAAAAAGCCATGTTCAAAGGAACAGGGCGGATGGTGTCGGCGGAGCGGGCATGTCGATCTTTGGCGAGTTTAAAATTAACGGTAACGAACTTGTGGCGACCGAAACCGGCGCCGTCATTCCGTTAACGTCCGGGTTTGCCAAGGATGTCTGGCGCATCGCCAGTTTCGTCTGGCTGATTAACGGCCTTCGTGCAACGCGGATCGTTCGTGGACGCGAGCCCCGGGCGCGCATTTCCTTCTTCCCGAAGAAACCGCGATCCTATTACGCCATCTGGCCGGTGTGCCAGCTCGCGGATGTGAAGATCGTCGATGACGCGGAAGAAGCGGACCTGCATTTTTATTTTGAAGACCGTGAGTTTCTGACTGCGCCGCGCCAGACCCCGACAAACAAACCGGCGTTCAATGTCGGCTGTTTCGATATTCGCAAAAGCGTCGTCAGCCGCGTGTTTGAAGAAACCTTCGGATATGCTCTTGCGGTTGATCCAACGGCGCACATCGGAACCCTCGTCGAAAAATCCGAATCGAACGGCAAACATGACGGACAGCTCATCACCGGGCCGGTTGCAAAGCCGAAGCCGGGATTTGTTTATCAGCGCAATATCGAAAACACGTTTGATGGCTTTGAACATGTGGATATTCGCACGCCCGTCGTCGGCGGCAAGACAACGCCATACGTCTTCCTGAAACGCCGCACGCGTGACCTTCGCTTTACCAATGATAATCACCGCGTTGACCTCGCTGCGACCGACGCCATGCTTTCAAGCGATGAACAGGAAAAGATTTCCGCCTTCGCCCGGGGCATGAATCTCGATTTCGGAGGCCTTGACGTGCTGCGCGACCGCAATGACGGGCGCATCTACATCGTCGACGCCAACAAGACCGATATGGGCCCGCCTTCCGCCATGCGCGCACAGGATAAACTGACCGCCATGCGCGGCCTTGCCGACGCTTTCGCGGCGATGGTAGACGACGCGCTCAAAGCATAAGGCGTCAAGTCATTGGCCGGCATACCTTTCGTCAAGGACATCAATTTTTCCTACGGCGTCCCCGATATTGTCGCGCCGGGCGTCCGCCGGGTTATCGCTGACAATCCGGGCCCTTTCACATTCACGGGCAGCGGCACTTACATCATCGGCGAAGGCGACGTCGCCGTGATCGACCCCGGCCCGAATCGCGACGACCATCTGGAAGCAATTCTCGCCGCGCTTGAAGTCGAACGCGTCAGCCACATCCTCATCACG
The DNA here is from genome assembly GCA_002388885.1 of Parvularculaceae bacterium UBA4496. Lineage (GTDB taxonomy): Bacteria > Pseudomonadota > Alphaproteobacteria > Caulobacterales > Parvularculaceae > Hyphococcus. Next base: position 9,359 of record DGNI01000037.1, on the reverse strand, counting down.
CACACCCATTCGGACCATTGCGGTCTGGCGCGAAAATTCGCCGATGCGACCGGCGCGCCGGTGTTCGGGTTTTCGGGTCACCCCGTGCGCAAAAAACAGGATGACGCGCCAGCCCTTGATGAGGGCGCCGACTATTCATTTGCACCGGACGCGTTGATCGGCGACGGCGCCGTTATCAAAGGTAGCAACTGGTGCATTGAGGCGGTGCACACGCCCGGTCATTTGTCGAATCATTTGTGTTTTGCCCTGCCTGAACAAAAAGCGCTGTTCACCGGCGATCACATGATGGGCTGGGCGACGACGGTCGTCGCGCCACCCGACGGCGACATGAGCGATTACATGAACAGCCTCGATAAACTGCTCGCCCGTGATGACGAAATTTATTTCCCGACCCATGGCGCGCCTATTGAAAACCCTAGGCGGTTTGTACGGGCGGTGAAAACCCACCGGCTTATGCGCGATGCCCAGATTATCGATCAGATCAAAAAAGGCCGGACGACCATCAAAGAGATCGTGCCGGCCATGTACGCTGATGTGGATCCGCGCCTGCACAAAGCTGCGGCGCTAAACGTATTCGCCCATCTCATTCGGCTCGTTCAGTCAGGAACCATCACCCATAACGGCGAGCCGAGGCTTGACGGCGAATACAGCCTTTCCTGATCAGGTGTTGGCTTCTTTATATTCCTGATTGAACGCCTGCCACGCCTCAACCATTTTGGTTTCTTTTTCTATCGTGGCGTTATAAGTATCGAGCGCTTCCTGTCGCACTTCCATTTCAAGCTCAGCGTTTTCATAAATCGTTGTCAGACATTCACGATAGGCGTTTAGGCCGGACTGATACTCCTTGATTTCAGAGATCTTTGCTTCTCGGTCTTCGGCTGTCGCTTCCTGCGCGTCCGGCATGGATGGCGCCTTGCCGTCGAATTTGCATTCTTCTGCAAGGGCTGAGCTCATTAAAAATGCTGACACGGCGGCGGATGAGACTACGGCTTTGATCACAAATTCTCCTTCCACACCGGTGATGTCCGGCGCTTTCTGCTACTCTATGATGAAGGGCGCACCTTAAACGTGAACATTGCCGCCTCGCAAACGGCAGAGACCGCAATGACATTACAATCCCGAAATCTTTTTGCCGTGTACGCCCTAAAAGAATGCTGTCAGGCGGGCAATAGCAGCCGCCGCGCTTCCAAAATCAGCCTGCGCTGCATGTCTGTCGGCGGGCCTTCTATTTCGGCGGTGCGCTCGAGCAGTTCGACAAGCTGATTCTTTTCCGTATCCGTGCATACTTCCGTCACAGGCCGCAAAATCTTGTGCATATTGTTTCCGGCGTCGTTGATTTCGCCCACCGCCATCCGTCCGAAGGCGTAAAGGCTTTCCGCGGTTTCTTCATCGGCCTCAAAGGCTTCGCGCATTTCGGCGACAATCGCCTTGTACTGACGGTCTGTCACGTGCCCGTCATAGGCCGCCATCTGATAGAGCAGCACCGCCGCAGCTTCACGCGGATCGGCAAGGTTTTCGATGAGGCGTTTGTCGACACGGCGGTTCCATTTTCCCCGCCGGATGACGCCGCGCGCATCGCGCACCGCCTCGCGTCCTTCATTCCCCGCATTGACGAAGTACGTGAACGCCCAGAACGCCGCCGCCAGCGCGCCCAGAATGGCGAGAATGATGTGCATGCTCCGGCCTCTCTCCGCTTTGCCAAGTAGATTTTAAGCAAAACCGCCGGAGGGGTCTACCTCTAAGGATAAAGCTTACGCTTCACCCACTCACCGTCCTTGCGGGCGTATTGCAGGCGATCATGAAGCCGGAAGGGTCTGTTCACCCAGAATTCAATCTCGACAGGTTTTAGTCTGTAGCCTGACCAGTGATCAGGACGCGGAACGTCTTCGCCGTCATATTCCTTATCGAGCGCCGCAATGTCGGCTTCCAGCTTCATCCGGTCGTCGAGCGGGCGGGACTGCGCCGACGCATGGGCGCCAAGCTGTGCGCCGCGCGCGCGCGAAGCGAAATATTCGTCAGCTTCCTCCGCGCTTACCGGCGCAACATCGCCGCGAAACCGAACCTGACGGCGGATTGTCTTCCAGTGGAAACACAGCGCTGCTTTCGGATTGGCGGCGAGCTGCTTTCCCTTGGCGCTTTCCACATTCGTAAAGAATGTGAGGCCGCAGGCGTCGAAGTCCTTCAATAGCACCATGCGCACATCCGGCATGCCGTTTTCATCGACGCTCGCCAGCGCCATGGTGTTCGGGTCATTCGGTTCTGTCGTCCCGGCAAGCGCAAACCACTCGGCAAACAGCGCAATAGGATCGCCGATGGAGAAAACGTCGCCTTGATCCTCGTCAACGGCGTAAGCCTCAGCGCTCGGACTTGGCGGGATGAGATTTTCAGCCTTCATATCGATCCTCTGTCAGCCTGAACTGGCCGTTAACCCTTCCTGCGGCGTTTCGGGCCATGCTAAAGGCTCGCCGCCGAAACCTTGCTGATATAGAAAACAGCCATGTCTTTGAACAGCTTTGGCAGAGTCTTTCGAATAACCACCTGGGGCGAGAGCCACGGGCCCGCGCTGGGCGTGGTGATTGACGGCTGCCCGCCGGGCATTTTACTGCGCGCGGAGGACATCCAGACCGCCCTCAACAGGCGCAAACCGGGAGGCTCGAAATTCGTCACCCAGCGGAAAGAGCCGGATTCGGTGAAGATTCTATCCGGCGTTTTTGAGGATGACCGCACCGATGGGCCGCGCACCACGGGAACACCCATCAGCCTGATGATCGAGAATGTCGATCAGCGCTCTAAGGATTACGCCGACATTCGCGACAAATACCGCCCCGGTCACGCCGATTTCACCTATGACGCTAAATACGGGTTCCGCGATTATCGCGGCGGCGGGCGTTCCTCCGCGCGCGAAACCGCGGCGCGCGTCGCGGCCGGCGCCGTTGCAGAAAAAGCCCTCGCCGCCGTGCTGGACGATCCGGTGTGGATTCGCGCGTGCCTAGTGCAGATGGGACCTTACAAAATCGACCGTGAGCGTTTCGACTGGACGGAAGTTGAGAAAAATCCGTTCTGGTGCCCGGACGCCGAGGCTGCAAAACTCTGGGAAGAAAAACTCGACGAAGCGCGCAAGGCGGGCTCGTCCATGGGCGCCGTCATCGAAGTTGTCGCTTCAGGCGTCCCGGCCGGTCTCGGCGCGCCGGTCTACGGCAAGCTCGATGCGGATCTCGCGAACGCCATGATGTCGATCAATGCTGCAAAGGCCGTCGAAATCGGCGCCGGGATGGAAGCGGCGGCGCTTTCCGGCGAAGAAAATGCCGATGAAATCCGTATGCGGAATGGAAAACCGCATTTTCTTTCGAACAAGGCTGGCGGTATTCTCGGGGGCATATCAACGGGTCAGGACATCGTCGCGCGGTTTGCGGTGAAGCCGACTTCGTCGATCCTAAGTCCCCGCAAAACCATCACGGCGTCAGGCGGGGAAACCGAGATACAGACCAAGGGACGCCACGACCCCTGCGTCGGCATCCGCGGTGTGCCCGTCGGCGCGGCGATGATGGCGCTGGTCCTTGCGGATCATGCGCTTTTGCACCGCGCCCAGTGCGGGTGAGCTATTTCCGCCCGCCAAACGGCAGGATCGACGGGATCTTCATCATGTAGTCGCGATACTGATCGCCGAAAAGCGCGATCATGTCTCGTTCTTCGTAACCGATGGCGATGAAAATATACGCCGTCCAGATCGCGGCAAACAGCAAATGCCCGGCGGTCATGTGCGATGTCGCCCAGAACGCGATCAGAAATCCGAGATAAAGCGGATGCCGCACGAATTTGTACAGCATTGGCGTGACGAATTTCGGCGCCGCCGCTTCCTTCGCCTTGAATTTAAACCAGCCCTGCATCAGGCCGAACAGTTCAAAATGATTGATCAGGAACGTCGACAAAAGAACGATGCCGAAACCAAGGAAAAAAAGCGCCGTCAACACACCGACCCAGAGCGATGAGTCAACGGACCAGACAACGCCCGGCATCGGCTGCCAGCCCCAGAACATCACCCAGAGCACAACGACGGTCGCCAGAACGTAGGTGCTGCGCTCCATGGAGGGCGGGACGATTTTCGTCCAGGCTTTTTTGAACGACTGCCGCGCCATAACCGAGTGCTGCACGCCGAACAAAAGCAGCAACCCGATATTCACAAGCGCCGCCGGCGCGCCGGCGAATTGCGACGGCCCTTGATCGACCGTCTTCGGCAATCCCGCCCAGGCGGTCATGTCGCCGCCCACAAAAGCGATCAGGTAAAGAAACGTCGCAAAAAAAACGAGGTAAACGATAACACTGTAGATGAGCGCAATAAGCCCCATGGCGTCTCTCCCTTGCCAGACGAAACGCGTAGACTGCGAATGGCGCTCTGTACGCCCAGCAATTTAGGACGTCAACGGAAAATATGCTCGCGCCCGCAGCAAAGCGCAGTTGCAACATATCGAATCAAGCGCTGTCAACACCCTGGTCATCTCTGTTGTTTTACAAAGATCGATACTTTGCTCAGAAACGCGACGGTCTGATCCGCCTTGGCGAGACCTTCGTCCGCAAATAACGCATCCAAATCCTCACGGCAGTAGCTGTCGTAATAGGGTTCGTGAAATCCGCGCGGAAAGTTTTCGAGCAGAATGTCAAAACCCGGCTCATCGCCATACTGGATCGTGTCGGCCTGAACGAGCGTGCCGCCCGGTTTCAACAGCCGCGCGATTTCGCTCGCCACGCGCTCCCTGACTTCCGGCGGCAGTTCGTGAAACAGATAAACGGCGGTAATGACATCAAACGAGCCATCCGGCAGGCCGGTTTCTTCCGCGTTCGCCTGAAGGTAGGTGATGTTTTTCCATCGCCCAAGAGCGGCTCTCGCCTTGCCGAGATAGGCAGGCGACAGATCAAGCGCCGTCACGTCGAGCTGCGGCCAGTTATCCTTGACCTCTCCAAGAAACCTGCCCGTACCGCAACCCATATCAAGCAATGTCGCCGCGCCCGCGTCTTTTCCTTCAAGCGCTTTTCGGATGAACGGCAGCGCTTGACGCCGCATCGGCCCGGCGGCGCCGGTGAACAGCGTTTCCACCTGCATGTCGTAGCGGTCGGCGGAACTGTCCGACAGCCAACCATCGGTCTGATAGTGAAAGTTCTGCAGATAGTAGCGCGGGAACTTTTCCTTATCCGCCATGGAATAAACTTCGGAATGACCGCGCGATGCTTTCCGGCGCGCAACCTTGTCAGCATCACGAAGATAATCACGGCTCTGTTTCCAGAGTTTGGCAAATGACGGCGGCTGACGCAGGTCAACGGGTAGCTTGTAAAGGCCCGCCTCGATGTTTTTCCAGTCGCGCCGGAAAAGCTCGCGGAACGAATCCTTTAGCCGCTGCCGGTCAAGCGAGCCAAATTCTTCCGCGTAAGGCGCGGCGCCCGGCTCGGTGAGCGGACCCATCTTGCGCCTGCCATATGCGTAATGGCCTGTGTACCAGAGAACCCGAGCCGCCTGCGCCGCGCCATAGGCTGCGCGTTTGGCGCCGTTGGCGATCACAGTGCTTAAAGCCGCCATGACCGATCCTTTCATGAAACTGCCTACCATTGATATGGCAGCATACCCGAACGGTTCAACGGCGTAACTGCGGCAGAGGGCAAGCCTTCAGGATTTATGAACGGCGCCGATCAGAAACTCGCGGTTTCCGTCCCCGCCCTTGATGGGGCTTTCCATTACGCCGATTACGGCCCAGCCTTTGCCCCTGATCCATTCCGCGATGTCATCCGCCGCGGGTTTAGCAAGCTCTTCCTTCACCAGTCCGCCCTTGCCAATGCCGTCTCGCCCGACCTCGAATTGCGGCTTGATGAGCGCAACCAGTCGCGCACCGGGTGCGGCTAGCGCGAATGCAAAAGGCAAGACTTTTTTCAGGCTGATGAAACTGACGTCGCAGACGATGACTTCGACAGGCTCGGGAATAAGCGACTTGTTCAGGTCTTTCGCGTGGGTTTTTTCGAGGTTTACGACGCGTTCGTCGCCCGCAATTTTTTCATGGAGCTGCCCAGTCCCTACATCGACCGCGTAGACTTTCGCTGCCCTTCTTCTCAACAGCGCGTCCGTAAAACCGCCCGTGGACGCGCCGAGATCAAGACAAACTTTTCCAGCCGGATCAATTTCGAATTTCTCAAGTGCGGCTTCGAGCTTCATCCCGCCCCGCGAGACAAAATCATGTACATAGCCTGCAACGGTGACTTTATCGTATTCACCGATTTTCTGCGCCGGTTTTGCCGCAACCACGCCATTCACCAGCACGAGCCCGGCGGCGATGGTTTCCTGCGCCCGGGCGCGGCTCGGCGTCAGCCCTTTTTGAACAAGATATTGATCAAGGCGCATGGAAGCCGCGATACTTAGATCCAGCGGCGGACTTTCGCCTTGTAGGCGCGATAGTCGTCGCCGAACTGGCGTTCCATTTTCTCCTCCTCATATGGAATGCTGACGAAATTCACAAAGAGAAAGAAAACAACAACCGCGCAAAACGACGCGAGGGTGCCCACGATAAAGGCAATACCGGTGATTGCCACAAGAATTCCAAGATACATCGGGTTACGGGTGTATCGAAACGGGCCGCTCGTCACCAATACAGAGTTCTTCTGCGAGGCTGGCATGACTTCGGTTCCGGCCTTCGAAAAAGCGAACCGGCCCGAAGCGGAAATCGCAAAACCGAGGGCGAAAATCGGCCAGCCGGCGAGCGGAATTCGCGCGGCCGGCGGCAAGTTCAGCAAGGCGCCGATCCACCACGCCGAAAGTACGAAAAACAGCGCCCATACCGGCGGCGGAATCAGCACCCAGGGCGACGGCCGCGGCATATTTTCAGGCATGGATTTCTCCGCATCATCTCTTTGCGGCCTCCGGTTGAAGCCGGTCACGTCATTCTTACATGTGTTGATGCGCGGCGCCAGTGAGGGATGAGGCCTGCTGGAGGCGTATATGACGAACGATTCACGCCAACATGACACGCATGACTGGACGGGCGAACCGGACAAGGTCGCCGCCGTCGCGCTTGCGATTACATTAGTGATTGGCGCAATAGGATTCCTGATAATTGGCGCGCTGGCGCTGCATTAAGCCGATATCACTAGCGGCTTTCGGGAATCCATTTCTCGACGGCTGCGTCGCCGACAATCTTACGTGCGCGCCGTTCGACCGCTTCCGGTGAAAGCGTGTCGCCGCTCAGCGCTTCCATCAGCCATTCCTCGTAAACGCCGCCTGTTTCCGCAAAGCCTGTTTCAACCATCGCATCATACATGGCCGCCGCAAGCAGGTGCATGCCATCATCCTGGCCGCGCCAGTATTCGCCCGGGTCGCGGTCAAGCCCAAGCTTCAGGCTGACAACCATATCCAGAGCTTGTGTCGAATCCTCATCAACTATCGAGCCGAGACTGGAATAACCCCATGACGGGTCCGCCGTTTCAATGATGTTGTTGATCAACGGATCAATCGCGATACGCGCGCCGGCGCGCCTGAGATCGGGGTTGTTCCGGTCAAAGGGCGGATGAAACATCTCGTGCACGGCGATACGCAAAGTATCGGCTTCATCCCAGCCATGAAAAGTTGCAAAACGCTGCCCGTGAACGCGAATGCCGTAAGGCCGGTTGTAGTGTAAAAGGAGCACCTCAATCTTGTTTTCCAGCTCCCGTCCAAGGTAACGCTCCTGCACCGGAATAATGTCGAAATTCGACAGATACGATTGAAATATCGCCGCGCGCTCGTTTGCAATCGGCGCGATCTCGGCGTTCCAGTCCGATCGGAATCCTGCCTCACGCAATTCACCGTACACGATCCGCAAATCATCGAGGAGGGAGAGACGCTCGTCGCTAAGCTCTCTTTCAAGGTTTTGATAAAACGGTTTCGGATCGGAGAGCACTGAGTAGACACCGTCAACGGAAAGGTCGGGCGCTGCCGCGAGCGGAAACGCAAAGCTCGGTCCGGCAAGGCCCTGGCCGGGTTCCGAAAACGCCGTGCCGATCCGCTCAAGCGCGGCCAGGGCATTGTCACTCAGCTTGGCTCTGTAGCGCGCTATTTCATCCGGGTATTCGCCACCCTGCAGCTTGTCGCCGGAAAGCGCGCCGATCAGAAGGACAGCATCAAGTCCCGGAGCCGTTTTGACGTCCCATTGGGTATCATGCTGCGCCAGATGCGAGCTTTGTGACGGATGCGCGCATGCTGACGCAAACAAAAGAATTAGAAACGCAAATTTTTGCATTGGATCTACCGCTTGAAGCTTCCGCCGATGAAGCTAATTCAATCTTGGCGGCGGGGCTTGAACGAATTTGATTTCCTGGCGCAGCGCGCCGGGGGAGACGCCCGCGCGACGGCGAAAATCGCGCGTCATATGCGCTTGGTCTGCGTAGCCGGACATATGTGCAGCATCGGAAAGCGACGCTGGCGACAACACAGCGCCCAGCGCTTTGCGAAATCTGACCTCGCTGCGGAATTCCGAAGGCGGCGTGCCAAAATTGTTCTTGAAGGTTCGCGTCAGATGCCCATGAGAGATATCCAAGGACCGGCAAATATCCGCTATGGAGACTTGGGTTTGGCGCTGTAGCAGTTTTGCTGCGGCGTCAGCGCAACCGCCAATACCGCTTGAGACATCACTGTCGCCTTCACTGCGGTTCAATATGAGCTTTACAGCGGTAAGCGGATCGTGCGCGGCGAGCCTTTGAAGCGCTGAACAGCCCGCGCCTTTCAAAATCCTGTAGCCCGTCTTTAGAGCAGCGAAAAACGGCAAATCAATATTCAGCACCACCGTATCGGGAGCTGTAAAAAAATTTCGATGTCTGTGAAACGGCGGATGGATGACAATATCGCCCGCCTCGACGGCAACTGCGCCGTCAGCGCTCAGTTCAAGATAGGCGCCGCTCGTTATAAACGCGGCATACGCTTCCCGATGACGATGCAGAGGATCTTCCGGAAGATTTGCGTGCGTCGTTACATGCACACCAGAACCGAAGTCACGCAGCGCTTCCATTATTAACCGTGCAGGTTCACCACATTGGCGCCCATACCAAGCGCTTCGCGTGCGCGCTCGACAATGTGCTGGGCGTTGAGTTTCGCCACATCATACATCTTCGCCGGTGAATCCTGATCCTGGAACACGTCGGGCAGATGCATGGTGCGGATCTTGACGCCCGTATCGAGCAGACCGCTCTCCGCAAGGAAATGAAGCACGAATGCGCCAAACCCGCCGCGCGAGCCTTCTTCAATGGTGATAACCGCTTCATGCTCGCGCACCAGACGCATGATGAGGTCGTGATCGAGCGGTTTCGCAAAGCGTGCGTCGGCGACGGTCGTTGAGATGCCTTGCGCTTCG
>DGNI01000208.1:25421-46537 GCA_002388885.1 Parvularculaceae bacterium UBA4496 | reverse complement strand
GAGGCCTACGCCAAGGAAAACAACATCACGCCGCGCGACTGCGGCAGCTGATCTTGATTCTGTATTGCCCCGGCGGTTCGCCGCCGGGGTCCTTTCCGCCAGCCTGACGGGATATGCGCATGACAGACGCGGCACTGGCCAAAAACGAGGCCGAAACGATCCTTTCGGTTAGCAATATCGAGGTGATCTACAATCACGTCATTCTCGTCTTGAAGGGGGTATCCCTGTCGGTGCCTCGCGGCGGCATCGTGGCGCTCCTGGGCGCCAACGGAGCCGGCAAGACGACGCTCGTCAACCTGCTCACCGGCAAACTCAAGCCGGATGCCGGAACAGTCACGCTCGGAACCAATCTTGAAACCGTTTCGCTCGATCAGCAGCGCGCCTCGCTGAAGCCTGAGATGCGCGTCGCCGACGCCGTCAATGACGGAACAGGCGACTGGGTGACGGTCAATGGCCACAAACGCCATGTGGCCACCTACCTGAAGGATTTTCTGTTCGAGGCCGAGCAGTGGCGCCAGCCGGTGACCGCGCTTTCCGGCGGCGAACGCGGCCGGCTGGCGCTCGCCGCCGCCATGGCGCGACCGTCGAACCTGCTCGTCCTCGACGAGCCCACAAACGACCTCGATCTGGAAACGCTGGAAATGCTTGAAGAGCAACTGAGCGCTTTTGACGGAACGATGCTGCTCATCAGTCACGACCGCGCGTTTCTCGAAAACCTCGTCACCAGCATCGTCACGACCGGTCCTGAAGACTCCTGCAAATGGCTGCGTTACGCCGGCGGTTATGACGACATGATTGCGCAACGCGGCAGCGCGCCGGGCATGGAAAAAATACAACCGGCCGCAAAAGTAAAACCAAAAATCAGCGCCGATCCCGGCAGACCAAAACCCGCGGCAAAACAGAAGCTTTCCTACAAGGAACAATACGCGCTGGAAAAACTCCCCGGCGAAATCAGCAAACTGCAAACGGAAATCGCAGAATTGAAAGAGAGGCTGAACGACCCCTCGCTGTTTGCTCGTGATGCTGCGCTGTTCGACAAGACCGCGAAAACGCTTACCACCGCAGAAGAAACGCTCTCTGCAAAAGAGGAAGAATGGCTGATACTCGAGATGAAGAGAGAAGCGTTGGGAGGCCCGTCATGAGCGACGCATTTACATTGCCGTTAAAGGCCGTTTGCCGCTGCGGTAAGTTGCGCCTCTCGATGACAGCGCAGCCGCTGGTGACGTGTGCTTGTCATTGCGCGGGCTGTCAGAAAATGTCCGCGAGCGCTTTTTCACTGACAGCGATCTTTCCCGCGGAATGCTTTGCCGTAACAGCAGGCGAGCCAGTGATCGGCGGCATGCATGGCGAGCTTCGCCATTATTTCTGCGATCATTGTCTGAGCTGGGCCTACACTCAGCCTGAAGGGTTTGACGGAATTATTAATGTTCGCACGACCCTGCTTGAGAATGCGGAAGATTTTCCGCCCTTCATGGAGACCTGCACAAGCGAAAAGCTATCGTGGGCGACATCCGGCGCCGTTCGAAGTTATGACAAGTTTCCCCGCCCGGATGACCTGGACGCTCTGTTTCGGGAATATGCGGCATGGCGAGAACACGGGCGCGCCTAAACGGGCTCAATCAAATCCCATTTATTGCCGTAGAGGTCGAGAAAAACGACTACCCGGCCATAGGGTTCGTCACGCGGCGCCTCGATAAATTCAACGCCCGCCTGCTTCATCCGTTGGAACGTCTCTTCAAAATCAGCTGTATGAAGAAATAACGCCACGCGCCCGCCGGTCTGGTTTCCAATGGCGGCGCGCTGTTCATCGCTCTCGGCTTTCGCCAGCAAAATATCGGCGCCGCCCTCGCCCGGCGAAACGACGACCCAGCGCTTTTCCGGCGTGACGATTGAATCTTCCTTCAGCGCAAAGCCCAGCACATTGCAGTAATACGCAATCGCCTCATCGTAATCGCGTACCACCAGCGTAATCAGTGCAAGACGCATAAATAGTCCTTAAATAAAGATCGCCACGGACTGACGGCCCGCAATGACAAGCTCGCCATCGGAATTCCAGACCAGCATGTCCTGGCTGGAATACCCTTCCGACGCGTTCTCGCCGCGCGACTGCAATAGCCACCAGCCGTCTTTTGACACTGGGTTTGCGTTTAAAACATTCACCATCCATGTCATGGAGCTGATCGGCGCAAATTCCCTGAACATCGGCAGCACGGCCGGCGGCGGCATGTCGGCAAGCGCCAGCAATGCAACAATGCCTTCAGCCCGAGGATCTTCATGGCGAACCCAAAGATAGAATTCATGTTCGTCGGAACCGCTGATCGGCATGGCGCCTTTTGCAAGGCGCGTATCGAAGTGCTTCGTAAACGCCGGCCGGCGATCGGGCGGAACGAAATAGTCGCAAGTCTCAGGCGGCGGCATATCCGGCGCCGGCGTGAAGGTTTCGTTTAGCGCCGACTCACGGCCTGCACCGAACGCAAAGTTACACCGCGTCGCAACGCCCGCTTCCGATGCCAGCTCTGCTTCCACAAACGCCACGGACTTGCCGCGCCGCAAAAGTTTGGCGCGCGCTTCAACAGCGCCGCCAGCGGGGCCAATGAAAGAGACAAGCGCCGAACGCAAGGGCGGCAAATCCGGAAACTCACTTAGCGCCGCCTCAAGACAGAGCGCGGCGGAAAGCCCGCCATAGGTCGTGCGTCCCTGCATCCAGCCTTCAGGGATGCTCACGGAAAAGACGCCGTCTCGCAGGGCGGCGCTTTCGATCAAAGAAGAAAAACTGGTGGTCATGATCCATGCTATTTGCGGCGCGCGACGCGCAAAACAAGCTTTTCCAGCAGCAGAAAATCTGACGCCGCGCGCATAAAACCTGTCACAAAGGGCAAAATGGCCGCCTCACGCAGGATTAACCCCATCCCGCTTTTGGTCTACCATGACGGCGGGGTATGATGATCGGGCGAGGGGGCTCGGGACATGACATCAGGCGAAACCAAAGGCGGAATGTTGAACGCGCTGCGCGCAAGCGCTGACACGGCGCTGAAACGCCTTGCGCCGAGTAAAGGCGCGCCATCAGCTTCTCTGCCGGAAGCTGAAACGGACCGCCCGATTTTCTCAGACCCCACTACAGCCCTTTTCCCGTCAGGCGCCGCCGCCGAGGACGAAGGCGAACACGCGCTGCCGCTCGCCATGCAGCTTGAACAATCGGCGCAGGCCATGGCCCGCCGCAAGGATGAACTGCGCGAACCCGCCCAGCGCCTGCTGGCCCGCATCGAGGAACGCCGCGACGGCGAAGTCACCCTGATGACGCAAGCCCTGCGGGTTCTGATCGGCCTTGTCTGGCTTGGCGTCGCCGCCTGGCTCTATCTTGAATTCCTCAACGCCCGCGCCGACGGGATCGGCGTCATCGCCGGATCGGTCCCGCTAGAAGATGCGCAAGTGCTCATACGAGCGTTTTTAATCGTCGCCGGCGCCGGGCTTGGCGTTGCGTTTCTGGTGGCGGCGCTGACGCGCGCCCTCGGCAATGCCGACAATGGACGCATCAAGCGTGAGGCCGAGGCGCTGGGCGCCGCCATGGCCGACGCCGCAACCGAATTCGACGAAACGCTTTCCACTTTACGCGGCTCCATGGACAAGCGCGGCCGGCCTGCCGACGCGGTTGACGATCTTTCCCGCGCGCATCTGACTGCGCTGGAAGCCCACGACTTTTTCCGCGAGATCAATTTCCTCACCGGCGAAGAAGATGAACGCGCCCGCCGCATGTTCAAGGGATTTCTTTCCCGTGCCGGCGTTGCAGGCGGCGGCGCATCGTTCATGGATTTCGTGCTCGTATTCGCACTCGGCCTCCTCGGCGGCGCCGTCATGATGCATGTGGCGATCGCGCCGGAGCCGGAACCCGTGAGCGATGTGAAATCTGTCATGGCGGTGGCGAGCTATCCCTGGGCCATCAAGCTGATCGTGCTCGGCGGACTTTTATATGCGCTGGCCGGCGGCGTGCTTTCGATTTTCGCCCGGCCTATGACCGAGGGGCTCGCCGAAAAGGCGCGCGCGGATGCCCTCACCAAGCTCAGAAGCGGCTTCGCAGCGCGCAGCGCGCTCCACCCTGCGGACATCACCCGGCGGATCAAGGATGCGGTCGACGTCTTCCGCGCGCGAGTCGGCGGGACATCGCGAACGGCTTCCGCGAATCATTCGAACGCCGATTTCTCCGCTGAAGCTTCAGAACCCGAATGGCGCCGGCGCGATTCGTCCGTGAAGTTCGTCGAAACCGGGTTTGCCGGGGCGCCTCAAGAGTGGCGGACCGATGCCTATGCAAAAAAATTTGAAGCTTCCGGGACCGGTAAAACGGAAACGAAACGAGGGTCGAAAACCCCGTAAAAACCTGTCTTTCCGTTAAGGTTATGGGCGCACTCATTGCGCTCCGTTAAGACCTCCTTAACCAAAAACTTTTGCCCATGGACCAACTTCATATTGACGTTGGCCCGGGTCTCTATCACTATATCTTGTGTCGATGGGGACCATCGGCATATCACAAAAGAAATGAAAAACCGCGCCGGATGCGGACCCTTTTGGCCAATCCGGAGCAAGGGATTTTGCGCGCTCTTTTCGGGTGCGAAACGGGAAAAACGGGGTAGCGATGTCGTTCCAGGAAGCCGCCAAGTCTGTGGAAAACGTCAACCAGGAGGCGGCGGTCGCCCCCGGCGCACAGGTCCATAAACCAGCGCTCAAAGTCGTCCGCGATATTGTGGTCGACCACTCGCGCGACGCGCTGCTGACGGATTTCGGCAAAACCACCATGGAGGATCGTTACCTCCTGCCCGGCGAGTCGTTTCAGGACATGTTCGCCCGCGTCGCGCGCACCTATGGCGACGACGCCGACCACGCCCAGCGGATCTACGACTACATCTCGAAACTCTGGTTCATGCCGGCGACGCCGATCCTTTCCAACGGCGGCGCCAATCGCGGCCTGCCGATCTCGTGCTTCCTCAACGGCGTTGGCGACTCCCTCGACGACATTGTCTCCACATGGAACGAGAACGTCGCGCTTGCGTCAAACGGCGGCGGCATCGGCACCTATTGGGGCGGCGTACGCTCTATCGGCGAGAAGGTGAAGCACGCCGGCGCGACCAGCGGCATCATTCCGTTCATCCGCGTCATGGATTCCCTGACGCTAGCGATTTCCCAAGGGTCGCTGCGCCGCGGGTCCGCGGCCTGTTACCTCGACGTGCATCACCCGGAAATCGAGGAGTTCCTTGAGATCCGCAAACCGTCAGGCGATTTCAACCGCAAGTCGCTCAACCTGCATCACGGCGTCAACATCACCGATGAATTCATGATCGCCGTGCGCGACGACGCGGAGTTCGGCCTCAAATCGCCGAAAACCGGCGAGGTTCTGCGCAGCATCAGCGCACGGAAATTGTGGCAAAAAATCCTCGAAGTGCGCCTCGCGACCGGCGAGCCGTACCTCCTGTTCTCCGACACGGTGAACAGGCAGATGGCGAAGCACCAGCGCGATCTGGGCCTGAAAGTTTCGACCTCGAACCTTTGCTCCGAAATCATGCTGCACACCGGCAAGGATCACCTCGGCGAAGACCGCACGGCCGTCTGCTGCCTGTCCTCGATCAACGCCGAAAAATACTGGGAGTGGAAGGACGAGCCGCAATTTGTCGAGGACGTCATGCGCTTCCTCGACAATGTGCTGCAGGACTTTATCGACCGCGCGCCGCCGGCGATGGCGAAGGCTGTCTACTCCGCCAAGCGCGAGCGCTCCGTGGGGCTCGGCCTCATGGGCTTCCATTCATTCCTGCAGTCCATGAACATTCCGTTCGAGTCCGCCATGGCGAAGTCGTGGAACGCGCGGCTGTTCAAGCATATCCGCATGGGCGCCGATGCGGCGAGCGTTGCGCTTGCCGAAGAGCGCGGCGCCTGCCCTGACGCCGAGGAACGCGGCGTCAAGCAGCGGTTTTCGCACAAGATGGCGATTGCGCCGACCGCTTCGATCTCAATCATCTGCGGCGGCTGTTCCCCGTGCATTGAGCCGATCCCGGCCAACGTCTTCACGCACAAGACCCTATCGGGCTCGTTCACGGTGAAGAATGTGGCGCTCAAAAAACTCCTCGCCGAGAAAGGTCAGGATACGGACGAGGTCTGGACCTCGATCCTCGAACACGAAGGCTCCGTCCAGCATCTCGACTGTCTGACACAGGATGAAAAAGACGTTTACAAAACCGCGTTCGAACTGGACCAGCGCTGGGTGATCGAGCTTGCGGCCGACCGCACGCCCTACATCTGTCAGGGCCAGTCGGTGAACATCTTCATCCCCGGCGACGTCGATAAGTGGGACCTGCACATGCTTCACTGGTCGGCGTGGGAGAAGGGCGTCAAGTCGCTCTATTACTGCCGCTCGAAATCGCTCCAGCGCGCGGGCTTCGCCGGCGGCACCAAGGCTGCGAACGACGCAGCCGCCGCAGACGCGAAAGCCGAGGCGCTGGCCGCCGCCCCCGCCGACAGCATGGCGGAGATGATGCAGGCCGCCGCGAAGACGGATTACGACGAGTGTCTTGCTTGTCAGTGAGGCGTCACGTTAAATTTGAATTACTTCGCCTTGAGAGAGAATGTGTTCTGCACCCTCTAGTCCTGCCTTATTTGGCCCTGCCCAGATAAGATAATACAATGGATTCCCTCTTGTATTGCGAATTAACATTGGCGGGCCAACAAAGCCAAAGCAAGTCTCAAGTTTACGCAGATAATATCTGAGTATTTCTTTTTCGGCATGTTCGGCCTTCTTAATATCCTGACCAAAAAAACCGTCAGTAATTTCATAAGCTAGATCATACCAATCATGATCGCCAAAATACGTGTCTAACATCTCGACCCAGTTTGGAGGTATCTCTCCGCTCTTAACTAGGAGCCGGTTAATAGCCATCGACCACGCAAAATTAAGAACAATTTCGGCCGCCCCCGTCTTAGCCAACTGCTGAATCGCGGCCCATGAAATATTCAGGCCATAAGGATCGATGAATGCGACAGCACGGTGTTTGGACTTTTTAATTCTCTGAGCAACACGGCTTAGTTCTGTTGCAGCATCCCCTTCCAATATTGAAATACTACGGTCAGCTTGGTTATCGTGTACCAAACTTCGAAGTGACGCAGCTCGCACGGAGTCTCTTTCGATAAAGACATAGTGATCAAAGGCATTGTCGATTTCCAATGCAATCTGCGGCGAACCTTTCAAATAGGATTCAGTCTCTTCTACTTCGTCAGCGTCAAAATTAAACAAACTAACGCCTTGCGTTGAATCTTCGGTAACCCGGAGCTGAGAAACGCCGGGGCCGGCAAACGCGTCGATGTAAATCTTTTGCCACTGTTTTTGGTTTTTCAATCGAGTAGTATAATAGCCAAGGTATGCACCAAGAGCATCTAGCTTTTTGGCCGCCCATGGACCTACGGTATTTTGGCTATGAGATCGTTTTGCCAAATCTAATTAAGCAGTCGCCGAAACTTTGGGAAATCCATCCCAAACTTTACCTTCCAGCTCTCGCCCTCCCGATTTCGGTCTAATTCCGCCCCATTGCTTAAAGAAAAACGGCACCTTTGCTTTTTTGCATTGGTCGCGAACTTCTTTTGCCCAACCCACTTCCATTGGACGATAGCCAGGACCGCTCTCCCCACCGACAATCACCCAGTGAATGCCTTTAAGGCTCATTTTCCCAACTGGCCCAATTAGCGGTTCGACTGACAGGAAGCGCACGCTCGCATTTGCGTCCTGCAAATGTTTGATACGTGATTTTTTACTGCCGTCTTCAACAGAAACGCCAAGCCAAATATGTTTCGGCGCAGGCTTTTTTATATAACGCTTGTTGACGTAGTTACGCATCAGTGAGCTACGTTTCGTCAACAACTGAAATATATGCCAGTCTGCTGCTTCCATCGTGTCAAACACGCGATCGATAAACTCGTGTGGCACTTTCTTGTGAAAAAGGTCGCTCATAGAATTTACAAAAATCATGCGCGGCTGACGCCAGCTTAGCGGTTGCTCAACACGTTCAGGGCGCAACGTCAGGTCAAAGCCGTTTTCGTAAGGATGGTTCGGAGTGCCACGCCATCGCTCAGCAAAACGTTCCGCATAGCAACGATCACAACCAGCACTAATCTTCGTGCAACCCGTCACCGGGTTCCATGTTGTGTCAGTCCACTCGATCGCCGTTTTTCCCATCATTGCACCTAAGAACAAATCATGAACATAGAAAATTGTCAAGTAGGTTCAAGGCACTGAATCACGTTTTGAGTCGGGGGCCAAGCGGACATCAGCGCCTAACCCGTTAGTGAATACGGGCAAACAAGCTATCATCACGCCCATGACCCGCACCCTCGCCGCCATTGCCGTCTTCATTGTCGCCGCGCTGCATGGCGGCTTTCTGGCGCTGGAAATGTTTTTGTGGGAGGCGGAAGCGGGCCGCGCCCTCACCGGCTATTCGGCGGAAGAGGCCGCGTTCACATCCATCCTCGCCGCCAATCAGGGGCTTTATAACGGCTTCATCGCCGCGGGGCTGTTGTGGGGCCTTGTGGCGGGCAAACGCGACGTCAAAATCTTTTTTCTGATCTGCGTCGTCATCGCCGGGCTGTACGGCGCGTGGAGCGCGAACTCGACAACCATCCTTTATCTGCAAGCGATCCCCGGCGCGCTCGCGCTTTTGCTCACGCTGTTCGTCAGGCGCCGCTCAACGGGAATTTTATCATGATCAACACTATTAAATCCGCCGCCGTTCTTGCCGTATTTTGCCTCTCGCTCGCCGCGCCCGCTGCCGCCGAACCAACAGACGTCACGGTGCGCGTGATCGCCAAGGGCGCGAAATTCATCGGCGACAGTATGGGCGGCGTGCGCATCGTCATGCGCGATGCCGCGACCGGCGCCATCCTCGCAGATGGCGTGACGACCGGCGGCACAGGCGACACGAACAAGATCATGCGTGAGGGGATCGACCGTTACGGCGCGCGCTGGACCCCGGGAGCCGCCGCGTTTAACGCGCGGCTCGATATCGACAAACCTGTGAAGGTGCGGGTCGAGGCCACCGGCCCCCTCGCCCAACCGCAAGCGGCGCTCACCGTGACCAGCGAACAATGGGTCGTGCCGGGCCACCCGGTGACGGGCGGCGACGCCTGGCTTTTGGAAATGCCGGGCTTCGCCGTTGATATCCTTTCACCCGCCGCCCATTCCTCCGCTTCCGGAGAAATTACGATCACCGCGAATGTGGTGATGATGTGCGGTTGCAGCGTTTCTCCGGGCGGTCTGTGGGACGCCGACGCCTATGAAGTCAAAGCCCTGATCTATCGGAACGGCGAACAGACGGACGAGGTCACAATGGATTACGCTGGCGTTTCGAGCCGGTTTGAGGCGGCATACGCGCCCAAAGGCGGCGGCGCATATCACATCATTGTCGTCGCCTATGACGAGGCGAACGGCAATACCGGACTCGATCAGACAAGCGTGCTTGTGCGGTAATTCAATAACAAAGCAGCCGCTTTATGCAGCCTGCTTGATCTCCACCAGCGTCAGGCCGAAATGCAGGTTCTCACCTTGCTCGCCGGAACACGCCGCGGCGCGAAGATCGAGCTTTAAAAAAAGCCGGGCGTTGCCGCCCGGCCTGTTGAGAACCGAAAAGAAACCGCCTCTATTCTTCTTCCATCTCCGGCATTTCCATGCGCGTCAGGTTGGCGCCTGTCACCGCCTCGACACGGCCGGCGCACAGATCTTCAATCAGCGTGAAGCTGAGATTGCCGCCGTCCTCCGCGTAATTGTACTTGCCCTTGTTGGTCATGGAGCAATGGGCGCCTTCCTCGTCGGCGTCCGGCGGCGCGGTGAGGTTTTTGAACCACAAAACGCCGTCACTCGCGCCGTATTTGACGATGAAACCGGCCATGCCCATGTCGTTGGCGACAACAAGATAACCCGCCGGCAAAAACGTGGCGACCCAGCCGTCGGGACTTGAAAACGCGCCCGTCAGTTCCGGCGCAGCGTATTCCATTTCTTTCTTTTCATGGTGCTCCGCATACGCAACATTCGCCGCCATCAGCGATGCGGCGCCTGCAATCAACAGTTTTTTCATATGAAAACTCCCCTTGCATTGTTTTTGACGCCAAAACATCGCATGGGGAATGTCAGCGGGCAAACCATAGTTTCCCCATTCGCTGCAGGCGCTGAATTTGCTTTTTAATTCACGCCCTTCTTGCAGCGCACAATGTACGCCTGAGCGGGTTGCGCCAGCAGCGCAATCTTGTGCGCCGCGTCGCAATGCCTAAATTGAGAATGACATATCCACAATCGGGGGAGCGTTGAATGAAAATCGACAAAGCCAACACCTATCTCAGCATGATCACCAATGCCGCGGTACTGATCGGCCTGTTGCTGGTGATCATCGAACTGCGCCAGAATTCAAAAAGCTTAGATGCGCAAATCCGCATGTCACTCGCCGGCGCCTATCAGAACAACCTGGGCCGGGTGATTACCGACCAGGCGCTCGCCGAACTCGTGGTAAAAGCAAACGCCGATCCGGCGTCGATCACGTTTCCCGAGCGGTTGCGGATTGTCAGCTGGCAGGCGGAGCAACTCGCGGTTCTTTACGCCGCCTTCGAACTTTATGAGGACGGAACGATTTCCGACAACGCATGGCGATCCCACGCGCGGCAATTCACGCTGCTTTTATCCGCCCCGTTCTTTCTCGAAATCTATCGGAACGACAACGCCGGCGTCTGGCCACAAGCGTTTTACGACGAAGTCAATGCGCGTGCGCGCGCCGACGGCATTAACATGGACGAGTAGAATGCCGCTCTACGCAGCCTGTTTGATCTCCACCAGCGTCAGGCCGAAATGCANNATCCTCGCCCGCAAGCGGATGGTTGCCGTCGGCGGTGACGGCGTTCTCGCTCACCTCGGTAATCACGAGATTGACGACCGAACCGTCCTGCTGCTTCGCCGACAAGGTCATGCCGGGCTGCGGCGTCTGATCCGCAGGGAGTTGTTCGCGCGGCAGCTCAACCACCATTTCATCGCGGCGCGGACCGAAAGCGTTGGCGCTTTCGATGGTCACGGATTTTTCCGCGCCCTCTTCCATGCCCTCAAGCGCGTTTTCGATGGCGGGAAAGATTTCCGCCTCGCCAAGGGTCAGCGTTTGCGGGCCCGCCTGTTCGGTGCCGCCGACAACGCGCCCGTCGCCCGTGCGCACAGTGTAATTGATGACGACCGTGTCGCCCTTTTTCGCCTGAGCCATGAATGTTCCTTCGATTTGTTTTCGCCGGGACAGAGACATCGCCCGGATCAATGAAAGCGCTTTTTCAACAAAACGCGAGAGGCCGGCGTTTGTGAGACAGCGTCAGGAACGCATCATAGGCCAGCGGATTGCGACCAGACCTCGCAAACAGCGCGCGCCCAGTCAAGGCGGCCAGTGAAAGCAGCCAGTCGGGCAAGCGCAGAGGATTTAAGATACCCGGCGCCCCGCTCAGCTTTCCCTCAGATACCCCCAGGTATGGAGCCGGTCGGAGTCCTCGTACCACCGCTCGCCGATATCGTCGCGGAAATACATGTTGGGGATGAGGATGTTCTGAATGCGGCCATAGGCCTGTTTTTGCGCCTCGCGCATGGTGGGCCCAAGGCCCGAGACGACAAGCGCGAGGCCCGCCCCGCCCGTCACCAGCCATTCGTCATTGACGCGTTTGACGTCATGAATGTGGACGCCCTCCGTCATTGGTTTTTTGAAAATGATCGCTGCGTTTTTCGAATAGCTCTCGAAAGTTTCCTTGTCCTTGAACGGATAAGGCGGCACGACGAGGCGCACGCCGACCTGAAACCCTTTCTTGGCCTTGAATTTCGGGTCCCCGCCCGCCGCCATCTGCCAGAAAAAGTCAGCCAGCGGAATATTCAGCCCGTCGGACTGGATCTGTATCGTCGGATAACCAAACCGCGCAGTAAATTCGAGCGGATAGATCCCCTGTCCGTTGACGATGCAGTTGACGTCGATATAGCCGACATAGCCTTCCTCGGCGAGGCGCGGCGCCATTTTCGCGAGCGTCTCTCGGTAGAGCTTGTTCGGGCCCGACCAGAACATCGACGTTCCCATCTCGCCGGTCGCCGGACCCACATTGCCGGGCAAGAGCCGCTTGTGCTCGAAATTGATATTGAGCGGCTCCATGAATTCGCGGCCGTTGAAAAAGCCGCCCACCGCGACCTCGACGCCCGTTACCCGGTTCTGAAGCTGGAAAATCTTGATTGTGTCGGCCCAGACGCGCTTGTAGGCTTCAAGAACGCGCACCACGTCCGAGCCGTCATCCTCCATGCCGACAAACAAAAGCCGCTTGATGTTCTGCGCCTCGCCCGACGGCTTGATGACGTATCTGCGCGGGTTCGATTTTACATGGGCGATTGCCGCGTCGAAGTCGTTGAACTCCTTGTAGGGAAGAATGCCGACGCCGGCTTTCTTGAGCTCGTCCTGGCCGAAGGAGCGGTCATCCTCCAGCCGGTCCGTATAAGGCGTGCCGCCGATGACGCGCTTGCCTTTCGCGCGCAACGCCGCGGCTTTCTCGCCCTGACCCAAGACATCGTCGAAGACGATGACGTCGGCCCAGTCTACATGCGGCTCCCACTGGTTCACTTTCGGAATAAAGCCGTCGCCGATATCGGCCTCGGCCTTGTTCTCGGTGCAATAGCGCACCTCATGGCCCTCACGCGCGATGCGCCAGGCGCAGTCAACATGCAGGCCCTCGGTGGAGATGAAGAGATAGTTTCGTCTGGTTTGTTCGCTCATCAGCACACTATAAGGCGCGTCAGGGAAATGTGTAATGCGAATGTGCTATCCCGGGCATATTCCGGGCTGACTGAAAACAAGCGCCGGACGGCTACTGGGCCAGCACCACATTGAGATAGGCGGCGACCCGCACGCCCGCCTGCGACAGCCGCAAATTGACCGTGCCGATATGATCAAAGACATAGCGATAAGAAAGGTTCGGATCATCCGGGTAGATCGTGTCGCGGATGGCGGTGCTTTCGCTGGCCCACACGACCGGATTGATGTCCGTCCAGTCGGCGACTTCGGCAGGCGTGATTTTTTGCACCAGCCATTCGGTCATTTCCGAATAGGAAAGCTGTTCGCCGTCGATCATGCCGGAATCCCATACCGAATGAAGGTTGGTTTCGCGTCCGAAGTAGACGACCGCGAAATCGTTGCCGCCACGGTCGGTTCCGTTGCCGGCATGCAGCGGCTGGTGGAGATCGCCGATGATGTGAACGATAAATCTCAGCGCCAGCGCTTTTTCTTCGCGGGTCGCATCCGGGTCTTTGAGCGTGCGGGTGAACTCTGCGATAGCGGTGATCGCATCGCCCTGCGGCGGCGCGCCCGCCTGGGCATAGGTCGCGCCCGCCGGGATGGTCACATAATGGTAGGGGCTCGATTCCATCTGCCAGAAATCTTCCGGACTGGCGCGCATGAAATCCGCCCAGGTTGAACCTTCGGCGAGCCCCTCCGGACCCAGAATATCTTCGATGGCCGCGCGGGCGTCATCGGAAAGATAATGGGCGGCGATGGCGCCGGTGACCCGGTGGCCGATCTTGCCCCAGGCGAAGGCGGGCGCGGCGGTAAAAAGCGCCGCAAACTGCGTGACGATGAGAATAAGAAGAACCCGACCCATGAACTCACGACCCCACTGACACTATCCGAGGCCCGCGAGTATAGCCTGATCGAGTGTAAATTTCCTGATGCAAGCGCCGCAAAAGGCGCTCTTCTCACCGCAACGGGACTTTTTTAGCCGCGCGAGCGCCAGAACAGGCTTGAAATTCCAAGGCCTGAATTCACGGCAATGAAGGTGATCAAGAGTATTTCCAGAACGCCCATCGGTCTCTCTCCCCAGATAAGATGCCTAAAGCGACGATCCCATTGGGTGCGGCTACGATGGTGAAAGTGGGGCGCGGCGGCGCCGGGACAAGGGTATTCGACCGTCACGCTCGCTCACAAAATGGCGAGAATGTGGCAAAGGGCCGTTCGTGGCTTTATTGGGCTATTTTGTACCCGGCTCCATAGCCTTGATCGCCACCCGGCCGAAATCAGCGACCATGGCGAACATGCCGACGGCGACGCCGCGGTGAACGACGCCCGTCATCTGAAACGCGTCGTAGCCGTATTTGGCGACCGCCGCCATCAGAACCAGGCGGGCGAGAAAGGTCGCCGTGAAATTGATGGTTTTCGCCGCAAGGCGCTTCTTGCGCTCTTCCGGGGTTTCATCGACGCCGCGCGGTTTTATGCGGGAAAGATCAGGCTCCAGCATTACACGGCGCGCCGGTTCCGCAAATGAAGGACCGTCATTTACCGCTGCTGCAGCGGCTCCGCCACCGCCGGCGACACTCGCCAGCCGGTCGGCGCTCATTCGCAACGCCGCCTCGTTCTTTTTACCGCCGAACGCCATTCGCCCTCGCCCGCTTTGCCTTGCAACCCGGCTTAACACTGCGCCAACCGGCCCTGCATTTCGATGAACCTGATCGATACAATTGGAACTATCTGGATCGGCAAAAGAAAACGGGCGGCCCGAAGGCCGCCCGCTTGTCATCCCCTCTGACGCGTCCGGCGTTAGAAGCGGAGGCCCAAGCCGACACCGTAACGGCGCGGCTCGAGCAGGAACAGGTTCTGGAAGTTGCCTGCAGTTTCACCTGAGTTAAAGGAACCGGTAATGGCGTCGCTGTCCGTCACATTCTGCATGAAGAAGCGGACATGCCATGCGCCATCCGTGGGCCCGTAACGAAGCTGGGCATTGATGTAGCCGTATCCGTCAACCAGGTCTTGCTGCGTATTGAAATTATCGACGTAGAAATTGGTCTGATAATAAGCATCAACACGAGGCGTGAGCACGTGGTCGGCATTAACATAGAAATCGTATTGTATGCCGCCGGCGATTTTGAATTCAGGCGCGCCCAAGAGACGGTTGCCTTCAACAGATTGCTCAATACCGCCGGTGATCGCATAAGAGCCGCCAGTCGCCAGGTTGATGCTGTCGATGTTGGAAGCAAGCTGCGAGCAGACAGAGAACGGGCTTGCAATTAACGGATTAAGCCCCGCGAACGGCCCGCCTAATGTTTGCCCGATCAACGGTGCATCGCCTGCTCCACGCGTGATGACACAGTTCTGTGCGAGCGCAATATCGCCAATCACTTCAACATCGGTACGGCCAGCGCCCGGGTTCCGAACGTCAACGGATGCGAACTCGCCTAGCTCGGTATTGAGGTAAGAAGCGTTCATATTGATGGTGAGTTCGTCTGTCGGTCTTAAGACAAATTCGCCTTCCAGACCCCAGATCGTCGCATCAATGTTCTCGTTGAACGACGTGTTGTTTGCAATCCGCGAAACCTGAAGGCCGGAATAATCATAGTAAAACGCCGCCAGGTTCATTTGTAGAACGTCATCGAAAAGGGACGACTTAACGCCAACCTCAAACGCGTTGATGACTTCCGGCTCGAAAGTGAAATCACCACCGGCTGTTTGCGCGCGCGGGTTAAACCCGCCCGGCTTGAAGCCGCGAGTCCAGGATGCGTAATATTGCGCATTGTCGGACGGGGTCCACTGAAGAACCGCCCGGCCCGTCAAGGAGTTGAAACCAGACTCAATGACCCGGAAATCCTGCACTGCGCCCGCGGTGCCTTGCGTGTTTGGATCTGAGTCAAGCAGGTCCAGAACAGATTGGGTGCCGATTGGAACGACCGGCGGCGCGCCTGGCGGAAGGGTTCCAAGTGCCGAACCAATAAATGTGTCGAGGAAGTTCAGCCGGTCTTTGACCCCTTTGGTGTCCCAGTTGCGGCGAACACCGCCAGTCAGCTTCAGCGTATCCGTGATGTCATAATAGAGCTCGGCGAAAACTGAAGTGGAGTCGAGGAACGTATCGCGTGAGTCGTTGTAGAAATAGGGCGAATAAAAGCTGAACCCTTGCGTTGCAGCAGCGGCCGCAGCAGCGCCGCCAGCCATTTGGGCAGGCGCAGGTTGTGATCCGAAGTCATTCGTACACGCATCAACCTGCATTGCCGTTGGCGTACCGCCGCCCGCCAAGGTGACGGCGCAACCCTGAACTTGTGCAGCGCCGACGGCTGCGAGCGTGCCGCCAACCAGCGAGAAGTAATCAAGGCCCGAGGTCGCTACACCGTAATTGGCGAACCCGTCAGATTCGAGGTGATTGACGCCAAGCAGGAAGTTCAGCGGACCGTCAAATGATGTATTGATAATGCCCTCTACCGACCAGTATTCGGTATCGCCGATCGAAAAGTCGGTTGCACGATAACGGCTTGTACGATCCTGGATGCGTCCTCCGATGACGCCTACGCGGCCGTCAGGCAGTCCGCCAACGCCGACGTCAAATTCGGAAATCGGAAAAAGACCGTCAGAGTAAAGCGCAGCAACGCCCGGCAGACCGCCGAGAGATGCAGGCGCGAATAACGCCGCCGGCACTGTAAATTCAGGACCAACGCCGCCGTCGAAATCGGTGCGCGTTGCAATATCGGACTCGCCGTAACCCCCGGTGATCTTTACAGTAAACGAGTCAAAGTCATGCCTGAGATTGGCCATAAAGATGGTTTCATCGGCATAATATTCCGGGTCGGTATCCCATGCGACTTGACGCAAACTCTCCGGTTGCGGCTCCCCTACTGGATTGGCGCCCAGCGAATAGAGACCGAACGCCGCCGCCGCCGGCGCAAACAATGCACCAAATGCTTCGGCGGAATTGTTGACGAGGAATGTCGCTCGCTGGTCCTGCACGTCGAACGCACGCGGTCCATTCGGATCGCAACCGAGCACCGGCTGCAGGGGACCCGCTTCGCAAGCCTGTTTTTGGTGGCGCGATCGGTTGTCATCTTCCTGCATGTAACTGGCGACGATGTCGAGCGTGGTATCGTCAGTCGGATACCACCGCGCCGAACCGCGAACCGCATAAATATCGCGGTCATCAATATCGCGGCCGGTAAAGACGTTTTCCATATAACCGTCGCGTTGAATGACCGTGCCAGCAACGCGCAAGGCGAACGTTTCGCTCACAGGAACGTTCAATGCGCCGTGGACTTTTACGGCATTATAATTGCCATATTCGGCATCTGCATAAGCTTCAACTTCATCAGGATTCGCTTTTGCAGTGATGACGTTGATAACGCCGGCCGTTGCATTACGGCCGAAAAGCGTGCCCTGCGGACCGCGAAGAATTTCGAGCCGCTCAATATCGAAAAATTCGGTTTCAAAAAGCCGGGGCGCGTCCAGGAAGAAGTCGTTCATATGTACGGAAACGGCGCTTTCCGAACTGGAGGCGACAACGAAGTTGCCTACGCCGCGAATGCCGACCGCTGAGCCAGTGAACTGCGTACGCGAAAAGGCGAAGTTCGGAATGTTGAACTGGATATCCTGAAAGCTCTCAAGCTGGCGCGCCTGAAGGTCTTCGCCTCCAAAAGCCGAAACGGAAATGGGAACATCCTGCAGCGATTGTTCGGTCCGCTGCGAAGTCACAACGATCGTATCGCTAATTGACTGTGCGGCGGCGGCGCCTGTCATGACGGCGCTGATCGCGACCCCGCCAAGCAGTCGCGCTGCGGAGACGGTAAGAGCGGAATCCTTTTTCATCATCTAACCCCTGATTTTCGCCCCTCCCTGTCGGGGCTTGGTTATTTCGGCTAATTTAGAGCTAGCCGAATGTGATCATTAACTAATCGCGCAACGATGGGCTTGCGTCCAGCGAACGTTGCTACGCAACTGCGCTCCGTCCGATTGCGTTACAAAATTACAACAAACATCAGACACGAATTACACGAAGCGCGAACTTCATTGCTGCAACGCACCATTACTACTGCAACATGGTTAAAGCTGGCTGGAATTGTTCAACAAACCCTTAATAACCTATGGTTCTGAGGTAACACTCCGCCGCCCCGAATGCTGGCGCGCCATAAATTTGAATATGGCGGGTCGGTTTGGAAAAAGAGCGAACCTGCGAACCGAGGCCGCGTCCGCGGCCCGGCCGGGCAAGCCGCCCCTGCGGAGGTTCTCGCGAAGCGATTGTCAGCGAGCGAAATACTGGTGGGCGCGGCTGGGTTCGAACCAGCGACCCCTACGGTGTGAACGTAGTGCTCTCCCGCTGAGCTACGCGCCCTCATTAGTCTATGACTTTTAGCATTGCGGCTGGCGTTCATAGCGCCTGACGGTCGCTCGTCAAGCAACTCGCTCGTTGCCGCCTGAGTCTGCACGCGCGTCTTTTGCAGCCCGCACCCGAGAGGGCGGAAGGGAAAATATCGCGCGCGTTCCCTCGTCTACCGCCGAGTCCAGCCGGAAAGCGCCGTCATGGGCGACAGCAATCGCCTGAACGAGCGGCAAGCCAAGTCCAAGTCCTTCTTTTGACCGTTTGTTTGACATGTCGAGCTGTGTGAAAGGCGCAGTAATTTCGTCGAGCTTTTCCGCCTTAATTCCCGGCCCGTCATCCTTCACGACAATTGCTAGGCCGCCGCTCCGGGTTAAGGCTGCACCGATCAAGAGCTTAGCTCCTTTCGGTGAAAATTTCACCGCGTTATCGATCAGTTTCCGGATCGCTTTCGAGACCAGTATCCGGTCGCAAGTAACTTCAATATCTGAAGAAGCTAGCTTCACGGCCGGTTTAATTTCCGCAAGACTCAGCGTCTTTTCCATGGCGGAAAGCGCCTCGTCGATGATGTCGCCCAACAGGACATCCGTTTCATTTACAGCGATGGGGCCAGATCGCGCGTCCGATGCGAGCAGCATGTCCGATACAGAGTTTAACAGGCGTCGGCCGCTATCGATGATGTAATCCGCATATTCCCTATGCAGCTTGTCGTTCTGACTTTCGAACTGCTCGCCGATGATCTGGCCGAAACCGATGATGGCGTTTAACGGCGTTCTGAGCTCGTGGCTCATCACCGACATCAAACTGTCCTTAAATTTTGATCCCGCTTCCGCCTGATCGCGTGCAATTCGCAGCGCCTTCCGGTCGTCGCTGGCGCGAAGCACGAATTTAACGGCGTGATTGAACAATGACCAGTTCATAGGCTTGGCGAGAAACGATGTCGCGCCCGCGGCAAACGCACGGTCAACGGCATCGCCCTGATCGCTGGCGGTGATCACCATCACCGGCGTATCGCCAATTCTGTCGTCCTTTCGAATGGCCTCCGTCAGCTCGAACCCGTTCATCACCGGCATATCGAGGTCGGATATGACGAGGTCGGCGCTCTCAGCTCGCAAGAGTTTCAATCCCTCAGCGCCATCGCACGCCTGGCGCACCAGATAGCCAGCCTCGCAAAGCTTGGCGCTCGCGAGTTCACGCATGATCGGGTCATCATCGACAAGAATAATTTTGGGAACGGCGTCCACGTCTGCTTTCTCCCACCAACGCGTATGAGAACACGCTCATACGTCATCAGGCATTAACGCAAAATTATCTTAACAACCGCTTTTCGAGGGTGCTTTTCCTTCAGGAAATTAAATTTCAAACAATTGCCTTCAATATCCCGGTTAGTTTTTCGTTAGGAACATTGACCGGGTCGCATGTCACAGCGCTCGAAATCTTTGCGCAGCCGATTAACAACGCTGGTCGTTGTCGCCATATTCGGCGCCGTCGCTATCGCCACCGCTTCTTCTGTCTGGCGGGAGATGGCGCAGTATGGCGACGGCAAGCGTGCGGAGCTTTATGCATCGGCAAATGTTTTCGCCTCCGCCATTTCCGAGCATGTAAGAAATGCTGACAAGGCCGCTACGCTCAACGCCCTGCGGGCGATGTCTTATATTCCGACCATCGAACATGTCCGGGTTGAAGAACCTGACGGAAGTCTGTTTGTCGAGCTTGGCAGCGCAACGGCGGTAATCCGCGATAATAAGGCTAACGTGTTCGGGGAACATACCGCCCTGTCGATGCTTACGTCCAAATCCACGGAAGCGTCCGTACCTATCATCCATGGCGGTGAAACTGTAGCGACTCTAACCATTCACGCAGACACAGGCTCGCTTTCCAGCCGAATTGGGCTCCTTTTGTATGACGCGTTGGTAGCGGCGATTTTTGCCGGCGGGATCGGCGTGTTGATCGCATTAAAAATGCAGCGCGCCATTACAGATCCCATCATGTCGCTGGCGCGCGTCATGGGCAGGGTCCGTGAAACCGAAGATTTCAGCGTCAGGGCGGACAAGGCCGGCGATGACGAAACCGCGCAGCTCGTCGACATGTTCAACACCATGCTGGATCATATTCAGGAGCGCGACGGCAAGCTGCGCGTACATCAGCGCAATCTCGAAAAAACCGTAGACCGGCGCACAGCGGAATTGCGGACAGCCAAGGAATCTGCGGAAGCGGCGAACATGGCGAAATCCGACTTTCTCGCCACCATGAGCCATGAAATTCGCACACCCATGAACGGCATGCTCGCCATGGCGGATCTATTGAGCAAGGCCCGTCTTGCACCCCAGCAAAAACGGTACGCCGAAGTAATCGCCAAGTCGGGCCAGAGCCTCCTCGCAATTATCAACGACATTCTCGATTTTTCAAAGATCGAGGCGGGCCGGCTCGAACTTGAAAAAATCGCCATACGCCCGGCGGATATCGTTGACGACGTTGTCAGCTTATTTTGGGAACGGGCCGCCACCAAAGGAATTGATCTCGCCGCCTATGTCGCGCCAAACACGCCGGAAGAAATCGAAGGCGATCCGGTACGCATCAGTCAAATCGTTTCAAATCTCGTCAACAACGCGCTGAAATTCACCGAAGAGGGCCATGTCATTGTCGCTGTCTCGTGTAAATCAAACCCGGCTGGCGGCGATAACGTCTGCACCATAGAGTTCTCAGTCGCCGATACCGGCGTCGGCATCGCCGAAGACAAGCAAGCGGAAATCTTTGAAGCATTTTCACAAGCCGACCAGACAACCACGCGAAAATTCGGCGGCACCGGTCTTGGCCTTGCGATCAGCCGCCGGCTTGTCGAGGCGATGGACGGCGCCATCGGCCTGGTCAGCAAACCGGGCATGGGTTCAAGGTTTTTCTTTGATATTCCGACAAGCGCGCTGAAACCGCCTATCGAAGTACGCAAGGTCGAGGAAGAAAAACGCGCCATCATCGCCATTGACGGC
>DGNI01000208.1:21681-25397 GCA_002388885.1 Parvularculaceae bacterium UBA4496 | reverse complement strand
AGAGAAACCGGCGTTATCCCGCATGTCGTGGAAGACAAGAGCCGTCTCGGTCCGCATATCGCTTATGCAGACATGATTTTTGCGTCTGTCGTCTTTTTCGAAGCCTATCAGGAAGCGATCTCAAAAGGCGAAGCGCAATGGATCCCTGCGCGTATTTGCGTTTGCGAGCTTGGCGACACAAAGCCCGAGCAGATGCTCGAAAGCGGCATCGTCGAAGATATTCTCATGGCTCCGCTTTCACGCACGGACGTGCTGCGGCAGATAGACCGCATTCTTGACGACAAAATGCGCGGCGCGGCGGCGTTACAGGAAACTGCAAGCGTTGAGCCCGCACAAACCACGTTTAAAGGACAGCATGTGCTTGCCGCTGACGATAGCGCGGTTAACCGCGAGGTAGTGCAGGAGGCGTTGTCGCGCCTCAACCTGAAGGTAACGCTTGCAAATGACGGCCGCGAAGCCGTGCATCTCGCCCAGGCGCAGCGGTTCGACCTCATCCTGATGGATTGCTCCATGCCGGAGATGGACGGGTTTGAAGCGACGCAAGCGATCCGGGCGCTGGAAAAGGCGTCGAAAAGACCCGCCACGCCCATCGTTGCGCTCACCGCACATGTCTCGGGTTCCGATAACAAATGGCGCGAATCCGGCATGAACGGTTATCTGACAAAACCATTCACCATCGCATCCCTCGCCGCCGCCATGGCTGAATTTCTTGAGGTTTCGCCGGACTCGGCGAGCCCATATGCAGTGGATCAGCCGGTTCGTGAAACGCAAGCCTCCACTACCGGAGAGCCGTTCGACCGATCCGTTCTCGATCAGGTCGCAGCCATGCAGGCAAGCGGCTCGGATCTGCCTGTCCGCGCTCTCAAACTTTTTGAAGAACACTCGCGTGACGCCATTCGAACGCTCGCCGAAAGTTTCAAGTCCAACGACAACGAAAAGATCGCCAGAGCCGCGCACGCGCTCAAATCGATGAGCGTCAATGTCGGCGCCCGTGCGCTTGGCGCCGCTTGCGCGAACATCGAAGCGCAGGCGCGAGCCGGCGCGTCAAAAGAAGCGCTTTCGGCTTTGTGCAAAACCGCTGCAATGGAATTCCGCCAGGCGCATAAAGCCATACCGGCTATGATTGGCGAGTACAGCAGCAGAGCTGCGTAATTTAAGAGCGATTGATTTTTAATGCACGCGAATTGAAACGCGCACGCATCCGATAATGGTAATGGATGAAGTCACCGCGATGGTCGGGTGATCGTCTTCGCTTGAAACCGGTTCGAGCCGCGGCGGGTCTGAACGCCACCGGCGCACGACCGGCGTTTCGCTCACATGCGCGAGGCAATAATCGCCGTCATCAGGGGATCGGTCTTCATAATCGACGATCACCACCGTATCGGGAAGAAACGCCAGATCGACCGCCGGATCGTTGATGAAGACCGCAACAAGTTTCGCAGGACCAAGCGTCACCGGAATATAATCTTCAGCCATGGCGTGCGGATCGGCGCTCGCGTCGCGCGCCAGAAGCGCCGCCGTGCGAAGGCTCACCACCGGCACATGCCGGACAGGACGGCGAATGTAGGCGGCGGCTGCATGCTTGTCGCTTTCCGCTACCGAGCGATCGCCTGCAGCGAGCCAGTCGAGCGGCGCTTCCAATGCGTCAGCAAGTTTGGCGAGGGTAAGCCGGCGCGGGTCGTGAATACCACTTTCCCAGTTCGCGATGGCCGGCTGGCTGACGCCGACCTTGCTGGCCAGATCCGATTGGCTGAAGCCCTTCGTCTTGCGCGCCTCACGGATACGTTCTCCGATGGAGCGGGCGGCGGCGGCGTGGGTCAATTCCATCGCGATTCTCCAATTTATAAGCTAAACTTATAATATTGATGATCTGTACGCTATAAAATTCTTCATCAGGCGATGTTTATGCGTCTTTTGCCAAGTAAGCTGTGAAAATATAACGCAAATTCAGGTAAACTGGCCAGTATAAAAAACATTTGAATCGGGCTTGAAAAAATCAGCCTACCTTATATTCTGATAGCGGTGGAAACGTTCATAGGCAAGCTCGGGGTACATCGATGACTGACCTGTGCGATAGCGACGGCGCCGGCCGTCTCGCAGCAAAAATCCAGGACTTTTGGCGCAAGCGCGGCTTTGACGTCGTGGTCGAAACGAAGGACGAAGGTTTCGTTTCCACCATGCGCTCGGCGCGCACGGACGTCAGAAGCAACATGATCAACGGCATGCCGACGAAATTTGTCGGCGCCGAAGCGACCTAAGTCCCTTCGGTCAACGCATTTTCAATCATCGAACCCAATTCGATATAACCATCGAACAATCCTGTTGCGTCCGCGCTAAGCGTCAGCGGGCCATAGCCAAAACTGGCGATAAATGACGGCAAGCCCGCCGCCCGCGCGGCGCGTATATCTGTATCGCTGTCGCCGATAAAAACAGCACGCTGCGCGCCAGTTTCTCGCAAACAAAGCGTGACCGGCGCAGGATCCGGTTTCGGCGCGCTTGCCGTATCGGCGCCGACAATCACCTCAAACAAAGACGACAATCCCAGCGTTTCAATCAACAGTTTCGCCATGCCTTCGCGTTTGTTGGTGCAGATCGCCATGCGTGCGCCGCGCGCCCTGAAACTTTCGATTAACTCAACCGCGCCGTCGAAGGGCCGTGAATGTACGGCAATATTCGCTTCATAGTGATCCAGAAATCGCGCCAGCGCTTCGTCGGTTTCCGCATCGCTTGGAATGCGCCCCGCGGACAGCTCATAACCACGCAGGATCATGCGCCGGGCGCCGTGCCCAACGAGATGACGGACGCTCTCGGCCGGCGCGGGGGCAAGCCCGGCTGCCCCAAGCGCATGGTTCATGGACGCCGCCAAGTCCGCCGCCGTATCGACCAGCGTGCCGTCGAGATCGAACAGCACCGCCGCGCCAACAAGATCATCCGGCATATCCTTTACCCTGTTGTCCGCCATTCCCTTGCCTGATTCCCTGCTTAGCCTGTCCGGAGACATCGGGCGCGCGAATCGCGCCAAATGACTTTAAGGACATAGGCCGTTTTGACCATTCCATGATAGACGACAGCGGAAATTCGCCGCTCATTTCGAGGACACGCGTTTCATATGACTGATATTCCCATCGCTGCGGTTATCCTCGCCGCCGGCCACGGCACGCGCATGAAATCGTCTCTGCCGAAAGTCATGCATGAGATCGGCGGACGAGCGATGATCGCCCATGTGATTGATGCTGCGTCAGCACTGGCGCCAGAGCGCATGAGCGTCGTCATCGGCGATCACGCGCCGCAGGTTGGCGATTTCGCTAAGTCGATCCGCAAGGATATTTCTGTCGCGGTTCAGGCGCCGCCGCAGGGCACCGGCCATGCGGTGATGCAAGCCCTGCCGGCGCTTCAAGGATTTTCCGGCGCCGTTCTTATTCTCTACGGCGATACGCCGCTGGTGACGCCCGAAACCTTGCGCGCGCTTGCCGATGAAGTCGCAGGCGGGGCCGCCGTTGCTGTACTCGGTTTTGCGCCGTTCGAGCCCGGCGCCTATGGACGGCTGAAGCTCGACGACAAGGGCGAACTCGCCGCCATCGTCGAAGCAAAAGACGCGAAGCCAGAAGAACTCGACATTGCGCTTTGCAATTCCGGCGTCATGGCGATTGACGCAGCGTTCCTGAACGCGCGCCTTAAAGATATCGATAACAAGAACGCCAAGGGCGAATATTACC
>DGNI01000208.1:21420-21659 GCA_002388885.1 Parvularculaceae bacterium UBA4496 | reverse complement strand
ATCGAAGCCGACGAAGATGAAGTCCTCGGCGTCAATTCACGCGTGGAACTCGCAGAAGCCGAAGCGGTCTTTCAGGACCGGATGCGCATTACCGCCATGGAAGAAGGCGCGACCCTCGCCGATCCGGCGACCGTGTATTTCTCATGGGATACAAAGCTCGGCATGGACGTCACAATCGGCCAGCATGTGGTTTTCGGTCCCGGCGTTACAATCGCGGACAATGCCGAGGTGAAACCGTT
>DGNI01000208.1:17242-21397 GCA_002388885.1 Parvularculaceae bacterium UBA4496 | reverse complement strand
GCCCGCCTGCGCCCCGGCGCGGAACTGAAATCCGGCGCGAAAGTCGGCAACTTTGTCGAGATCAAAAAGGCGGTCATCGGCGATGGCGCCAAGGTCTCGCACCTCACTTATATCGGCGACGCCGAAGTGGGCGCAGAGGCGAATATCGGCGCCGGGACCATCACCTGCAATTATGACGGCTACGCAAAGCACAAGACCGTCATCGGCAAGGGCGCTTTCATCGGATCGAATTCAGCGCTCGTTGCGCCCGTGACCATCGGCGACGGCGCCTATGTGGGCTCAGGGTCGGTCATTACGAAAGATATCGATAAAGACGACCTTGCCGTGGCGCGCGGCAAACAAACGGCGATCAAGGGCTGGGCGGCGCGCTTCCGCAAATCGCAAGCAGCAAAAAAGAAATAGGATCCAACATGGACAAGGATCGCGGCAAGCGCCTCGCGGCCGAAGAAGCGGCAAAGCATTTGGAGCGCGGCATGACGCTGGGTCTCGGCACCGGCTCCACCGCCGCGCATTTTGTCGATATTGTCGGCGCGCGCGTTGCGGAAGGCTGGCCGCTAAAGGGCGTGCCCACATCGGAGGCAACGCGCCGGCAGGCCGAAAGCCTCGGTGTTGAAATCATCGAGCCTCATGAAACGACTGTCATCGATCTCGCCGTCGACGGCGCCGATGAAGCCGATCCAAGCATGAACCTCATCAAGGGCGGCGGCGCGGCGCTGCTCCGTGAAAAAATCGTCGCCTACGCGGCAAAAAAATTCATCGTCATCGCCGACAAGTCGAAGCGCGTCGCGGCGCTCGGCGCCTTTCCCCTGCCCGTCGAAATATCGCCCTACGGCTGGGCGCTTACGGTGGCGGCGATGCGCCGGACACTCGCCGCGCAAGGCTTTGAAAACGCAAAACTGGAACTGCGCTCAGGCGAGGGCGTGTCAGTGAAAACCGACGGCGGCAATCTGATCATCGATTGTTCGCTCGGCCGTATTGAAGACCCGGCAAGCCTTGAAAAAGCGCTGAACGCCATTCCCGGCGTTCTTGAATGCGGCCTTTTCTGCGGCATGACCGACATGATCATCTATGGCGATGAAGACGGCGTCTCGGTGGTTGCGGCTTGAATTGCTACGCTGCTACAGCCTTTGCGCTTTGCGTGCTTGCGCGTTAGCTT
Organism: Parvularculaceae bacterium UBA4496; assembly: GCA_002388885.1. Classification (GTDB taxonomy): domain Bacteria; phylum Pseudomonadota; class Alphaproteobacteria; order Caulobacterales; family Parvularculaceae; genus Hyphococcus. Next base: position 20,241 of record DGNI01000208.1, on the reverse strand, counting down.
GAGACGAAGTTCGAGGCGAAGACCCGCATGGCGCAGACGCGATTTCAAAAACTGCAGGAAGCGATCAAGACCTATGGCGCGGCGGCGTTTGAAAACCTCCTGCGCTGCAAGGGCTTCGGCGAGGCGGTGATCAAGGGCCTTCCCGCCTATCTTGAATGCAGCCCCGAATGCGTTACCGCCGTGCCGCCGGCGGGGCCGTTCGACCCGCGCAAGGATTACGGCGAGGACGCCTTCAGCTATCGCCAGCGCGAGGTCATCGTGCTGGAACCCGTCATGTTCGGCCTGGCGCTCACCGTCAAGAATTTCGAGGATTCAGGCTCGCTCTGGCTGAGGACCGCGCTTTCCGTAGAAGTCACCGGCAACAGTTTCGACGTCTTTGTGGCGCAACAGCCGATGATCCGCATTCCGCTCGACTATGACGACAAGCTGGAGCCGGTATTCGAGGCCGTCTATCGCGAATTCTTGAACACATTTCAGCTGGAAGTGCTCGAATTCAATGATAAGCGCTTTTCAACCGGCATCGGTTTCGTTCCCGACACGCAAATTTCTGACAAGTAAGATCATCACATGACCAATTATGATTACGACCTCTTCACCATCGGCGCAGGCTCCGGCGGCGTGCGCGCATCGCGGCTCGCATCCAGCTATGGCGCAAAAGTCGGGGTCGCAGAGGAATATCGCGTCGGCGGCACCTGCGTCATCCGCGGCTGCGTGCCGAAAAAATATCTCGTCTACGCCAGCGAGTACGGACACGGATTTCATCACGCCAAAGGTTATGGATGGTCGGCGGATAATGTCTCGTTCGACTGGTCGAAGCTGATCGAAAACAAGGACAACGAAATCGACCGCCTCAACGGCATCTATATCCGCAACTTGAAAAACGCCGGCGCGGATATATTCCAGACACGCGCAACGCTGAAAGACGCGCATACGGTGCATCTTGAAGCGGAAGGCCGCGACGTGACCGCCGAACGCATTCTCATCGCCACCGGCGGCGCGCCCTGGGTCGATGAAACCGTGCCGGGTCATGAGCTCGGTATTACGTCGAACGAAGCTTTTCACCTTGAAAAACTGCCGAAACATGTTGTCGTCGCCGGCGGCGGCTACATCGCCGTGGAGTTCGCCTGCATATTCAAAGGTCTCGGTTGCGACGTCTGCCTCATCTATCGCGGGGAAGACATCTTGCGCCATTTCGACGCCGATATTTCGGTGCAGGTCCACACGGAACTGCAACGTCAGGGTATCCGTGTCATCACGCAGAACATTTTCGAAAAGATCGAAGCTATGGGCGGCGATCAAAAACGCGTTCATTTATCCAATGGCGAACATGTTGATACCGACCTTGTCTTCTGGGCGGTGGGGCGCAAACCGTCCACGAAGGGCCTCGGCCTTGAAAACGCCGGCGTCGAACTCGACAAGAGCGGCGCCGTCAAAGTGAACGACAACTCCCAGTCGTCGGTCGACAATATCTTCGCGGTCGGCGACGTCACCGACCGGGTGAACCTGACGCCGGTCGCCATTCGCGAAGGCGCCGCCTTCGCCGAAACCTATTACAACAACAACCCGACCGCGACCGATTACCGGTTTATTCCGAAAGCTGTGTTCTCGCAGCCGCCAGTGGGTACCGTCGGCTACGCCGAACACGAAGCACGCCACGAATTCAAAAACGTCGATATCTACAAGACCAACTTCCGCTCCATGAAACATATCCTCACCGGATCGGAAGAGCGGGTGATGATGAAGCTCGTGGTCGACGGCGACACCGACCGCGTCCTTGGCTGTCATATTGTCGGCGAAGACGCAGCTGAAATGATCCAGTGCGTCGCCATCGCCGTCAAAGCGGGATTAAAAAAGAAAGACTTCGACGACACCGTCGCGCTGCATCCGACGATTTCAGAAGAGCTCGTCACCATGCGCGAGAAGTTCGTTCCGACCGAGTAACTCTTAGTGCTGCGCGCTGGAAGCAGCGTGCTAAAACGATTCATAAGCCTTTGTCGCAAGCAGACATTTACCGGTCCGAAAATGGGAGCGAAATTCCATGCTCCAACAACACAGATTTGTAATGCGTTAAATACGATTGGAGCTTATTTCGGAGCAGGTTTGCCTCTTCGAAATGCTCCGAACCGCGACCTAGCAGCTCACACAATTCATCCGCGTCCCCGCATAAAGACGAGAGACTGTCCCCCTGCACCAATACTCCTGGGAATTGTCTATCAGGATGACGAATGACCGCCGCATTGGTTGCGTCTGAGAAAATCTCTATATTAACAGTACGCATGTGCTTGTTTTCCTCTCCATTAAGGCGTGAAATACTCAATACTGGGAATGTACTCTCTGAGGTTTCTTTTCAGATTTGACCACAACGCTGAGGCGAGCCAGCCTGCGAAAAATACATCCTATCTGTTGAATTCTTCCATATTTCCCAGTGTTGGTGCGTAGTTATCCACGGGGTTTCGGGAGGCTTTATGATGCCTTCCATGTTGTTGTTGAATCTAGAGCGAGCTGCAAGCGCATGATTTACATTAGCCTTCATCCTGAGGAGCAAAAATCCCTTCGCCCTTCGAGACGCAGGCTTGCGCCTGCCCTCAGGATGACGGGATTTTTTGCGTCACGAAGGACGAAGGCGATGCAAGGATCGCCTGGTCAAGCCCAGCATGACAACCATATGTACGTTATGAAAAAGTTGCACAAACATTGTGGCGGAGTTGCNNTTGGTGCGTAGTTATCCACGGGCTTTCCCGCGCGCCTATAATGCTTTCGTTATGAATAGGCGCTGTTTGCGCCGCGACAGTTCGCGAAACTTGAGCACGCGAAAACAGGAAAGTTGTGTCCGAATGCATTTGTTGCACAAACATTATGGCGAAGTTACACAACAATCGGCTGTGCGCCAGCAATCAAGCCAATGCGTCAAAGCGAGAGACCGGTGTTGTACAACTTTAATGAAACGCCTCAGTGACGCCCTAGCGGCACTCCGCCGCCGCGCGGTCAAGCGCCGCCGA
>DGNI01000208.1:10512-17146 GCA_002388885.1 Parvularculaceae bacterium UBA4496 | reverse complement strand
TCTCGGAGACATACATGTCCCACTTGTCGGACCCGATCCGAAGCGTCGGTTCCGGTTTGGCGTTGAGGGCATAACCGGTCATCAGGCTCGGCTGTTCTTTCGCCGCGCCGGAGGCCCAGGAGGCGATGAGGAAGAAAACATCGCCGTGATTGACCGATTTTGGCGACTTGTCCTCGGCTTCGGTCGCCGCAAAGCAGATTTTCTCCCCGCCAACCTCGCGCACGAACACGCTCCAGTCCCGGAAAGTCGCCTTGGATTCAGGCTGCTGGGCGGCGGCGGAAACGCCTACGCCGGTTACGGCGAGACCGGAAATGGCGGCGAGAACAACGGGTAAGGTCGAACGAAACATGGNNTTCAGGGGCGGCGCTTCACGCGTTTCGATCCGCCATTGCGACAGGTCGGTCTTCTCAACAATGAATTCGGTGATCTCGGTCATGGGCGGCCTTTCTTTGTCGCCGCTCAAGCTAACATCTGCGCCCCAATAGGTTGAGCGCCAATGACAGAAATATATGCCGAGAGGCGAAAATCAGCCGGAATCCCGCATTCGGTGCGTAGTTATCCACGCCCAGCGATACGGCCCTATAATGTGCGCCATGATGACCTTTGCACCTATTTCCACACGGGCGGGGCCCTTTATTCAGGCCTTATGCGCCCAGGAATCCGAACTGCGCGCCGGGGCTGTCACTGCGCCACAAGCCACTCTGCGCGGCGGCAAAAAGTTGTACAAACATTGTGGCGGAGTTGCACAACTTTCGCCGGAACGCCTTGCAGGACGGGAATCACGCAAAACGCGCGACCCCGTGTTGCACAACTTTTCAGGCAGCGGGCATGGCGCGTTCGACAATCGCCTGTGCATCGACCTTGGCGGTCAACGCGCCGAAGGCGAGGGACTTGTTCGCCGCATCGAGCCGCGCATTGCAGAACCCGTCGAAGATAAAATCCGGCGCGGTTTTGAGGAGCGCGGCGGCTTGAAGCGCGAGCGCCATATGCTCGGCGAACGCCCGCGCCGTTCCTTCGTTGAGCGCGCCGGGTTTGAACCAGTCTTCGAGCGCCGCCATATGCGCATCGAGATGGGTGTTGGCGCCGCGGGCGCCCAAGATTTCCGCGCGGACAGCCACAAGGCTCGCCGGTTCGCGGGCCAAGGCGCGCAATATGTCAAGGGCGATGACGTTGCCCGAGCCTTCCCAGATGGCGTTAAGCGGCGAGCCGCGGAACATTTTCGGCATCGGGCCTTCCTCGACGAAGCCGGCGCCGCCGTGACATTCCAGCGCCTCATAGGTAACGCCCGGCTGGCGCTTGCAGATCCAGTATTTGGCGATGGGCGTCGCAAGCCGCATGAACGCCGCTTCGGATTCGTCATCGCCGGCTGCATCAAACGAATGCGCGATGCGGAAAGCGAGAGCGGTCGCCGCTTCGGATTCAAGCGCAAGATCGGCAAGCACATTCGCCATGGCCGGCTGGTCGATGAGTTTTTTCTGGAACGCCGTGCGGTGCGCCGCATGCCACGTGGCCTCGCGCACGGCGCCGCGCATGCCGCCCGCCGAACCGACAATGCAGTCAAGGCGCGTATGCTGCACCATGTCGATGATGGTCCTGACGCCGCGGCCTTCTTCGCCGATGCGGCGCGCGTAAGCGCCGTGGTACTCGATTTCCGACGACGCGTTGGAGCGATCGCCGAGCTTGTCTTTCAAACGCATGATGTGAAACGCATTGCGCGCGCCGTCCGGGCGCCAGCGCGGCACGAGGAAACACGTCACGCCCGCTTCCGTCTGCGCCAGCGTCAGGAACGCGTCGCACATGGGCGCGGAACAGAACCATTTGTGTCCGGTCAGCTCATATTCATCGTCAACGATATGCGCGGCGACAGTCGTATTGGCGCGAATGTCGGACCCGCCCTGTTTTTCCGTCATGGCCATGCCCATGGTGGCGGCCTTTTTGTCCGCAGCCGGAATAAACCGCTGATCATAGGCGTGTGCGGTGACGCGCGGCCCCCATTCCATCGCCACGTCAGGCGCATGGCGCAGGGCCGGCACGACGGCGTAGGTCATGGACATGGGGCAGCAGACGCCGCCGTCTGCCTGGCCCATCAGATAGAGCAGCGCCGAATGCAGCACATGGCCCGCTTCCTTCGCAGTCCAGGCCGCGCCGGAAACGCCGGCGGAAAGGCCGAGATCCATCAGCTGATGATAGGCCGGGTGAAACTCCACCTCGTCGAGGCGATGGCCGTAGCGGTCGAAGCTTCTGAGCTGCGGCGGCATTTTGTTCGCCTGACGCGCCCATTCGAAGACTTCCGCCGAACCGCAGCGCGCGCGCNNAAAGCTTTTGAGCTGCGGCGTATTTTTATTCGCCTCGCGCGCCCATTCGAAAACCTCCGCCGAACCACAGCGCGCGCCGAAGGCGGAAAGATGTTCGTGATGCGCCGCGCCGCCGTTTTTTTCGACGGCGTTTTTGAGCGCCTTGTCGGTTTCGAAAAGGTTGATGTCCTCGCATGGCGGCGGCTGGTTCGCCACGTCATGGGTTTCAAGATCGGCGCGGGGGCGGAAATGGGTCATGACGCTGAGTTTATATGATGCCGCCCGCCTGGAAAATGGAGAAGCGCAGACGAAAGGCCGTGTTAATGCGTAGACGAGGAAAACTCAGCGAGGTGGCGCAGCTTTTCCGGATTGCGCAAAACATAGACGCCGACGACCTTTCCGTCGCGGATTTCGAGCGCTGTTGTCATCAAAACGCCGTCGGGCGCGCGCATGATTTCGCCGGGCAGACCGTTAATGACGGCGCGGCGCGACCAGACGGCAAGATCAGGTTTCATGCTGGCGGCTTTCCTGATGACGCCCTCATAAAACCGTGCAATGGCGTCGCCGCCGTAAATGGGATTAAGCGAGGCGATAACGCGCCCGCCGCCATCAGCGTAGAGTGTAGCATCCTTCGCCAGAAGATCGCGCAACGCGCTCGCATCGCCGCTCTTTGCGGCGGTGAAAAACGCTTCGGTGATCTCGGCGGACTTGTCCGGCGCCATGTCAAAACGCGGCCTTTCCTTCCGGACATGTGCACGCGCGCGCGACGCAAGCTGGCGGCAGGCGGCTTCATTGCGCTCAAGCACGACGGCAATTTCTGCAAACTCCATGTCGAAAACGTCGTGCAGTAAAAACGCCGCCCGCTCGAGGGGCGACAGGCGCTCCAGCGCCAGCATAAGGGCGAAGGAAATATCCTCCGCAACGTTTTCCGGCGGCGAAACCGACAGCGCGGGATCGTTAATGACCGGTTCGGGAAGCCACGGTCCGACATAAATCTCGCGCCGCCGCCGCGCTTCCTTCAGTTTGTCGAGACAGAGCCGCGAGACGGTTTTGGAAAGGAAGGCACGCGGATGTTCCACCGCTTCCGGCGCCACGCGCCGCCAGCGCAGAAAGGCGTCCTGCATGACATCTTCGGCATCAGCGACCGATCCGAGCATGCGATAGGCAATCGCGGAAAGATATGCGCGATGTTCTTCGAAAATATCTGTATCGCGGGTGCTCATGCGGGTCCGATAAAACTTCAGGATGCCTTTGCCTGTATTACCGGCGGTTCAACCTGAAAGCCAACATTGATGCGGTTCCAGACATTGATGACGCCAATTGCAAGGGCGAGTTTCACGGTTTCGTCTTCGGTAAAGAGGGAACGCACATCATCGAACGCCTCGGAGAGCGCGTCATGATCGTCAAGCGTCGTCATCGCATCGGTCCAGGCGAGTGCGGCGCGTTCGCGCGGGGTGTAAAGCTTCGACTCGCGCCACGCAGAAAGAAGGTACAGCCGTTCCTCGCGTTCTCCGGCAGCCCTTGCATCACGAGTGTGCATGTCGATGCAGAAGGCGCAGCCATTAATCTGCGACGCGCGGGTTTTAACCAGCTCCATCAGGCTGTGCTCAAGCCCGCAGCCGTCAACATACTGGCTAATCGCCAACATGGCCTGAAATGCCTCCGGCGCGGCGGTCGTGTAATTAATTCTCGGGCTCATGGCCTCACTCCTTTTTCCTGCTTTCGGAATAGAGACGAGGCGGCGGGCCCTCGTGTGACACGAGGCTCAGGAGAATTTCAGAATTTTATTGAGTTCTTCAATCGCCGGGCCGACATCGCCGAACGGAACTTTGATGGTGGTCATGCCCATGGCCTTGGCGGGTTTGAGGTTAACGCCAAGATCGTCGAGAAAGACGCACGACGCCGGCGCAACGCCCAGCGCTTCGCACATCATTTTATAAATGCGCGGTTCGGGCTTTCTGACGCCGGCCTTCGACGATTCGATGATGTGATCGAAATTTGCGTGGACGCGCTCGATGATTTCTTTCTTCTCGTCCGGCGCCAGCATGCCCTTCGAGTCGATTTTCGGCAGGTTGTTGGTGATGCAGCCGGTTTTGTATCCTGCCTGTTTCACGCGCTCCAACGCTTCAATCATGTTGTGGTTGAACGTCAGCGACAGCAGCGACACGAGGGTTGCCCCGCGAATTTCAAAACCGGCGGCTTTGGTTTCCTCTGCGAATGCGCCGTCAAATGTCTCGATATCGATTTCCGCCCGTTCGAACCTCGCCCAGGCGTTGTCGTTGATATTGGTCTTGATGACTTCGCCGATAAACCGTTCGGGCAAATTGTGTTCGCGCTCAAACGCCGCGAAATTCTGAACTGGAGAGGTCGTAAAGACGCCGCCGAAATCGAAGATGACAGCTTCAAAATTCATTCGAGTTTACGCTTTCGCCGGGCGTTCATACGCAAACGCCAACGCCTCGTCCGTGAAAACTTCGCCAGTGGGCGCGTAGTTTTCCGGGCTGTCAAATGCGCCGATCAGAATATGCGTTTCGCCCGCCCAGTTTTCACCGGCATAGGTGAGCGGCGCGCCGCACTCGGCGCAAAAGCCACGGCTCACGCCCGGCGAACTCGCATAATAGGCAGGAGCGCCGGCGACCCACGTCACCTGCGGCGCGTTAAAACCAACAAAGGTCGCGTAGGCCGAGCCGGTCGCTTTCCGGCAGGATGCGCAATGACAGTTGCCGACGAATTTCGGCGCGCCGGATGCTTCGAAACGCACCTTGCCGCAGCGGCATCCGCCTTTGTGAACCGCGTCAGACATTATTCGAGACCGAGTTCTTTCATAAATGTGGCGTTCTTTTCCATTGCGCGCTTGAACGCAGGGCGGGCGGTGAGGCGGCCGGCATATGACGCAAACGGTTCGGTTTTTTCAATGGCGCCGAACATCATGGCGAAGTTCAATGTCGAGCCGAACACCACATCTGCGGCGGTGAACTTTTCGCCCAGCAGGTACGGGCCGTCGCCAATGGCGGTTTTGATGGCGTTCAAAACGTCGGCCTCGGATCCGTATCCGACAGAGGCGGTGTTCTCCCGTTTTACCTGTGCGAATTTGTCCAGCATCATCGGCTCGATGCAGCTCGGCGCGAAAAACATCCAGCGGAAATACGCGCCGCGTTTCGGATCGTTCGCCGCGGGCGCAAGGCCGGCTTGCGGAAAGACATCCGCCAGATATGCGCAAATGGCGGCGGCCTCGGTCACGGCGACGCCGTCATGCACCAGCGCCGGAATCTTGCCCATGGGATTGATCTTCAGAAACTCAGGCGATTTCTGTTCACTTGCTTTCATATTGATCAGCTTGACGTCGCAGACATCGTCCAGCTCCTCGTTCATCCACATGGTCGTGCCGCCGCGGGTCTGGGGCATATGATAGAGAACTGGTTTCGCCATGATCGGCTCCTCTTGGCTGTTGTGCTCAGCCTAACGCGCGCGCGCGGCTTCGTACAAAGAAATTGCAGCCGCATTGGATACGTTGAGGCTTTCAACGCCCGGCGCGATGGGAATGCGGTAAAGGCCGTCGCAGGTTTCGCCGACAAGCTGGCGCAGTCCTGCGCCTTCGGCGCCCATGACAAGCGCGAGCGGCGATGCGGGCAGGGCAGCGATGTCGTTTTCTGCTTCGCCGGCGAGCCCTGCGCAGAAATACCCGAGCCCCTGAAGCCCTTCGATGGCGCGGGCGATGTTCACCACCGGCACGCAGGGAATCATTTCAATGGCGCCGGCGGCGGCCTTGGCGAGGGCGCCCGACAGCGGCGGCGTGCGGCGTTCCTGTACGATCACCGCGCGCGCGTTAAACGCAGCCGCCGAACGAAACAGCGCGCCGATATTTTGCGGATCGGTGATCTGGTCGAGGACGAGAACCGGCCGGCCGAGCTCTGCGGGCGAGCAGGCGTCTTTGAGGCGCGTGCGGGGGAGGTCGTCAGCTTGCGCCGCCAATCCCTGATGAACCGCGCCAGCGTGAAGAAGCCGGTCGATGGCCTCGGGCCGGGCGTCTTCGAGTTTGGCGATAATGGCGGGGTCGGCGCCGTTTTTCTCCAGCCAGTCGCGGGCGTTTTTCGTGGCCGCCACGCGGCGGATCTTGCGCGCCGGATTGGCGAGCGCCGCCGCAACGGCATGACGCCCGTATATCCAAACAGGCTGATGCGGCGGTTTTTTCGGTTTTTCTCGTCGGGATATGGCCATTGGCTTGGCCTAGCCGGTTCTTTTCGTTCAGGAAACAACAAATCCACCCATGCACCCCGGCGACCGGTTGCGAAGGCCGTCCGGCGCGGTTATAGACGCCGTTCTCCCGGCGGCGGGGCAGG
>DGNI01000208.1:0-10434 GCA_002388885.1 Parvularculaceae bacterium UBA4496 | reverse complement strand
CAGCAGACTGTAAATCTGCCCGCGTATGCGTACGGTGGTTCGAATCCACCCCCCTCCACCATCCATTCCTGCAGTTATCAAGGTCCAATGAACTACCGCCCTGAACCCCGCAGTTGCGGGCGATTTCGCGCGCGGCGGAGACATCTTTGCGTCTCCGTTGCGCTCAATTTTTCGATTTTGCCGGGTTGTCTCCAAACGCCAAATTCAGGGTCCAACGAACTCGCGGCGTGATGGTTGGAGGTGGTCAATAAGATTGACGGATGGCTTATTTATTGACGTGTCTGCGGCGACGCAACGCCAAAGAGACGACGCTGTTCGGTCCAACTGGCCGGCAGATCGTGCAGTCGGCGAAGCTGTTTTGCAGTCATGGAGATGTCGCCATTTAAAATTGCAGTGACTACGTCTGGTGCGAGGAAGGCGAGACGCAATTCACGGCTGATCTCAGTCGTGCTCGTGTTTGCATCGTTGACGATTTCAGCGAGGGTTTTCTGCGGTTCTGCAAACCATTGCTCACGCCAGCCATGGGCGCGAGCAGGACAGGATTGGAAAGCCGGTGAGAGCCGATAGATATGGTCAAACTTTAAGCACCCCAGAAAACTGCACAAATTTTGTCCAATTTAGCGGTTGCCTAAAGTTTCGGCAAGGCAAATCGCTTGCGCAGTGCGCTGCGGGGTGCGAAACGAGCGGGCATGAAAGTCGCCGCGCTGATTGTGGCGGCCGGCCGCGGCAGCCGCGCGGGACCGGGCGCGCCTAAGCAGTACCGCCCGCTGGCCGGTGAGCCGGTTCTCCGGCGGACGCTCGCCGCATTCGCCACACATCCCGGTATATCGGCCATTCTGGCCGTGATCCATTCAGACGACGAGGAAGCCTATCGCAAGGCGGCCGGCGGCCTGCCGAAGCTCTGCGCCCCTGCCTTCGGCGGCGAGACACGGCAGGCCTCGGTGCTGGCCGGGCTCGAGGCGCTGGCCAGGTCCGATCCGCCCGATCTCGTGCTGATCCATGACGGGGCGAGACCGTTCGTGAGCGCGCGGATCATTTCGGACTGTATCGAGGCGCTTGCCGCGCACGCCGGCGCCCTCGCCGCTCTCGCCGTCACCGACACGATCCGGCGGGGAAATGACAGGCTTGCCGGGGAGACCGTGTCCCGTGACGGGCTCTGGCGGGCACAGACGCCGCAAGCCTTCCGGTTTGAGGCTATTCTCGACGCCCACAAGAAAGCCGCGGGCGGCAACCACACCGACGATGTTGCCGTTGCTGCCCGGGCGGGCCTGGAGGTTGCGCTGGTCGAGGGAGATGAAGACAACATCAAGATCACGAGCGCGGCCGACCTGGCGCGGGCCGAACGCATGCTGAACAGCCGCGGCGAAACGCGGACGGGCATGGGCTTCGACGTGCATCGCTTCGGCCCGGGCGACCATGTCTGGCTGTGCGGCGTGAAGGTGCCTCACGAGGCGGGACTTGTCGGCCATTCGGATGCCGATGCGGGGCTCCATGCGATCACCGACGCGATCCTGGGCGCGCTCGGCGCCGGCGATATCGGCAAACACTTTCCGCCGAGCGATCCGGAATGGAAGGGAGCGTCCTCCGACATTTTTCTCGCGCACGCAGCCGCCCTGGTGCGCGATGCGGGCGCGACGATCTCGCATGTCGACCTGACACTGATCTGCGAAGCGCCGAAGATTTCTCCGTATACGGAAAAGATGCGGACGAGGATCGCCGAAATCCTCGAACTCGACATCACCCGCATCAGCGTCAAGGCGACGACGACCGAGGGCCTCGGCTTCACCGGCAGGCGCGAAGGCCTCGCCGCGCAAGCCATTGCAACGCTCATCCTCCGGTGACCGCATGATCCGTCTCACCGCCCTGCCCCCATCGCTCAGGCTGAGCCATCCGGCCGCACTCGTCGCGACGTGGTTCGGCGCGGGGCTCCTGCGCCCGGCACCCGGCACATGGGGCACACTCGCCGCCTTTCCCTTCGCCTTCGCCATTTCATGGGTGGGGGGGCCCTGGCTTCTCGCCGTCGCGGCGGTTGCCGCCTTCGCTGCCGGCGTTTGGGCCTCGGGTATTTACTGCATCGCCGCGCGAAAGGACGATGCGCCCGAAGTCGTCATCGACGAGGTCTCGGCGATCTGGCTGGTACTCGCCGCACTGCCGATGACACCGGCGGGCTGGATCGGCGCCTTCTTCCTGTTCCGTCTTTTCGACATCGTCAAACCCTGGCCCATCGGCGCTGTCGAACGCCGCTTCAAGGGCGGTCTCGGGGTCATGATCGACGACGCGCTCGCCGCCGTCTGTGCGATCTTCGCCTATATCCTTATCGATCTCGTCTGGCTGGTACTGACATGAGCATGTTTCCGCGCCGTCTCGTCCATCTCGCCGAACTGACACTCGCCGATGCGCGCGAGTCAAAGCTCAAGATCGTCACGGCGGAGAGCTGCACCGGCGGACTGATCGCGGGCCTGCTGACGGAAATCGCCGGTTCATCGGATGTCGTGGAGCGCGGCTTTGTCGTCTATTCGAACGAGGCGAAGCGCGACATACTCGACGTACCAGGAGACCTCATCGCCGATTTCGGCGCCGTATCGGAACCGGTCGCGCGTTCCATGGCAGAAGGCGCACTGAAGAACTCGCGCGGACATATCGCGGTGTCTGTGACCGGAATAGCCGGTCCCGGCGGAGGCACACCGATGAAACCGGTCGGTCTCGTCCACTTCGGCGCGGCCCGGCACGGCCGCAGTATCCTTCACGAGATGCAGCTCTACGGAGACATCGGGCGGGAAGAGGTGCGGATAAAGGCCGTCGAAACGGCGCTCAATCTTGTCCGGCGGATGATGTAGCCATTCCGTCCGCCGGCGCGCCAGGCGGCGAGCCGCGTGTGCCGTCGTAGAGATCGTCGGCCCGATCGATGAAAGCCTGCATCATCTTTGCGAAAGCCCTGGCGAAGACGGTGCTGATCATCTTCTGGAGCGTCGCGCTGCGGAATTCGAAATCGATGAAGAAATGAATACGCGTGCCGCCGTCGGGCAGCGCCTCGAAATGCCATTTGTTGTGGAGATGGTTGAACGGTCCCTGCACATAGGCGACATCGATGATGCGCGCCTCACGGTCGAGCGTCACCCGGCTCGTGAACTGTTCGCGGAAAACCTTGTAGGAGACGATGAGATCGGCGAGGAGGACCTCTTTTCCCTCTTCCACGTCACGGCGGCGAATGCGTGCGCCGCTGCACCAGGGCAGGAACTCCGGATAGCGATCGATGCCGGCGACCAGCGAGAACATGTCATCCGCCGCGTATGGTACGTCGCGGATCTGTTCATGCGCTGCCATGAATGATTACCCTCGCGCGGCGGCGGCGTTTCGTGCGTCGCGGAGGCGGGCGAAATCCTCGTCCGCGTGATAGGAAGAGCGCGTCAGCGGGCTCGCTGAAACAAGCAGGAAGCCCTTGGTGCGCGCGATGCGCTCATAGGACTTGAACTCTTCGGGCGTCACGAAACGATCAATGGCGGCATGCTTGCGTGTCGGCTGGAGATACTGGCCGACGGTCAGGAAGTCGATGGAAGCGGAGCGCATATCGTCCATGACCTGCAGCACTTCCTCGCGCGCCTCGCCGAGGCCAACCATGATGCCGGACTTGGTGAAGATCGTCGGATCGAGGTCCTTTACCCGCTGCAGCAGACGCAGCGAATGGAAATAACGCGCGCCGGGACGAATGCCGAGATAGAGCCGCGGCACCGTCTCGAGATTGTGATTGAAGACGTCGGGCCGGGCCTCGACGACCTTTTCGAGAGCGCCGTCCTTGCGCAGGAAGTCGGGCGTGAGGATCTCGATCGTCGTGCCCGGTGAGCGGCGGCGGATCGCCTCGATCACCTCGACGAAATGCTGAGCGCCGCCATCGGCAAGGTCGTCGCGGTCGACGGAAGTGATGACGACGTGACGCAATCCGAGCTTCGCCACCGCATTCGCGACCTTCTCCGGTTCCTCCGCATCGAGCGGCGCAGGAAGGCCCGTCTTCACGTTGCAGAAGGAGCAGGCCCGCGTGCACGTGTCGCCCATGATCATCATGGTCGCGTGCTTCTTGGTCCAGCACTCGCCGATATTCGGACAGCCCGCTTCCTCGCATACCGTCACGAGCCCGTTCTCGCGAACGATCTGTTTCGTTTCGGCGTAAACGGGCGAGCCCGGCGCCTTGACGCGGATCCATTTCGGNNCGTGTCGGGCCGCTTTGCCTTTTCGGGGTGCCGGGGCTTTGACGCGTCCGGCTTCAGCGTGTCGACGATCGTGACCATGAACTCAAGTAACGGTTTGCTATCAGGCACATGGATAGCCGCTCGGGCCGATTCAAGCAAATCCGGCCGATTTCGGCCTATTTGCTGGCTCCTTCAGCGAGATCGTAGAGACCGCCTATGACCTGCATTCCGCCATTGTCTGTCCGCACAGGCAGATAAATCGCCTCGTAGGAGACATGTTCGAGATCAAGACCGATGAAATGTCCCTGCAGGCAAGTGGGTTTTCGCGTTTCCATGACGCGATTGTGAAGCGCGATCTGATCCGCAGCCATTTCGGGCGTGTAGCTGTAGGAGAAAAGCTCGCCGGTGAACTTGCGGCCGAGCCGCCGCTCGGTCTNNCGACAAGCCGATAGCGCAAATCAGCTCCCCCATCGACCGGCTCGACAACGAACATGCCGCCCATCAATTGCGGGAGATCGAGTGGGTTGAAATCGGCGCGCAGCACAGTGCCGTCCGGCTGCATGCGAGCACGCCAATAGTCGAGCAGACGCCNNGGCATTTGGGATGTGCCGGTTCCTCCACTTCGACGACGGCATAGTCGATCGTGCTGCCCAGTGGGCGCGCATCGCTTTTCGCCACCATGGTCGGTCCTCCGCCGCTAGGCTAAGGCCGCGACCGTTAAGCAACTGTTATTGGGAGCCCGTCAGCCCAAGCCGCTGGAACTGGCTTTCCGGCGCCTCGATCACCAGAAGCGCGGCGCGCAGCCGTTCTGCGAGATCCTTTTCGAGTGCGGACCCCGCCAGGTTATCTTCTTCCGCGGCATCGGCTTCGAGATCGTAGAGATGGTGGCCGGAGAAACGGGTCAGCGCCCAATAGGGCAGCATGTCGCCCTTCTGCCATTGCTGATGAATGACCGGCACCTTGCTGCCCGGCATCCGGTCGAGAAAAGCCCGATCGTCCGGCAGCGGCAGTTCCTGTTCGCGGGTGAGGAAATGTGTCGGCATGGTCGACCAGCGGTTCGACATCATGCTGAGCGGCGCATTGTCGCCGGCGGGGCCCCGCGCGTATTTGTAGCGCCCATCGATGTAATGAACCTCACGGCCCCAGACACCGGTCAGCAGCCAGTCGCGCACGGTCTCTGCTTCGCTCCGTATCAGCGGCAGCAGCGAGCGGCCATGCCTGCGCTGGCGGGCCTCGACGCCGAACATGTCCGCGAGTGTCGCAAACAGGTCGACGCTGGTTGTCAGCGCATTGCAGGTGCCGGGCGCGATGCCCGGGTGCGCGATCATCAGCGGGATGTGTCCAAGCGGCTCGTAGACCGGCACGCCAGGCTTCCCCCAGATATCCTTCTCGCCGAGATAGTGGCCATGATCGGTACAGAGGATGACGAGCGTGTCGTCCCACAGATCATGCCGGTCGAGTTCGTCCATGATCTTGCCGAACCACTTGTCGATCATGGTGAGCT
Organism: Parvularculaceae bacterium UBA4496; assembly: GCA_002388885.1. GTDB lineage: Bacteria > Pseudomonadota > Alphaproteobacteria > Caulobacterales > Parvularculaceae > Hyphococcus. The sequence continues at coordinate 4,746 of DGNI01000208.1, read as the reverse complement.
TGCCGCCGTAGCTCGCGCGTATCTGGCGTGCCTGCCGCTCGTCTATGACGCCCTTCTCGATACCGCCCGCAACATAGGGCGGCCAGATCAGATGCGCGCCTTCCCAGTCGGGATCGTACATCGAGGCATAGGGCTCCGGGGTGTCGAAAGGCTCATGCGGATCGAACTCGTCGACGAAAAGCATGAAGCGGTCGTGATGCCCGGCATTATCGGAGAGCCAGCGCGCCGCCGCGGCCATGGTGCGCGGCCCCGGAAAATCCTCTTCTCCGCGGAAATAGCCACGCGAGTCGTCGTAAGGCATGTGATCGCGCATGAAGTTCGGCGCGCCCGCCCAGCTCGGGTCCGCTCGCGTCTTCCACGGATCGCCTTCATGGCCACGCTGATAGTCCCATGCCGTGAAGTCGACATGGTAATTCTCGCCGCCGCTTTCGAAGAGATGCGGATGATCGGAAACGAGCTGCGTAACCACACCCTTCTTGCGGAGTTCATAGGTAATCGCGTCTTCCCAGAGTTCGACCGATCCCCAGGGCCGCCAAAGGAAATCAAGCGCGCCGCAGAGAATGTCGTGCCTCGCCGGCATGCAAGGGAGAGATCCGGTGAAATGGCGGGTGAACCGCGTCGCGCGGGCGGCAAAGCGATCAAGGTTCGGTGTCGCAAACTCCGTCCCGCCATAGTCACCGAGCATGTGCCGGTTGAGACTGTCCAGCAGGATGACGACCGCGTTCTTCGGCGTACCCGCCGGGTTCTCCGTCAAGACTGTCCCCTCCCAGGTGTCAGGCGCTTTCCGGCCGCGCCCTGCGCCGTTTTCTTGCCCACAGGTTAAGGCCTTCCACGCCCACGGAAAAGGCGACCGCGAAGTAGAGATAGCCCTTGGGAATGTGGAAGTGCAGACCGTCCGCAACCAGAGCAATGCCGATCAGGATAAGGAAACTGAGCGCGAGCATCTTCACGGTCGGGTGCGAAGTCACGAAAGCGCTGACCGGCTCCGCCGCGAAGATCATCACGATTACCGCCACAATGACGGCGGTAGCCATGATCGGGAAATGGTCGGACATGCCGACCGCCGTCATGACCGTGTCGAAGGAGAAGACGATGTCGATGATCGCGATCTGCACGATCACCCCCATGAGCCCTGCTGCCACGGCTTCCTTGCCGCCTGTTTCGTGCCCTTCGCCTTCCACCGCGTGATGGATCTCGATGGTCGCCTTCGCCATCAGGAAGAGCCCGCCTGCAAGCAGCAGCAGGTCGCGCCAGGAAATCTCGTACTCGCCGAAATCGAAAACCGGGTGCGTGAGCGTTACGATCCAGGCCGCCGACGCGAGCAAGGCGAGCCGGGTGACCACCGCCGCCCCGAGACCGAGCTGCCGCCCCAGCTTCTGCTGATGCGCAGGCAGGCGCGAGGCCAGAATGGAAAGGAAGATCAGATTGTCGACGCCGAGAACGATCTCGAGAATGGTGAGCGTCGCCAGGCTCGCCCAGTTTTCGGGCTGAAGGAAGAGTTCGAACATGACTGCCGGATAAGCTGGGGGTCAGAAAACGAGACAGGAAAGCGAGTCTCAGCTCTCGCTCATGTCATACATACCAGCCAGAACCTGCAGACCGCCAGTCGAGTTCCGCACCGGGAGAAAAAGAGCTTCGAAAAGAGCATGTTCGAGGCCGATCCCGAGGAACCGGCCACGAAGAACGGCGGGCTTGCGGCTATCCAGAACCCTCTTGTGCAGGGCGATCAACTCGGCCGCCATCCGGGGGCCATAGCAATCGGACATCAATTTGCCAGTCGCCTTGAACCCGAGGCGCTCCTCGTTCCGGGCGCCCACGAGACGGAAATGGAAGTCCTTGCCGCCGTCGACCGGCTCCGTCACGGAAATGCCGCCAAGCAGAGGCACGAGCAGGGCCGGAGACAGGTCGTCCCGACTCGCGGTCCCATCCTCACCGCGATGGGCAAGCCAGAGTTCGAGCAGTTTCCGGTTCTTCGAATGAAGGCAGCCTTCGGCTTCCGCGACTTCATAGTCAATCGTGCTGAGCTCTACTGTGCTCATTTTGAATCCCGCCATTTCCTCAAGGAAACAGAGCACAGATCCAATAATTATGCACTAAGGACTGGAATTCAGGTGTGGAGAACCCGGCCATAGGCGTCGAGTACCGCCTCGCCCATCATTTCCGAGAGCGTCGGGTGCGGGAAGACTGCCCGGATGAGATCCGCCTCGGTCGTCTCAAGCGTCATGGCGACACCGTAGCCCTGAATGAGCTCGGTGACTTCCGCGCCGATCATGTGGGCACCCAGAAGCTCTCCTGTCTTCGCGTCGAACACGGTCTTCACGAAACCTTCCGTTTCGCCGAGCGCAATGGCCTTGCCGTTCGCCCGGAAGGGAAAGCGGCCGACTTTCACTTCGTGACCCTTTTCCTTCGCCTTTGCTTCGGTGAGACCGACGCTCGCAATCTGCGGCGTCGAATAAGTGCAGCCCGGAATACGCGTCGTGTCGATGGCGTGGAGGTCCTTCACACCCGCAATCCGTTCTGCCGCGAGAACGCCTTCATGGCTGGCCTTGTGCGCAAGCCAGGGCGGTCCGACGAGATCGCCGATGGCGTAGATGCCCTTCACGCCGGTCTCCAGCCACTCGTTGACGACGACGTGGGTCTTCTCGACCTTCACGCCCGCCTTTTCGAGACCGATATCCTCGACATTGCCGACGATGCCGACGGCGGAGATCACGACCTTGGCTTCCAGCGTCTCGCTCTTGCCGTTCACGGTCACGTTCATTTTCGCGCCACTCTCGCCCTTCTCCGTCTTGTCGATCTTCGCGCCGGTGATGAGGCGAATGCCGCGCTTCTTGAAGGCGCGCGCGGCCTCCTTTGAAATCTCTTCGTCCTCGACTGGCAGAATACGGTCCAGCACTTCCACCACCGTCACTTCCGCACCGAATGCGCGGTAGAAGCTCGCAAACTCGATGCCGATGGCGCCGGAGCCGACGACGATCAGCGATTTCGGAATTGCCTTCGGCACCATCGCTTCCCGGTAGGTCCAGATCGTCTTGCCGTCGGGCTCAAGACCGTCAATCACACGGGCACGGGCACCGGTCGCGAGGATGATGTTCTTTGCCGCGATTTCGCTGATCTTGCCATCTTTCGTCTCGACCGCGACCTTGCCTTCTCCGGCGAGCTTGCCGCTCCCTTCGATGACGTCGATCTTGTTCTTCTTCATGAGGAACTTGACGCCGTTCGACAATTGTCCGGCGACATTGCGGCTGCGCTTCACGACCGCTTCGGCGTCATAGCCGATCTTTTCCGCCTTGAGGCCGAACTCGTCGAGCCTGTGCAATGTCTCGTAGACTTCCGCCGAACGCAGCAGCGCCTTGGTCGGGATACAGCCCCAGTTGAGACAGATGCCGCCCAGCGCATCGCGCTCGACAATCGCGGTCTTGAGGCCGAGTTGCGAGGCGCGGATCGCGGCAACATAGCCGCCAGGCCCGGAGCCGATCACCACGACGTCATATTGATCCGCCATCAGAGAAGCATCCTTGCAGGATATTCAACGAAGGACTTGAAGGCCTCAAGGAACTGCGCGCCCAATGCACCGTCGATGGCGCGATGATCGCAGGACATCGTAACCGTCATCACATTTGCGATCTCGAGCTTGCCGTTCTTCACCACGGGGCGTTCCTCGCCCTTGCCGACGGCGAGGATCGCGGCCTGGGGCGGATTGATGACGCCTGTGAAGTGCTTGATGCCGAACATGCCGAGATTGGAGATCGAGAAGCTGCCACCTTCATATTCGGCGGGCTTCAGCTTCTTGTCGCGTGCGCGCGCAGCGAGCGACTTTGCCTCCGCAGAGATTTCCGCGAGACCTTTCTTCTCCGCGCCGCGGATGATCGGGGTGATGAGGCCGCCGTCGAGCGCCACGGCAATGCCGACATCGGCGGACTTGTGCTTCAGCAGCGCATTGCCCGCGAAACTCACATTCGCGTCCGGCACCTTTATCAGCGCAAGCGCGGCAGCTCGGATCAGGAAGTCGTTGACCGAGAGTTTCACGCCCTCGCCCGCTTCCTCGTTGAGCTTCCTGCGCGCAACGAGCAACTCGTCCAGTGCGCAATCGACGGTCAGATAGAAATGCGGGATCTCCTGCATCGATTGTGTGAGACGCCGCGCAATCGTCTTGCGCATCCCGTCGAGCGGCACTTCTTCATAGGAGCCGTCCTTGTAGAAGGCACGCGGATCGACAGTGGGCATGGGCCCGGACGCGGCGGCGCCTGTCGTCTGTGTGACGGAACTTTTCGCGGCCCCCTTCGGTGCGCCTTCAAGGTCCGCCTTCACGATGCGGCCATGTGGGCCGGAGCCGGAAAGCGCCGCGAGGTCGATCCCCTGCTGCGCGGCAATGCGGCGTGCGAGCGGCGAGGCGAACACGCGCTCGCCCTTCGCCGTCTCCGGCGCGGGCGGCGCCTTGCCGCCGGCATCGGAAGCAGGCTCCTTTTTCGCCGAAGCAGCCTTCGGGGCGGCGTTCTTCTCTTTCGATTCCGTTTCGGGTGCGGGCTTCCCGGCCTTTCCGCCGCTTTCCTTGGGCGGCGGCGCATCGCCGAGCGGCGAATCCTGTGAGGGATCGTAACCTTCAAGCGCGTCTTCGCCCTCGCCTTCTTCGAGCAGCACGGCGATGGGCTTGTTGACGGCAACGCCCTCGGTGCCTTCATCGACGAGAAGGCGGCCGATCGTTCCTTCGTCCACGGCTTCGACTTCCATCGTCGCCTTGTCGGT
>DGNI01000089.1:8789-9255 GCA_002388885.1 Parvularculaceae bacterium UBA4496 | reverse complement strand
TCACCAGGATCGCCAGCGCGCCCGCTGTTGTCGATGCAAGCCACCAGCCCCAGCCGAGGTCGGTGGGCCGCGTGACCAGATTTGTCCAGATCTCTTCCATGTGGCCGCGTCATAATGCAGGCCGCGCCCATAGTCACGGGGGAAAATCCGGGCCAATCCGTCGCGGATTAGCCCGGGTGCAGTGTCTGGCCCGCCTATTTCACCGATATGCTCGACAGGAACGTCGATGTGCTCTTATCGACGTTCGACGGCGAACCGTAGATCGTGATCGAGCCGANNACCGACGCATCAACCTCCTCGCTGGCGTAAACGCTCGCCTCGCCGACGCCTGAAACATCAACGTCTACAACGCGGCATTCGAGCTCCCGCGCGTTCAGGTCGCCGACGCCCGACACGTCCGCGTTCAGACGGCCGCATGATCCAGAAATGTTGAGATCGCCAACGCCGGAAAGATCCACATCGAAAC
>DGNI01000089.1:5193-8778 GCA_002388885.1 Parvularculaceae bacterium UBA4496 | reverse complement strand
GAGATCAATCGAGCGAAGCGCCGGCATTGTAATTTCCGCCGTCAGCCCCATATCGCGCCACCGGCCAAAACCGTGCCGATTATTGTCTTTCCGATCGAGCCTTAAAGAACCGTTTTCCACCGACACTTCGAGGCGTTCCATTTCCGATGGCGCGCCGGAAATCACGACGGAATAATCGCCCCCCACGGTAACGTCGAGCTCGAACACGCCGACAACATCAATATGTTCGAAGTCGGAAACTTCAACCGTCTGCGTAATGTCGTTTTCCTTGTTGCGTTCGCTGATGTCGCCCATGCCGTCAAATGCGTAATATCCCGCAGCCACGGCAATACCGATCGCCAGTAACAATCCAATCAATATACCAAAAAATAGTCTCATGGGTTCGCCCTCCTTTTCCCCGGAGAGACAGTACCACTACGAACGGTTTTTTAGAAGTCTAAACACCGCGCGCCGCTCTCAGCCTGTCGCAAAGAAAACCGGAGCAGCGCGCTAATTTTTGAAATAAAATTCGTCTAATGAATGTTGATATCAGAGAACATGCCGCTTGATTTGCTCACCCGTTTCGGAGAGCCGTAAATGTCGATATCGCCCATGCCGGAAATATCGGCGTCGACTTCCTCGCTGGCGAAGACGGCCGCGCTGCCAACACCGGAAACATTGACGTCCACCATCCGGCATTCGAGGTCGCGTGCATCGAGATCGCCGACGCCGGAGACGTTGGCGTCAAGGTCGCCGCATTCGCCTGCGATATGGATATCGCCAACGCCGGAAAGCGAGATGTTGAACCGGTCGACATCGACTCCAGCGATTTCACCGTCGACAACGCCTGATACTTTCAGGCCTGTCAGCGACGGCATGGTGATGATCGCCTCGACCCCATGATCGTTATTGTCGTTGCGGTCACGCCAGCCGCCCCTCTTGTGACCGAGATGGAGCTCGCCATTTTTCACGGTCGCCTCAACCCGCTCCATCTCATCTTCATGGCCGGAAAGCTGGATCGAAAAATCCGAACCGACGCGTACGTCGAGTTCATAAACACCCGAAACCTTGATACGATCGAAACCGGCTAGATCAAGCGTGCGGCTGATCTTTTCGCCCGCTTCGTCATGGGCGAGCGCCGCGCCCGCTGCCGCAAGCCCGATCAAGCCCGCTGTAATTCCTGCTTTTTTAAACATAATACGCCTCCATCCTCTGCGACCTGTGTAGCATTTTGACCGCCGCCGGGAAAGTTCGGCTCGCCGCAAGCGCAATGCAGTTTGTCGAAAGGGCCGCCTGTCGAAAGGTCAGTGCAAACGGACCATGATCGGCCCGGCGCTTCGCGCGTCTGCACGTTCGGCAGCGCGCCAGTGCGGCTTCATCAGTCGGGCGAATGTCAGGGCAATGACGATTGCCGGAACGAATATCGAAACAACCGTAACAAGATCTCCGGCGCCCGGGCCAGGCAGTCCGCCATTCGCGAACAGAAACGATGCGATGGCGACGCCGATGGCCGCCGCGAGATAGGGCCACATGTTGCGGCGCTTGCGCTTTTCAAGCGCAATGAATAAGGGCGCACCAACGGCGACGCTCGCGAAAAACCCAACGAGAAAAATCAGGAAGCTCGCCATCAGCGTTTCAAGAAAGACAGTGACAAGGCCGCCGAAAGACATGCCGGCGGACAAAACAAAAGCGCCGAACTTGATGACGAAGACAAGCCCGCCGCCGACAAANNCCGCCAGCACCGCAACAATCATCTGCTCAAAGGCGACATTGACGCGGATTTGTTCGGCGAGTTGCTGTTCGGATGAAACCGGTTGCTTCAACCAGCCTACTCCGCCGCCAGTTTGTTCGTCCCGCGCATCACGGCGGAACATTCCGCCATGGTTTTTGAGGCGCGGGCGATGGGGTTCGTCAGGTAATAGTCTGCGACGCCGGAAACGAACGGCGCGGCATCCAGCACGCCCGCCTCGCCGACTGCTGTTGCATCGAAGCGGTCTTCCGCGCCGCCGATCTGGTCGATGCGGGCGAGCGATGGCGCATCCTCGAACATCGCCTGACGCAGCGCGAACATGTCGTCATAGGGCAGCGTCGTGCCGACTTTATCGGAAAGNNCGCGGATGATCGCCCAGTCTTCCCTCGCCTCTCCCGGCGGAAAGCAGGCGCGCGACGCTATTTGTGCACGGCCCTCGGTGTTCACAAAAATCGCGTTCTGCTCGGTGTAGGCCGCCGCTGGAAAAATCACGTCCGCATGGCGCGCGCCGGCGTCGCCATGACTGCCCTGATAGACAACGAACGCGCCGTTCAGCCGCGCCGGATCAAATTCGTCCGCGCCGAGATTGTAGACGACCTCGATTTCGCGGTTGGTGCAGGCTTCGAGAATTGCGTCAAAGTCATTGCCGCTTTTCCCCGGCAGGAAGCCAAGATCGAGCGCGCCAACACGGCCCGCCGCATCGTGCAGCACATTGAACCCGTTCCAGTCGCCGCGGATGGCGCCAACGCTGTCGGCGAGTTTTGCGGCGGCGTTCAGTACGGCGGCGCCGTCTTTGCGCGCTATCGCGCCCATGCCTACAATGACGACCGGGTTTTTCGCACTCTTCAGCGCATCGAAGAACGCGCCCTCGCCGTTGGCAAGGCTTTGCAGCGTCTCCGGCCCGGCGCCGAGATAATCATATTCGTATGACAAATCTTTCTGCTCGCCGATCAGTCCGATTTTCACGTCAAGCTTGTTCAGCCAGACTTTTCTGATCCGCGCATTGATCATCGGCGCTTCGGCGCGCGGATTGGTTCCGACAAGCAGGATCGCATCGGCCTGTTCGAGACCGGCGATGCCTGTGTTGAAGAGATAGGACCGCCTATCCTCGCCGCCGATCTTCGCGCCGTCCTGGCGGCAATCCATATGCGGTGTCCCGATGGCGATCATCAGGTCTTTCAGCGCCTTCACCGCTTCGGTCGAGGCGAGATCGCCCGCGAGCGCGGCGATCTTGTTCTTGTCCGTGTTCTTCAGCTTGTCAGCGACGAGCGAGAGGGCTTCATCCCAGCGCGCGGCTTTAAGTTTGCCGTCCTTGCGGATGTAGGGCTTGTCGAGACGCTGGCGGCGAAGCCCGTCCCAGATGAAGCGCGACTTGTCGGCGATCCATTCCTCGTTCACGTCTTCATGCAAGCGCGGCAGGATGCGCATGACTTCGCGTCCGCGCGCATCAACACGGATGTTCGAACCGACCGCGTCCATCACATCGATAGTCTGCGTCTTGCGCAACTCCCACGGGCGCGCATTGAAGGCGTAAGGCTTCGACGTCAGCGCGCCGACGGGACACACATCGATCAGATTGCCGGTGAGTTCGCTCTCAACCGCCTTTTCAAGATATGTCGTGATCTCCGCATCCTCGCCGCGATTGACGAGACCGAGATCGTCAACGCCTGCAATCTCCGTCGCGAAACGGACGCAGCGCGTGCACTGAATGCACCGGGTCATGATCGTCTTGATCAGCGGCCCCATATGTTTTTCTTCGACGGCGCGTTTGTTTTCTTCGTAGCGCGAACCATCGCGGCCATATGCCATGGCCTGATCCTGCAGATCACATTCGCCGCCCTGATCGCAGATCGGGC
>DGNI01000089.1:5003-5174 GCA_002388885.1 Parvularculaceae bacterium UBA4496 | reverse complement strand
TGATCAGGAGAAACTCCATCACCCCTTCGCGCGCCTTTTTGACCATCGGCGTATTGGTGAAAAGTTCCGGCGGCTGTCCTTCCGGCCCGGGGCGCAGGTCCTTCACATTCTGGGCGCAGGAAGCGACCGGTTTCGGCGGGCCGCCCTTTACCTCGATCAGGCACATGCGGC
>DGNI01000089.1:3834-4988 GCA_002388885.1 Parvularculaceae bacterium UBA4496 | reverse complement strand
TGATAGCAAAAGCGCGGAATTTCCTCTCCCGCCGCCTCGCAAGCCTGCAGAAGCGTCAGGTTCGAAGCGACCTCAACCTCTTCGCCATTGACCTTGATGACCCGTGTGTCGGACATGAGAACTTCCCGCGCGGCGCGCCTTTTTTCGTGGCCACCGGCATAACGCGGATTTCGCCGATGACAAGGGGCGGAATTGTCCCGCCGCGGCTCGAATACCGGGGCTCCAATGAAAACGCCCGGCCGCGGGGATGCCGCAAGGCCGGGCGCTCGGAACGCATTCGAAAATGCGAATTAAAGAACGCGTTCTTTGAGGTCTTTGGCGACGCGGAAGGCGACTTTTTTCGACGCCTTGATGCGGATCTTCTCGCCCGTCGCAGGGTTGCGACCCCAGCGGGCGGCGCGGTGACGAACCTGCATGATGCCAAGCCCCGGAATACGCAGCTTTTTGCCTTTTTTCAGGTAGCCGCCCATGCGGTCGATGAAATCTGACAGAAACTCTTCGGCCTGCTTCTTCGGCACTTCATGCGCCTCAGCCAATTCCGCCGCAAGGTGCTTCAGAGTCAGCGTGTCCGGGAGCGCTTTCTTGGCGGCTGTTTTTTTCTTTGCAGCGGTCTTGCGTGCAGGCGCTTTTTTCTTCGCTGCTGTCTTGCGGGCGGGCGCCTTGCGCGCAGGCGCTTTTTTCTTAGCGGTTTTCCGTTTTACGGCCATCTTTTAAATTCCTTTTTATCAATCTGCGAATGCGGAATGCAGCCAAAAATCACTAGTTTGCCTGCAATACAAGCGTTTTTGCGCCTGATTCGGGTGAATGTTGTAAAGAAAAATTTCTAAGCCGTGTCTCAGAAACACGCATTTTATCGGCATAAGTGAGCCTTGGGCGCCTCAGCCGGCATTGCGTTTCATGATCCATTCCTGGTCAGGATGTGCGCCAACCATGAAAATATACTCGCCGATTTTCTGAAATCCGTAAGCTTCATAGAGCTTCTGGGCGCGATGGTTTTCTTCATAAACGCCAAGATAAACATGGTCGAAATGGTCTTCGAGCCAGCCTATGGCGATGTCTAGGAAAGCGCGGCCAAGCCCTGATCCCTGCTTGGTTTTTTCAACATAGAGCCGTTGCAGTTCGCCTGATTTTTCGGGCATTTCCGGCGCCGGCAG
>DGNI01000089.1:0-3808 GCA_002388885.1 Parvularculaceae bacterium UBA4496 | reverse complement strand
GAGCCATGCCGCGCAAGTCTCGTCGCCAAGGAGTTCGGCGTAGAATTCCGGCGAATGGCTGTCGTCCAGAAACGCCTGTAAATCGGCCGGCGCATAAAGATGCGCGAAGGTTTCGGTGAAGGTGGATTTTCCGATTCGCGAAAGCGCTTCGGCGTCGTTTTGATTGGCCCGGCGGATCGTCATCGGCTGGGGGCTCATTGCGCCTCCAGACACTCAAAGGTGGGCTTTAGCCGCGGCAAATGATCTCCGCCCATCAGGCCAAATGCTTTTTCTCCGCTCGCCGCATGCGCAGCAAACAGACGATAAACCGACAGGTTTCGATAATGGCTGGACCGTGCGTTGACTTCATTGGTGAAAATTCCACCTGTGTCTTCGCTCTTTTGTTCCGGAGAGAACCAGTATAATGGCGCATCGCGCCAGTCGGAAGGTTCGGTCCAGTATTTTGCATAAAGCGCGGCGAGCTCATCGGCATTCAAAATCGTAAAGTCGCTGTACGGCGCAGGTAAATTTTCAAACAAGCCGTTTGCTCTTGCGAGAAACTCATTCATGCGCGCGGTCATCGCTTCGTCGTCAAGACCTTCACGCTCGCGCCATTGTGCCGCTGCTCTCAACAGATNNTAAAAAAGCGATGCTTGCTCTATGGAAAATTCTTCGAGCACATAGACAAACTCATCCATTGGATTGGGTTCAAGCGAAGCGGCCGGAACGCCGCGCACCTTCGCCAGCATTCTAATAAAACCGCCCTCGCCCGTTTCTAGAATGGTTTCCTCAAGAGTTTCTCGGACGCCCCTGTCCGGTCCTTCGAAATAGGCAACATCCGGTTCGAAACCAGTGAAGACGTTTTCAATGCGCTGAAACTGCGGATGGTTAGCATTGCGCGTATGCTCCGAACCTAATAGGCGCAAACCTCCGCCATTTATCATGTCTGCGGAAAGTTCCTCGAGTGCCGAGAGGTCGGTTCCGTCATAGGGAATGACTGCCGCCTCACAATGCAACAAGTCCGTTTTCTGGTTCCCGGCAGGCGGTTGCGTATCCCCCTGCTGGCGCGCTAGGAGCNNCCATGACGCCTAAAAAAACAGACGGTATTAAGGGCTTATCAATGATGGACAGCCCTCCTTGAGAAACTACTCCGCCGCAACGCCGGCCATGGAAACATGCCCGCGATCAGCGCGGTACTTGTTGATGCGTTCCTCAATCTCGCCGCGGAAGTGACGGATGAGTCCCTGCACCGGCCATGCGGCGGCATCGCCGAGCGCGCAGATGGTGTGGCCTTCAACCTGGCCAGCGACGTCAAGCAGTTTGTCGATTTCCTGCGTTGTCGAGTTGCCTTCCGCCATGCGCTCCAGCACGCGCCACATCCAGCCCGTGCCCTCGCGGCACGGCGTGCACTGGCCGCAGCTTTCATGCTTGTAGAAATAGCTGATGCGGGCGATGGCGCGGACGATATCCGTCGACTTGTCCATGACGATCACCGCGGCGGTGCCAAGGCCGGATTTGTGCTCTTTCAAAGCGTCGAAATCCATCAACACGCCATCGCAGATATCCTGCGGCAGACACGGCACGGACGAACCGCCCGGGATGACCGCTTTCAGATTGTCCCAGCCGCCGATGACGCCGCCGCAATGTTCGTTGATCAGCGTTTTGAGCGGGATCGACATCGCCTCTTCCACATTGCACGGGCGATTGACGTGGCCGGAGATGCAGAAAACTTTCGTGCCGTGATTATTCTCGCGGCCGAATTTGCGGAACCAGTCCGCGCCGCGGCGCAGGATCGTCGGCACCACCGCGATCGATTCAACATTGTTCACCGTGGTCGGGCAGCCATAAANNGCCGGGAACGGCGGCTTCAGCCGCGGCTGGCCTTTCTTGCCTTCGAGACTTTCAAGCAGCGCGGTTTCCTCGCCGCAAATATAGGCGCCGGCTCCGTGGTGAATGTAGCAGTCGAAATCCCAGCCTGACCCGGCGGCATTCTTGCCGAGGAGCCCGGCGGCGTAGGCTTCGTCGATGGCGGCCTGAAGATTGTTGCGCTCGTCCACATATTCGCCGCGGATATAGATGTAACAGGCATGCGCCTTCATGGCGTAGGAGGCGATCAGGCACCCTTCGATGAAAAGATGCGGGTCATGGCGCATCATCTCCCGGTCTTTACAGGTGCCGGGCTCGGACTCATCGGCGTTGACCACAAGATAGTGCGGGCGCTCGCCCACTTCCTTGGGCATGAACGACCATTTGAGGCCGGTGGGGAAGCCTGCGCCGCCGCGGCCGCGAAGCCCTGAGTCCTTCACCTGCTGGATGATCCAGTCCGGCCCCAGCGCCATCAGGTCCGCCGTGCCGTTCCAGGCGCCGCGCCGCTTCGCCGCCTCCAGCCGCCAGTCATGGAGGCCGTAGAGATTGGTGAATATCCGGTCTTTATCTTCAAGCATCACAAAACCATTCGACTGCGATTACGGCCACCCGATTCCGGGCGTAAAAGGTGCGAGTAGCAAAAGCCCAATCCCGCCAAGGATCAGGCCAAATCTTTCATGTCCGCTCATAAAGGCGAACGCGCCTGCAAACAACAAGCTAAGCCCTGCAATCAGCAAAAACCACATAATCGGCTGCTTTGCTTTTGGGCCGCTTTCCGGGTTATCCGGGTCCAGTTCCGGTATGTAGTGCGGGCCTTGGTCGCTGCCGTCAGTCATTGCCGCGGCTTTCGGCCGAGTACGGTTTCGCCTTCAGTGTTTGCCCATGCGCTTTGAACCAGCGGAAGAACATCGGCCCAAAGATCAGCGTCGAGGCGACAACGCCGCCCACAAGATGCGTGATGTCGCCGGTGTTCATGTAAAACGCCACCACCGCGATAAGCACCGCCCCTTCAAGGATCGCGATATTGATGAGCGCGCGGATCGCGTCTTTTCGTTTTTGCTGTTCGAGCGCGTTCATGACTTCGAGTCCGCGCGCTCAACCTGAGTAAATAAATATATCATTGGCACGCCATAGATCGAAGCGTTCAACACCTTAGCCGGCCATTTCACATCCAGACCAAAGAATCCGACGAAAACAGGGTCATATAATAAAAACAACGTCGTCATAATGAGAGCTAAGATAAGTGTTTTTGTTATCGCCCCCTTTTTGAGACCAACCTTGCGATTGTATTTTTTATCATGCTCATAATTACGTCGAGCAATCACAATTCCAAACGGGACGACAAAGACTAGGTTTGCAAAAAGAAAAAGGACATTTTGCGTGAGGAAATAACCAACCAACAGTGCAACCATCACGATCGTCCCTAGAAGCACTAGGGATGCGGTTGCTTTTTGTCCCTCGTTCTTTTCCTGTGCTTCCAACGCCATCTACGCACCTACTCCGCTGGCGCGGGGTTCGCGTTCGGTATTTCTTTCAGCGGCTGCGCCGCCGAGCCGTCATAGAGCGACGCATCCGTAAGCGTCGTGTTCTCGCCCTCAGGGTCCGACGTATGCCGGTTCGGATGCTGCGTGCCGATTTTCACCTGTTCGCCGCGGGCGAGCTTGCCGAGCAGGTCCTCGAAAATCTCCGGCGTCAGGTCTTCGTAATAATGATCGTTTTCGCTGGTCGAAATCTGCACCATGGGCGCATTGCAGCAGGCGCCAAGGCATTCAACCTCGAGCCATGAAAACTTGCCGTCGCCGGACACGTGATGTTCCGGCCCGATGACTTTTTTACAGACTTCGCGCAACTCGTTCGAGCCGCGCAACATGCATGGCGTCGTGCCGCAAAGTTGCACATGAAATTCGCCCACTGGCGCGAGGTTGAACATGGTGTAGAACGTCGCGACCTCGTAGACGCGGAT
>DGNI01000142.1:10536-18176 GCA_002388885.1 Parvularculaceae bacterium UBA4496 | reverse complement strand
CGCAAGCCGTCGCCAGCGCGATCAAGCCGCTGCTGCGCGGCGCCGAGAATATCTTCCCGCCGGCCAAGCCCGCGCGACGCTGATTGCAGTGCTGCTTTCCGCGTTTCGATCAGGCGCGCGGCGGAACCGGTAAAGCGCCGTTCCTTGTTTAAAAGTTCCGTGAGCAGTTCCGACCGCACCGGCACGGCGATTTCCGCCGCCGCCGTCGGCGTCGGCGCGCGCCTGTCGGCCACATAGTCGATGAGCGTCGTATCAGTTTCATGACCAACTGCGGAGATCAACGGAATGTCGCTTGCCGCCGCGGCACGCGCGACAATCTCCTCATTGAAGCACCATAAATCTTCCAGCGAGCCGCCGCCGCGGGCGATGATCAGAACATCCGGACGCGGAACGTCACCGCCAGGTTCTAGCTTGTTGAACCCTTCAATCGCGGCGGCGATTTTTTCTTCGGCGCCCCGCCCTTGCACCAGCGTCGGCCAGACAATCACATGACGCGGGAACCGCTCACGCAACCGGTGCAGGATATCGCGGATGACCGCGCCCGACGGCGAGGTGACGACCCCGATCACTTCCGGCAGATAGGGCAGCGGTTTTTTCCGCTCCGGGGCGAACAGCCCTTCGGCAGCGAGTTTTTTCTTTCGCTCTTCGAACAGCGCCATCAGCGCGCCGACGCCGGCGGGCTCGAGCGTATCGATGATCAGCTGATAGCGCGACTGGCCGGGGAAAGTGCTCATCCGGCCCGTCGCCACCACTTCCATCCCCTGTTCCGGATTGATGGCGAGGCGGGCGGCCATGCCCTTCCACATGACGCCGGAGATGACCGATTTTTCATCCTTGAGGTCGAGATACACATGACCGGACCCGGCGCGCGTCACCCGGCCAAGCTCCCCCTTGACGCGCACCAGCCCGAACGTGTCCTCAATGGTGCGTTTGACCGCGCCCGAAAGCTCGGAAACCGTGTATTCGTGGATGTTCCCGACTGTGCCGCCGGGCTGATGTTCTGACATTTTCGTGTTAAAGCATGTTTTGTCGGCCATGGGTAAGGGCTGAGGGGCGTTGATGCGCGGCAAGGCGCGGTCACTCCCCGTGAATCCAGTTTTATGTGATGTGCAACACAGGTTTTTGTTGCGGCGGTCATTAGAGGGAGCGCCAGCAACATTTGAAATTTCCAACAGGGGAAGACTTATGAAAACCAAATTATTTTTAGGCGCCGCTGCTGCTGCGGTCGCCCTTGGCGGCGTTACGATGACGTCTACATCGCTGTCAGGCGACGACGCCGCGCGTCCGTTCCTGCATCCGCTGGCGATCGCCCGCTCGCTTTGCGGGGCAAACCCTGACGGGCTCGCCAAACGGCGCGCGTTTTTTATCTCAGCCGCCAAGGCCTATGCGCAGGCGAGCGGCGAAACGGAAAACATGGACAACATGCTGCGCTCCGGGCTCGGCGATATCGCCTATGACGTGACGACGTCGAAGCCCGAAGCGCAGGCCTGGTTCAATCAGGGTCTCGCATTCACATTCGGCTTTAATCACGTCGCCGCCATCAAGGCGTTCAAAAAAGCGCAGGAAATCGATCCCGATTGCGCCATGTGTTACTGGGGTGAGGCGTTCGCGCACGGCCCCAACATCAATGCGCCGATGTTTGAAGAGGCGGTCACGCCGGCATGGGAAGCAATCAACAAGGCAATCTCATTACGTGACGGCGCCAGCGAAAAAGAGCGCGCGCTGATCAATGCGCTCGGCTATCGCTATGCCGAAGTGCAGCCGGACGACCGCTCCAAACTCGACAATGCATTTGCAGATGCGATGGATCAGGTTGCGACGGATTATCCGGACGATGATTTCATCGCATCGCTCGCAGCCGAAGCGAATATGGATACGCAAAGCTGGGATTACTGGGGCGACGGCGGGCGCACGCCCAAAGGCCGCACAGCGCGCACGGTTTCGCTGCTCGAAGGCGTGCTGGCGCGCAATCCGGATTATCCGGCGGCGATCCATCTCTACATTCACATCACTGAAGCCTCGCGCGATCCCTATCGTGCTGCGGAACATGCCGACCGGCTCGCCGCTGTAACGCCGGGCCTCGGCCATCTCGTGCACATGCCGTCGCACACTTATTATCGCATCGGCCGCTTCAAGGAATCGCTCGATCATAATATCGACGCCGTTGCGGCAGATGAAACCTATCTCGACAGCGCTGACGCCAGCATCCTTTATGAGTACGGCTATTTCACGCACAACATTCACTTCGCCATGACGTCGGCGCAGATGGCCGGCGATGCGGAAACCGCACTCGCCATGGCGGAAAAACTCAACGAGAAATTGCCGATTGATATGGCCGCCGCCGCGCCCTGGGTGCAGCCCATCAAGGCCGCGCCCTACTACGCCATGGTGCAGTTCGCCGACCCGGCGGACATTCTGGCGGCGGAAAATCCCGGCGATGAATTGCCGTTCTTGAAAGGCGCATGGCATTACGCGCAAGGTGAAGCCTACGTCAAAAACGGCAATCTTGTTTCCGCCATGGGCGAAGTTGAAGAAATCAGCGCGCTGATTGCTGAAGCCGATCTTTCAGCGCTGACCGATGGCGGCGTGCCGGCGATCGATATTCTCAACATCGCGCGGCTTACCATCATCGCACGCGCTTCCGCGGCGGACGGCAAGTTCGACACCGCCATCGAAGCGATGGAAGAAGCGGTCGCGCTGCAGGAGAACATCGCCTATACCGAGCCGCCTTACTGGTATTATCCATCGAAGCAGACGCTCGCCTCGATCCTGCTGCAAGCGGGCAAGGCCGAGCGCGCGGAGCAGTTGTTCCTCGAATCGCTCACGGAGTCGCCGAACAATGCGTTCGTGCTCTACGGTCTTGCGGAAACCTACAAAGCCCAGGGCGACAAGAACGGCGCGAAATACGCAAACGGCCTCTTCAAGGACGCATGGCTTGGCGGCAAGAAAGTGCGCCCCTCGCTCGGGCAGCTTTGATTTCAAGAGCGGCGTAAAGCCGCTTTCGCAATGAACTGAAAATCGCTCTAAACTCTGTTTCAGATTTGGAGCGATTTTTTTATGTCTAATGCGATACTTGATTCTGCTCTGACACGCCGCGCCCTGCTTGGCGGCGGCGCGGCGTTCACGGTGCTCGGTTTTCCGGTTCCGTTTGCGCGGTTTTTGCCGGCAGGAATGCAGCCCGTTGCTTTTGCACAGGAAAGCGGTCTGCCGGGCAAATCCGGCCTTTCGATTCTGAGCGACCGTCCGGTCAACGCCGAAACGCCGCCGCACCTGCTCGACGCAGCGGTGACAGCAGGCGAGCGCATGTTTGTACGCAACAACGGATTGACGCCGAACGTCTCAGCCGAAGACGCAGCGAACTGGCGGCTTACGATCGACGGCGAAGTCGATACGCCGCTCGACCTTTCTATCGGCGATCTCCGAAGTGAATTCGAAGAAGTCAGCCTGCAGCTTCAGATCGAGTGCGGCGGCAACGGCCGCAAATTCATGACGCCAGCCGCACGCGGCAACCAGTGGACCTTCGGCGCCGTATCCTGCGCGAACTGGACTGGCGTGCGCCTGCGCGACGTGCTTCAGCGCGCGGGATCACAATCGACCGCAATTTACACCGGCCATTACGNNATTCACCTTTCCGGCGATCCGGAAAAATCGCCGCTGTCGCGCGGCGTGCCGATTGAAAAGGCGATGGAGCCGCACACCATCATCGCTTACGCCATGAACGGCGGCGAGATCCCGATCCTCAACGGCTATCCGCTGCGCCTTGTGGCGCCGGGTTGGCCCGGTTCGTGTTCGCAGAAATGGCTGACGCGCATTACGTTGCGCGACCGCGAACATGACGGCGAGAAGATGACCGGCCAGTCCTATCGCGTGCCGCGTTACCCCGTGGCGCCGGGAACCGAAGTCCCGGACGCCGACATGGAAATCATCACCTCCATGCCGGTGAAGTCGTTGATTACCGCGCCACAGACCGGTGCGCGCGTCGGCGCCAACGAAACTTTTGAAGTGCGCGGTCACGCATGGGCGGGCGACAATGACGTTACCGCCATGGACGTTTCCATCGACTTCGGCGCCACGTGGACACGCGCGGAATTGTCGCCGCCCGTCAATCGATTTGCGTGGCAGCATTGGCGCGCTGACATCTCACTTCCCGAAGCCGGTTACTTTGAAGTCTGGGCGCGGGCGACCGACGACGAAGGCCGGATGCAGCCCGCGACGCAACCGGGATGGAACCCGCGCGGCTATCTCAACAATTTGCAGCACCGCATCGCGGTCTTCGCCCTGTGACGCACACGAAGAACATTTTCGCACGCATCCTCACACTCGCCGGGATGGTGCTCGTCGTCATGACGCTCATACGTCTGACGGCAACAACGCCATCTCCAACCGATGCTGATGAACTCGCCACGAATGAAGGCTACGCAACAGCGATGGCCGACAACGGGTCCGGCGAGATCAACTACGCGCCGGCCTACGCCGCATTGAACCCTTACGCCGAAGCGCGGGACGCAAGCCTTTCATCCGCTTTCGACCCTGCCGACGATTACTGGGGCCTGCCGCGCAGTGCGGGCGTTGAGACGGTCTCCGCCTATTGCGCCGCGTGCCATTCCCTGCAGATCGTCATGCAGCAGCGCCAGACCCGCGAAGGCTGGGACTATCTTCTTACCTGGATGGTCGAGATGCAGGGTATGGCCGCGCCGGCGCCCGAAACGCGCGCGGAGATTTTAGACTATCTCACCCGCGAATTCGGCGCCGATTGACGCCGCGCCAGATTGAATAGTTGCACAAGACCATTTTGCCGCCTTGTTAAATCGGCTTGCTGTAAGGCTTGCAGCGAAATGTTGTGCAACTTCGCCAAAATGTTTGTGCAACATTTTCTGAGGCGCAACTGCTCCGGCAGTGTCATGCGCATTAAGTAAGGAGCAAGAAACAGACGATTCAACCAAGGCGATAACCGCCGCCTGAACCGAACCGCCCCCGAATTTCACAATGTCAAAGAGCCCGGCACGGCGCCGCTTTCGCGAACCCGCACCTGACGCTGCAAGGGCCTTTAGTGAATTGCGCCGTTATGAAATCAGGCGCCGGATGTCATGGCCGCATGTCAACGTGCGCGCATGATACGGCCATTCCGGTAGGCGGGGATATCTATCCACCAACAGTGGGAAATTTTGAAGAATTCAACAGATAAGTTGTAAATTTAAGGCGGCGACTCGCCCGAAAGATGTGTTGTTTTTATTCCGGTTCGCTGTGTTTCGCGATCTGCGAAAGCCGGAATATGCCGAAGCCGGCCCCGGCGCCCAGAATGACCGAGGCCACAAGCGTCGCCGCCGTCGCCGCCGCGCCGAGGTGAAACGCATATGCCGTTGACCACAACACCGCCTCGGAAACCGCGAATGTTTCCGATGCTATCAGAATGACAAGCGCCGCCAGACCCAGTTTTTCAATCATGAACGCCTCCAATGAAGAGGCCATGTGGGATTGGCGGATCTCTTCCGCCAATCACGAATTGTTTCTATGGGAAGTAGAGCTGATTGCAGATGAGATGATTCACTAAGTCTTCATCCTGAGGAGCCTTTTTTCTTCGTCCTTCGCGACGCGTGCTACACACGCCGTCAGGATGAAGAATAAGGGCGTCGCGAAGGGCGAAGGCGTGGATCACCGCAAACGCCTAGTCGTCGTCTTCGACGAGTTCTTCCTCAATGCGCCGGCGCTCTTCCTCGCTGAGCTGGCTTTCATCGTGCAGCGTCCATGACGGCTCGAAGGACCGCGGCCCGATATTCGGCCGGTCGCCCTCAACCCCGCGCATGATGTTATCGTCCCCGGCATCAGGCAGGTTATTGACGCTGTCCTGACTGCGCCGCGGATCACGCAAGTCCTCCACAAGCGCCCGCGCCCGTTCGCGGGCCATCCTTTCGGCCACAGGCCCTGCTGTGGGACCGGCGATCCCGCGCTCGCGGGTGCCCTTCAACAGCTCCGTTGCACGCGACCAGTCCTCGCCACTGGCGCCCGGACGCCAGCCCGAACGGATTTCACGGCGCCCTGCGCATTCCTTTGCCTTGTCGTCATCGGCAAACTGTTCGGGACAGAAAATTGCAACGACGCCGCTATCGCCCGGATTGATTGCTGCTTCACCCTGCGGCAGCGCGACCTGCGGCAACACAAAACGGCGCCCCGTGAACGAAGGCTCCTCGTCGAACATGTCGTCGCCGGTTATTTCTGATGCTTCTTCTTCTAACGTCGCTTCGGCGAGCGGCAACTCCTCGTCTTCTTCATCCTCCTCGCCTTCGGTTTCATCTTCGCCGTCGGCTTCTTCCTCGCCGAGAATTTCATCGAGGCCGGCTCGTTGATCCTGCTGCGGTTCGACTTCAAGCAGCGGATCGGGATCGTCTTCAGCGGGCGTTTGTTCTTCGTCGACCGGTTCGGGCAGCGAAAGATCGTCCTCCGCCGCGGGCGCAGGATCGGGGATCAACGGCTCCGGCGAATCCGCGGGCGGCGCGAATTGCGGCTCGCTTTCAAGGTCAAGCTGAATCTCCGGCTCGGGTTCTTCGACCACTTCCGGTTCGGGATCGGGCTCCGGTTCTTCCTCAGCGGGTTCTTCTTCCTCGGGCACGGGGTCCGGTTCGGGCTCGGGTTCGGGCTCCGGCTCCTCGACGATTTCCGGCTCGGGCTCGGGTTCTTCCTCCTCTTCCTCGGGCTGTTCTTCCGGCACGGGATCGAGTTCGGGATCGCGCAGCGGCAATTCCAGCGGCAGCGTTTCCANNGCGCAGGGGCAGCTCCAGCGGCAGGGTTTCCACCAGCGTCACCTGGATCGTGTCGCTCGGCGCATTAGGGATCCAGATCCGAACCCGCGCGAAGGTCGACATCAGGGTCAGGACCACAAGGTTGATCGACAGCGCCAGCGTCAGCGCCGCCCGGCCCCGGCGCGCATCGTCTTCGGCGAGATAGTCGAGAAACTGCGCACAGCGCCGCCCGAACGGCCCGTAAATCCGGCGCCAGAACCGGATAGCAGGCGCAAACCAGCGGCCGAGCCGCGCCCTCAGGCCTTGCGCTGCGTCACTTTCCTGATTTTCCGGCTCGGCCGGCTGCTCCTCATTATTCGTCATGCGGCCTGACATTGATCGGCGCGGCCCTGAAGCCTAAACGCAAGACTGGGCCTAAACGCATGACGGATGAAAAGGAGATCGCCCAAGTGAAAGTCCTGTTGGTTGGCGGCGGCGGCAGGGAAGACGCGCTCGGCTGGAAAATCGCGCAAAGCCCCGAATTGTCAAAGCTCTATCTGGCGCCTGGCGGCCCCCGTCTCAATCACATTGGCGAAAGATTGTCCATTTCAGAGGGCGATATTGAGGCGCTCGCCGATTTCGCCGCCGAAAAGGCGCTGGATCTGGTGGTGGTGGGCCCGGAAGCGCCGCTGGCTGCCGGTCTCGGCGATGCGCTGCGCGCCAGGGGAATCGCCTGCTTCGGACCGGACCGCGCGGCGGCGCAGCTCGAATCGTCAAAGAGCTTCATGAAAGAAATCTGCGCGGCCGCAGGCGCTGCTACGGCTGCTTATGGCCGTTTTACAGAGGCCGAACCGGCGAAGGCGTTCCTGCGTGAGCAGACCGCGCCCTACGTCATCAAGGCGGACGGCCTCGCCGCCGGCAAGG
>DGNI01000142.1:0-10455 GCA_002388885.1 Parvularculaceae bacterium UBA4496 | reverse complement strand
AGGAATTCATGACCGGCGAGGAAGCGAGTTTCTTCGCCATCACCGACGGCGAGAATATCGTGCCGATGATCGCCGCGCAGGATCACAAGCGCGCCTATGACGGCGATAAAGGACCAAACACCGGCGGCATGGGCGCCTATTCGCCCGCGCCGGTTTTTACGGACGCCGTTTACAAACGCACGATGAAGGAACTCATCGAGCCGGTGGTCGCGGAAATGAAAAAACGCGGGACGCCTTATGTCGGCGTTCTCTATGCGGGCCTGATGATCGAAAATGAACAACCGCGGCTGGTTGAATTCAACGCCCGCTTTGGCGATCCCGAATGCCAGCTGTTGATGCGCCGTATGCGGAGCGATATTCTGCCCCTGCTGTATCGCGCAGCAACGGGCGAACTTGGCGGCGCCGAAATCGAATGGGACGACAACGCCGCGGCGCTGGTCGTCATGGCGGCGGACGGTTATCCGGGCAGCTATAAAAAGGGGTCAGAGATCAACAGCATCGACAAGGCCGAAGCCCTGTCCAGCGTGATCGTTTTCCACGCGGGTACGAAAGAAACAGACGGCAAGCTGTTCGCTAATGGCGGGCGCGTCTTGAATGTGACGGCGACCGGCAAGGACATTCGCGAAGCGGTAGCGCGCGCCTATGCGGGCGTCGGCGCCATCGACTGGCCGGGCGGGTTTTACCGCAAGGACATCGGCTGGCGCGCGCTTGGGAACGCGCAATGAAGCCGCTTAACGAATGGCGCGAGGCGGCGCAATATCTCGACATCAACGGCGCGCGCATCGCCTGGTGGACCAGTGAAAACCCGAACGACGACAAGCCGTGGCTGCTGCTTATTCACGGCTTCCCGACCTCATCCTGGGACTGGACGGGCGTCTGGGACGACCTGCAGCAGCATTTCAATCTCGCCGCGCTCGACATGCTGGGCTTCGGGCTGTCGGATAAACCAGCGAACGTAAAATATTCGATTTTCAATCAGGCGGATTTGCAGGAAGCGCTGCTGGAACATTTTTCCGTCAGCGAAGCGCATCTCTTCGTGCACGATTATGGGAATACCGTCGCGCAGGAATTACTGGCGCGCGCGAATGAGGGCGCATTGAGCTTCGCCATCAAATCCATCGTATTTCTGAACGGCGGGCTCTTTCCAGAACAGCATCGCGCGAGGCCGATTCAAAAACTGGCGCTAACGCCGCTGGGCCCGTTGCTCGGCAGCCGGATGTCGCGTGATAAATTACGAAAGGCGTTTGACGGGATTTTCGGCGCTGACACCAAAGCTTCCGATGAGGAAATCGACGGGCACTGGGCGCTATTCGAGGAAGGCGGCGGCAAAAAAATCTTTCACAAGCTGATGCAATATATCCCTGAACGCAAAGCCAACCGCGAACGCTGGGTCGGCGCGCTTCAAAACACGCACATTCCGTTACGCCTGATCGACGGCGGCGCGGACCCCATCTCGGGCAAGCACATGTATGAGCATTATCTGAAACTGATCCCGAGCGCCGACGCCGTCCTGTTCGCCGATATCGGCCATTACCCGCATACCGAAGCGCCGGGGCGCGTGACGCAGGCCTTCCTGGACTTTCACCGCAACCTTGGAACCCTACCCTCATGACCGCGTTTTTCACGATCTTCGCCACAGTTTTTCTTGCCGAGCTTGGCGACAAGACGCAGCTTGCAACGGTGCTGTTCGCCAGCGACGAAGGCAAATCGAAACTTTTAGTTTTCTGCGCAGCGGCGCTGGCGCTCATCGCATCGACCGGCGCGGCGGTGATTGCGGGCGCAGCGGCCGATCGCTGGCTTACCGCGCTGCCATTAAAGCTGATCGCGGGCGCGGGATTTGTTATCATCGGCGCGCTCATGATGATCGAGCATTTCCGCGCCGGATAAGGGGAACCAATGGCTGACAGTACGAAACAGGATTTCACCGGCGTCACCGACGCGCCCGAGCATCTGAAATTCGATGAGGCGGCGCTCAGCCGCTACATGGAACAGCATGTGGCGGGTTTTGAAGGACCCATCGCCGTCAAAAAATTCAAGGGCGGCCAGTCGAACCCGACTTACCTCATTTCAACGCCGTCAAAGAAATATGTTTTACGCCGCAAGCCGCCGGGCAAGCTCCTGCCCTCCGCACACGCTGTTGATCGCGAATATAAAGTGATGACGGCGCTTGGAACGCAAGATTTCCCCGTGCCGAAAACCTACGCGCTTTGCGAAGACGACAGCGTCATCGGCACGGCGTTTTTCATCATGGACTTTGTCGAGGGGCGCATCTTCTGGGATGCGAACCTTCCCGAAGTCGCGAAGGAAAACCGCGCACCGCTCTATCATGCGCTGATCGACACGCTCGCGGACTTGCATTCGGTTGATTACGAGGCGGCGGGGCTCGGCGATTACGGCAAGCCGGGAAATTATTTCGAACGCCAGATCGGGCGCTGGTCGAAACAATATGAGGCGGCGGAAACTTCAACCATCGAGGAGATGAACAATCTCATCAAATGGCTGCCCACTGCGATCCCGGCGGACGACGCGACATCCATCGTGCACGGCGACTTCCGTTTTGATAACGCCATCATGCATCCGAGCGAGCCGAAGACGCTCGCCATTCTCGACTGGGAGCTATCGACGCTCGGCCATCCGCTCGCGGATTTTACCTACTTCCTGATGGTGTGGCATATGCCGCGTTCGGTGCGCGGCGGACTGATGGGGCTCGACCTCGCCGCGGAAGGCATCCCGACCATGCAGGACGCCGCAGAGCGTTACGCAAAACGCACAGGCCGCGACGCCGTCAGCCATATCGACTTCTGCCTCGCCTACAACATGTTCCGCCTCGCCTCGATCATTCAGGGCGTTTATGCGCGCTCGCTGCAGGGCAACGCCTCGTCACCGGAAGCAAAAAAAATGGGCGACAACGTCCAGCCGCTTGCGGCGCTGGCGTGGAGTTTTGCGGTGAAGGCAGGGGCTTGAGTCTTGCTCGACAGATCAGAATTGGAGGTAAGCTATACATCGTCTAGAAGTGGCGGAAGCGCAAAAGCGCGCGTCTCTCGCAGTTCGGCGATTACTTCCAAGAAAATTATCATCAGGCACCGCCCAACAGGAGAAACCGTATCTGGTGAAATCGAGCCCGGCCATTATACGCGCAAAAAAATGCAAGCTTTGACAGCGGAACTTGAAGAAGAGCTTTTGACAAAACTGGAAAAAGCCGTTGTCTCTAGGCCGAAAACCTAAGCCCGCGCCAACGCAACCAACAACACAACAATCAACACGCTCCACCCGACCATGATGGCGACGGGCGCGGCGGCGACGCCCATGACGGCGAGCGTCGCGGCTAAAAACGCCAGATGCGCGAGCGCGCCTGAAGCCTGCCCCGTCAGCGCCCAGCCCGCGCGGCCGCGCGCCAAAACGGCGGATTCAAAACCCAGCGCCGCGATGCGAAAAAGCTGCGCCGCCGCCATCATGGCGATCAGCGGCGCGGCAGGCAGGAATTCGGCGCCTGCAACAATTTCCGCCAGTTGCCGGCGGAAGAGAAAATAGACGAGCACGATGGGCGCAGCGATCGCCACCGCAATGCCGACGGACCGGAACGCAACCTTGGTCATTTCGCCGCGACCCTGCTCAGCTTCCACTTTCGAAAGTTCCGGGTACGTCGCCTGGTTGAACATGTTCACCGGCTGCGCCAGCAGGTTGGCGAGATTGTAGGCGAGTTTAAGAAAGCCCGCCGCAGCCCCGCCCAACACCGCCCCGACAATCAGTACGGGAATGTTGTTGTGCATGAGGTCGATGGAGCTCGAGAGGTTCGTCTTGATCATGAAGGGCAGCCACGCCTTGTCGGCCGTGCGCTGCGCCTTGCCGAAGATACGCGGCGTCTGTTTTCGCTTTTTGAGTTCGCGCCAGCCGAGCCACCACAGGCTTGCCCCATGGACGAAGACGCTCGCGATCCAGACGATCAAAAACGCCGCCAGCCCGGCGCCGCTGATCCATAAAACGATCGCGCCCACAAACCGCACCAGTGGCATCAGCGTCAGCTGCCAGCCGAGCACCTGAAATTTGTCGTAAAGGCGCAACACGCCGGTGGGCGTCGCAGCGATTAAAAACGGCGTTGCAAAACAGTAGACGGTGATCAGCCCGCGAATATCCTCGGACCAGCCGAAGGCCCGCGCCGCGAACGGCGCAATGGCAAGCGCGGCCGCCACCGAAACCACCCCGCTGATGAGATCGAGCCGGATCGTGTAGCGCAAAAGGTCCTTGAACCGCGCCTCGTCACCGTCTCGCACCATGGGCGCGCCAAAACGGATCACCGCCTGCCACGACTGAAATCGGGCAACGCCGGCGATCACCAGCGCATAGGTGTGGGCGAGAACCAGGGCGCCCATGCCCTCCGGCCCGAGCCCCCGTGCTGCAATCGCGAGATAGGCGAGCGAGAGGACGCCGCCCGCCGCCTTGCCGGACAGGAGTGAGCGGGCATTGCGCAGGATCCGCGAAACGGGGCCTTCCACTCTTTTTCCGCTCGCCTCGCCTGATCTCATGCCGCCCGCCAAATCTGCCGCCTCAAGCTGTAATAAGGCGCAATACCTTGTGCAATAAGCGTTAATTGACGCTATTTCCAATCGGACTTATATGCGGTTGCCCTTGGGGAAAATGCGCGCCGCCGCCCCGAAGGGTATGGGCTGGTGGTCAGGGCGCGAAATCGGAAAATCAAATGCAGCACGGGCCGTTGTTACGCCTCAATGACGCCGAAAAGAAGCGTCTGAAAATCGTTTACCTCGCCAAATGGGCGGAAGGGGACGGCACGCCAGACAAGGTTGACGGCACTCACTCGACGTATCACGCAGAGATGCGCGATACGCTCCGCGACCTCGGCTATAATGTCGAGGCGGCGAGCAAGTTCGAGCGGCTCTACGACCATCACGACTATGATTTTCTGTTCACCATGCTGAACCGCGGCGGCTTCGTGAACAGCGAAATGCTTGGCCCCCTCCTTTCGACCAAGAACCAGATTCCTTTTTTCGGCGCCACCCCGATCCTGCGCGGGCTCGGCGACGACAAGCACCTGATGAAATGCGCGGTCCGCAACCGCGGCGTCATGACGCCCGACTGGATGGTCATTCGCCGCGGCGCCATCTCCATCGAACCACCGGAATTTGAGTGGAAATCGCTGATTGTCAAACCGAATGCGAGTTCCGCCTCATGGGGGATCGGGTCTTACGACAACTGGCCGGACGCGAAAGCACATGCGGAAAGCCTGCTCGATGAAGGTCACGACGTCATCATCGAGGATTTCGTCGACGGGTATGAAATCGCCGTCCCGATCATTGGCTCGAACGGCCCATGGGTGCTGCCGGTGATGCGGTTTTATGTGGATGACGCACGCGCCATCCGTTCCTACGAGCAAAAGCGGCATCTCGCGTCGAAAGATACGGTGAAGCTGGAGCGCCTGCCGGAAGGGCCGCTGCGCGATCGTGTTGTCGAGCAAAGTCTGAAACTGCTGCCGGAAGTCTGGCCTTGCGACATCGGGCGCGTCGAACTCAAATATGACGAGAAAACCGACACGCTGAATTTCATCGAAATCAACCTGAGCTGTAACCTGTGGTCGAAAAAGGCGACGGCGATTTCCGCCGCCACTATCGGCGTTACGCACCCGCAACTGCTTGAAACGCTGCTTTGCCACAGCCTGCGCCGCCAGGGCGTCGTAGCGCCAAACGCCGTCATTGAATATCCGATTGATTCAAACGGCAAAGGGTCGGGCGGCGATGAGTGGTAGGCGTTAGCGCTTACCGCGTCGAATATTGAGACATCAGATCTTGTACGGGCGTGTCGGCGCTAAAATCAAACGCTGCAATCAGCACGTCAGCCCGCTCTGCAAGCGCAGATGCTTCCAGGCAGCTGCGCGCCTTAGCCAGAAATTCGTCATGATTGAACGGGTTTTTGGCGGCGCCACGCGGAATGGATACCGTTTCGGATACTTTCCGTCCGTCTTTTAAAATCACGGTGATCTTTTGCGGATAGTCGATTTCAGTCGTATCGACCGGCGTCGGCCGCACAAGCGGCAAGAGCTCTTGAAGCTCCGGGCGGCGCACCGCTTCGTCAGAGAAATCTTCCAGCGTCGGCGCGCCCCGCGCCAGAACAACCGCCAGCGCGTAGTTCAACGAGAACCGCGCCTCAGCCGAAACTGAAGGTTTTGAAAACATGAGGTTCGCCAATTGCGGCGCAGGCATCTCAACCACAATCTCATTCACGTCTCGCGCCGTAAAACCATGACGCCCGATTAACATCAAAAGCGCATCCATTGCGCGGTGCGCACTTGCGCAATTCGGAAAACGTTTGGCCTTAAGGCCCGCAGTCTCGATCAACAACGGACCCCCGATACTCGATTCGTCAATACCACCCACATCCCCGGCATGCATTAAGTCGGCGAGACCTTTCGGCCCGGCAATTGTTTCACGTGCGCCTGTCGCGCCCGCATACGCAAGACGCGCCGCAACAACGCCTGCATCCGCTGCGAACCCGGCGTGTATGGGCTTTGCGTCAACGCCAAACTGAATCATTGATCCGCCGGCGCGACTGCTCGCCAGGGAAAGCGCATGCCGAAATTTATCCGCATCAAGCCGAAGCAGCCGGGCTGATGCTGCAGCGGCGCCGATGGCGCCAAGCGTTGCAGTTGCATGCCAGCCCCGGTTCCGGTGACGGGGATTCATGAGCTGCCCTATTCGACCCACAATTTCGAGCCCGCAGATGAAACTATCCAGAATATCTTCCATTGCCGCTTCACGCGCTTCACCCAGCGCCAAAAGCGCGGGAAACAGGACGGCGCTAGCATGTACGCGCGCAGGAGAAAAATTGTCGTCAAAGTCTAACGCATGTGCGGCGGTTCCATTGATGAGCGCCGCCGTCTGGGGCGATGCGCGCTTTGCATGACCCACCACCACGCAATCCCCATCCCCCGCAAGCGCGGAGACACGCAATCCAGCGCCTTCACGCGCTCCCGCAGCCGTGCAGACGAGCATATCGCACAGCGCCGCATGCGCGCGCTCCCTGGCGACACTGTTCCAGTCACGCCCGGCTTGCGCGCCCCATCGCGCCAAGGGTTCAAGAATTTTGATCGAAGACATCAGCGGCGCCTAACTTTCCGGCGGCGAACAAAAATTATGCCTTACCCAACCGCTCCGCCGGCGCTTTCACGTTTCTTCAGCGCCTGATCAACGAAATTGAAGCTGGATTCCTTGTCAGCGTCGACGCCAGCGTCAGCAAACGGCATGCTTACGGCGACGACATTCAATTTGAAACGGCGGCTCGCCGCACGCGCCAAGCCCTGCAACGAATAGAGCTTGTAACGGTAGCCGATCAGGTTGAAGAGGCCAAAAGCTTTCAAAATGCGCCAGTTGCGTTTGCGGAACTGTCCGCCGCCGCGCATCACTTCGGCCGCCCTGAGCGCCCTGTCGTTGGTAAGAGCATAAAGGTTGCAAGTCGTATATCCGCCGTCGCGTAGCGCATGCACCTGCATCGGCGTGCTGACGGTTTCCGGGTAGGCTGTTTCAATCACGGAAATCGGGGTCATGCCGAACGCGACTTCAGCTTTAGCTGCGCTCAGCGTTTCAAGAAAATGATCAACAATCTGGGGCGTTTGCAGCGCATTATCTGCAGTTGTCACAAACAACGGAAAGATGTCGCCGCATTTTTCCGCAACATGAGCAATGCTGGCGTAGAGATTATCCTGACTTTGGACCGCCTCTATCCGACCTTCGCGGCGCAAGCTGGCAAGCGCCGGAATTCGATCAATTACGGCAGCGTCATCGATCGAAATCAAAACACGCTTTACGTTATCAGCGCCCAATAGGCTTTGAATGACACGCTCAAGCATGGTGACGCCATTCGCTTTGACCAAGCATTTGTGGCTAACGTCTTCAATCATGGAGAGCGGATTTTCGCCCTGCTTGCGCGGGGCGGCGAGAATAAGTCCGGTAAATTTTTCAGACATTTGGTCCAAGGAGTGTTGTTCTTTCATCTGTAGTAGTCGTCTTTAAGCCGGCCGGTCAACTGGAGTGGTGAGGCCTGCATGGCCAGGGAAAACTCAGATAACAAAAAAGCCGGCCCATGGGCCGGCTTTTTCCAATTCAGCTTTTCGCTGAAAACTTATGCAGCTTTCTTGCGGCGTGAGGCAAAGCCGAGACCGGCAAGACCTGCAAGCAGCAGCGGAAGCGCGCCCGGAAGCGGCACGTCCGAAACCTCGAACTGCGCGATGGTGAAACCGGCGCCCGGGGTTACAGCACGGAACTCGAAAGTCGTCCCGAAGAATACCGTTGCTAAGAGGTCAACAGCTTCAAAAGTTCCCTCAAGCGAACCATCGATCCAAAGCTCGAAGAAACCGCAAGGCCCCTCAGGCTGAGAAGCTGCGCTACAATCTCTGTCACCGCCGGAGTTGAATTCGATATTGGTCAGGAAAACCGCCGCGTCGAATACGAACTCAATCGATTCCATCGAGTCGAACTGCGTCTGGTCCTGCGAAGCATCCATTTCGGAAAGCGCTGCGAGGCCAGAATTCGCCGGCGAGATGTCTTGGATCAGCTGCGTGGCTTCGCGATCCATTCCGTCATACGTGTAGGCTGTCGCAGTAAAGCCGATGCCGTCCTTGGAATACTGGAAGCCGTTTGCGTCAACATCGGTGCAAAGGTCTGCGCCAATGGTTCCGCAATCCATAGCAACGTTGCCGGTCGGGGTGTCAAGGAACACATCGCCGCTTTTGAAGATAAACGTTGCTGCATTGGCCGGCACAGCCAGGAAACCTGCTGCTGCTACTGCCGCTGCAATTAAACGAAGGGTGGTCATAAGTGTCCCCCACTCAGGTACTAAAACTCTGCCCGGAAACGCCGGGCGTCGCGTCCTTAACGGACCATTAAAGACATTGCTCAATTTCCGGGTATTTCCATTAAAGTCAATGGGTTCAAGGTTACCATCCGGAAAAAAATCGCTGCATTGCAACACATTAGTGGTTCCTGCTCTTAAACTCCCGTTTTACGGGAATTATGGCGCAAAAATTAAGTATGATCGCCGGGCAATCAGCCTGATTCGAATCAGCCTTGATTGCCGCTTGGCTGAACCGGCGATAAGGATGCAGCCGCCATTCAAATTTCCGGGGACATATCAATGATTCACTTGCTGCGCCTTTCCGCCGCCATCGCTGTTACAGCGCTGGTTTTCGCCTGCGCCAAAACAGAAAACGCAGCGGACGAGCCGTCGCTGGAGGCGGTGAAAGTGTTCACCGGCGGACCGATCTATACAGGCGTGGAGAATGCCCCCAACGCTGAAGCGGTTGCCGTGGCGAACGGCGAAATCCTCGCCGTCGGCACGCGCGATCTCGTTATTGAAGGCGCAGGCGCCAACGTACAAATCATCGACCTTGACGGCGCCGCGCTTTACCCCGGCTTCACCGATGCTCATGCGCACCTTTTCGGCATCGGCATGCGCGAGCTGACGCTTAATCTTGAAGGCGTCGCATCGATTGCAGAACTCGTTTCCATCGTCGAAGCCAATATCCAGCACTCCGGCGAAAACGAACCCTTCGTCGGGCGCGGCTGGATCGAAACCGGCTGGCCGGAGGGGCGCATGCCGACTCGCGACGATCTTGATCCCGTCAGCGGCGATACGCCAGTGATTTTAAGGCGCGCCGACGGCCACGCGCTGGTGGCGAACTCTGCCGCTCTCGACGCTGCCGGAATCACCGATGAGACCGCGGACCCTGAAGGCGGCAAGATCGAACGGGATGAGACGGGCCGCGCCACCGGCATCCTGATTGATGCGGCCATGGGGCTCGTCAGCGGCCTCGTCGCCTCCCCAAGCGATGAGCAAATACAAAGGGCGTTTCGGGAAGCTTCTGCACTCTACGCCGCCTATGGCTGGACCGGCGCGCACAACATGTCGGTCGATCCGAACAATCTCGATCTGATCGAAAACCTTTCGGAACAGAACGGTCTTAAAATCCGGGTCTATAATTCCATCGACCAATCCGGGCTTGATGCGCTGGTTGCGAGCGGACCGCGTACTGCTGGCGGCGGACGCATCATCACCAACGCCATGAAGCTTTATGTTGACGGCGCGCTCGGCTCGCGCGGCGCGGCGCTGATCGAACCCTACAGCGACCGGCCCGACACCAGCGGGCTGTTGATGATGAATCAAGAACAAGCAGCGGCGCTGTTTGACAAGGCGATCGACGCCGGCGTTCAGGTCAACACGCACGCCATCGGCGATCGCGGCAATCAGCTTCTGCTCGACTGGTACGAAGACGCCTTCGAACGCCATCCGGATGCGGACGATCTGCGCTGGCGCATCGAGCATGCGCAGATCCTGCAGGTGGAAGACATTCCGCGCTTCGCGGAGCTTGGAGTGATCGCCTCGATGCAGCCGAGCCACGCCATCGGCGATCTTTTCTTTGCGCCGAACCGGCTGGGACCGGATCGGCTCGAC
>DGNI01000141.1:23809-28273 GCA_002388885.1 Parvularculaceae bacterium UBA4496 | reverse complement strand
TCGACGGCGGCAAGGGCCAGCTCAGCGTTGTTCTCGATGCGCTGAAAGAAATCGGCGTCGACCCGGAGGCGGAAGGCGTCACGATCATTGGCGTCGCCAAAGGCAGACGCGAAGCGGATGGCGGCGGCAAACGTATTGACCGGACTATGGGAGCGACTGGCGAGCAGGTCGTTACCCCGGGGCGCGAGCCCTTTACCCTGCCGCCGCGCGATCCAGGCCTGTTCGTGTTGCAGCGCCTGCGCGACGAAGCCCACCGTTTCGCCATCGGCGCCCACCACGCCAAACGCAAAAAAGCGATCGCGGCGAACCCGCTCGACGCCGTGCCGGGCATCGGCGCCAAACGCAAACGAGCGCTGTTAAATCATTTCGGTTCGGCAAAGGAAATCGCCCGCGCAAAACCACAGGATCTTCAGGCGGTCGAAGGCGTTTCAGCCTCGCTGGCGCAAAAGATATACGATCACTTCCACGGTTAAACGTCGGGAAACGAATTCGCCTCGCAAATTCGCCTTTAAAGCTTCCTGCGACCGCCCTTTTTCCGCCCCACTCATGCATCTTTATGGCAGCGTAGTGAGACGGATCATGGACAAACCGGCCTGTCCTGAAAGCTTGTGAACGCAATAACCGCGATCCCCCTTTTAAAAGACCCACGCCATTATCAGATCATGGCGCTATCTGCGATTTTGGCGGTCGGCCTCGCTTTGCGCGCCTTCGCGATCACGCCGGTGCAGATTGCAGGCATAGGAGCGGCGGCGCTCTTTGCGCAATATCTCGGATCACTGATGACGGCGACTCGCTTCGATCCGCGCAGCGCGCTTGTCACCACGCTTTCATTATCCCTGCTCCTGCGTGCGGATGGCGTCACGCCGCTAATGATTGCTGCACTGATTGGCGTCGGCTCTAAATTCATGCTGCGTTTCAATCACAAGCACATTTACAACCCGGCAAACGCCGGCATTGTCGCCTTACTGCTTCTTTCAGAAGGGCCGTTGCTTGACGCCGCGTGGACGACGCCGGGGCAATGGGGGACGGCGTTGTGGTTCGCCATGCTGATTGCCGGCGCCGGTCTTTTCGTCACCTACCGCGCCGCGCGGTTTGACGTGCCGTTGATGTTTCTCGGCGCTTTTGCTGCGCTGATATTCGCGAGAGCTATCTGGCTTGGCGATCCACTGGCGATACCGCTCCTGCGGCTTCAGAACGGCGCACTGATCCTCTTCGCGTTTTTCATGATATCCGATCCGAAGACGACGCCCGACGGCGTGATCTCACGCATTGTCTTTTCGGCCGGTGCGGCGCTGATCGCATACATCCTGACCTATCATTTCTATATCGCAGACGGCCTGTTTTATGCGCTTGCTATCGTCTGCATTGCGAGACCTGTTCTCGAATGGCTCGATCCAGCCCCCCATTATCAGTGGGGAGATCCCGTCAAAATCCCGGCTTTGTTTATTCCGTCAAAGCGCCGTTCGAAAGAACCGGCGCCGCATCCCCTGCCCGCTGAATAATCCCCAAAGGAGTCTCCCATGCATCGCTCGCTCAAGAAAACCCTCTTCGCCGCCGCCTCGGCGACCGCCGCATTGGCGCTAACCGGCGGCGCCGTCGCGTTTTGCGGTTTTTACGTCGCGAAAGCCGACACCAAACTGTTCAACAAGGCGTCGAAGGTTGCGATCATGCGCGACGGCGACCGCACCGTCATCACCATGGCGAACGACTTTCAGGGCGATCTCAAAGAATTCGCCATGGTCATCCCGGTGCCCGTAGTGCTGCAGGAAGAACAGATCCACGTCACGGACAACGCTATTCTCGACCATCTTGACGCCTACACCGCGCCGCGGCTGGTCGAATATTTCGACGAAGATCCGTGCGTGCGGGATAAATATCTTGAACGCGCCCAGATGGCGCCAACCGCCGTCATGGAAGATGAAGCGGGCTCTCGCAGACGCGATGGCCTCGGGGTCACTATTGAGGCCGAGTATACCGTCGGCGAGTACGACATCCAGATTCTGTCCGCCGATCAGTCGGACGGACTGGCGCAGTGGCTCGTAGAAAACGGTTACAAACTGCCCGAAGGCGCAGAAGCGACGCTAGGCAGCTATATCAAGCAGGGAACGAAGTTCTTCGTCGCCAAGGTCAATCTCGAAGAACAGGCCGAAACGGGCCTCAAATACCTACGGCCCCTGCAGATCGCGTTCGAGTCGCCGAAATTCCTGCTGCCGATCCGGCTCGGCACGGTGAATGCCGACGGCAAGCAGGAATTATTCGTCTTCGGCCTCACCCGCTCCGGCCGCATTGAAACCACCAACTACCGCACCGTGAAACTGCCGACGGGCATGGACGTTCCGCTCTATGTCAAAAACGAGTTCGGCAGCTTTTATAAAGACATGTTTCACGAACAGGTGGAAAAGGAAAACGGCCGCGCCGTCTTCATGGAATATGCGTGGAACATGAACTGGTGCGATCCATGCGCCGCCGACCCGCTTTCATCGCAGGAGCTACGCGAGCTTGGCGTTTATTGGCTAGGCAATGATTCAAACAGCACTCTGCCGCGTCGGCCCGGCCCGCAGGCGCAGGACGTTTATGTAACTCGCCTGCACGTTTCCTATGACGCACAGACCTTCCCCGAAGATCTCGTCTTCAAGGAAACCGGCGACAAGTCGAACTTTCAGGGCCGCTATGTCCTGCGTCACCCTTACAAGGGCGATGCAAATTGTGAGGCCGCAGAAGAATACAAGGCGGCCTTACCCCAGCGGTTCGAAAAGGAAGCGCAAACCCTCGCCAACCTCACCGGCTGGGATATTGACGATATCCGCGACAAGATGAATGAGGCGGGCCAGGATTTTGACGAGCCCGCAAAAGACCCGTGGTGGAAGCGGCTCTGGGGCGATGACGACAAAAAAGGATAAGCCCTGACGGCTGGAATGATCGTGCGGCGCAGCCTAAACTGCGCCAATGGCCAATATTATTACGCTCGCGCGTATCCTGCTGATTATTCCCTTTGCCGCGGCCTTTCTGGCGAACGTCTCGTGGAACATGAAGGCGGCGCTCACGATATTCATCATCGCGGCGCTGACCGATTTTGTTGACGGCCGCGTGGCGCGGGCGCGCGGGGAAACATCCGCGCTCGGCGCCGCGCTTGACCCGCTCGCCGACAAACTGCTTGTCGCCGCTGCGCTGATCTTGCTGGCGCGCAACGGCGTTATTCAGGGCCTTGGCGTCATTGCCGTTTTAATCATTATCCTGCGAGAGCTGATCGTCAGCGGATTACGCGAGGCGCTCGGGCCGCGGGGAAAATCCCTCCCCGTCACGGCGCTCTCGAAATGGAAAACGACAGCGCAGCTTGCCGCCGCAGGCCTCCTGCTCGCCGCCGCTCCATTAGGCGCGGTTGGCGAAAGCCTGCGCCCGGCTGCGGGCGGGGTCTTATGGCTCGCCGCCGTGCTGACCGCCTGGACCGGCGCTGATTATGTGCGGCAATCGGTCAAACTCTTGCGCGATCCGGCGGCGAACTGACGGAGGCGCAGCGCAAATGACGAAATCTCATGCGAAGGACGACGCCTCCCACATTCTCGTTGTCGATGATGACGACCGCATCCGATCACTATTAAAGCGGTATCTCAACGACAACGGGTTCCGCACGTCGGTCGCCGCGAATGCAAAAGACGCCCGTGCGCTGATGAGTTCTTTCGACTTTGATCTCTTCATCTTTGACGTGATGATGCCGGGAGAAACAGGGTTCTCGCTCACGAAATCGGTGCGCGCCGCTTCGAATGTTCCAATCCTGTTGCTGACCGCGCGCGGCATGCCAGAGGACCGCATCGAAGGCCTTGAGGCCGGCGCGGACGATTATCTTTCAAAACCGTTCGAGCCGCGTGAACTGCTTCTGCGCGCTAACGGATTATTGCGCCGGGCTCGACCCTCGCAGTTATCGCGCAAGGAAATTACATTCGGCGAATGCACATTCTCTATCGGCCGCGGCGAATTGCGCCGGAATGGCGAGCTTGTTCGCTTGACGGAAGGCGAAACATCGCTTCTTCGAGCCCTCGCGCAAAAACCGCGCGAGGCGATCAGCCGTGAAGCGCTAGCGGAACAGTCCGACGCCGGAATGGAACGCTCGGTGGACGTTCAGGTAACGCGCCTGCGCAAGAAGATCGAGGAAGACCCGCGCGCGCCGATTTATCTTCAGACCGTGCGCGGCGTCGGCTACGCGCTGATGGCGGATTAGGCGATGATCCGGCGGTATTTTCCGAAAAGCCTTTATGCGCGCGTCATACTGATCGTCATCCTGCCGATTTTCATCACGCAGTCGGTCGTTACTTATATCTTTTTTGCGCGTCACTGGGATTTGGTGACAGCCAATCTTTCCGAAAACGTCGCCGGGCAGATCGCGCTGGTGACGCGGCTTTACCGGGACACCTCGACGGACGCCGAACGCGAAGCCATCGTCGCCATGGCGCTCACCGACCTCGATAT
>DGNI01000141.1:19464-23757 GCA_002388885.1 Parvularculaceae bacterium UBA4496 | reverse complement strand
GGCGGTTAAGGCGTGCGCTTGAGTGGCCATACTGGATGAACACACAAAGCTGGCCGAACGATGTCGAAATACGCGTGCAACTAGACGATGGCGCGATGATATTTTTCGCCCAGCGCGACCGGGTTTTTGCAACGACCGGACCCATTTTTCTTTTTTGGCTGATTACGACATCCGTCCTTCTGGGCGCGACGGCGATCATTTTCATGCGCAACCAGGTGCGCTCGATCTTGCGGCTTGCAAACGCCGCCGAAGCTTTCGGCCGCGGCCGGGATTCGCCGGACTATCGCCCCACCGGCGCAACGGAAGTCAGAAAGGCGGGTTATGCCTTCATCGCCATGCGTGAACGCATCAAGCGCCA
Organism: Parvularculaceae bacterium UBA4496; assembly: GCA_002388885.1. Taxonomy (GTDB): domain Bacteria; phylum Pseudomonadota; class Alphaproteobacteria; order Caulobacterales; family Parvularculaceae; genus Hyphococcus. The sequence goes on along the minus strand of DGNI01000141.1, from coordinate 23,399 downwards.
TCTTGAGCAGCGCACGGCCATGCTCGCCGGCGTCAGCCATGATCTTCGAACACCGCTGACCCGCATCAAGCTTTCACTCGCCATGCAGCCCGAAAATGAGGAAATCAATGCGCTGAGGAACGATGTCGCCGAGATGGAGAAAATGGTCGAGGCGTATCTTGATTTCGCGCGCAACGAAGCTGCTGACGAAGACCCGGGACCGTTCCGGCTTGGTGAGCTCTTATCGGAGATCGCAGGAAACGTTGAACGCGCAGGAGCCAGCATCACAACCGATGTTCCCGCGAATATCTCCATGACGGCGCGGCGTAGCGCGCTCAAGCGCGCTGTCGGAAACCTTGTGAACAATGGTCTGCGTTATGCGAATCATGTCTGGATCGCGGCGCGTCGCACGGACCGCCATGTTGAAATCACCGTCGACGATGACGGACCGGGCATTAGCCCCGACAAATATGAAGAAGTCTTCAAACCCTTTATCCGTCTTGATGAAGCGCGCAACCAGAATGAAAGCGGCGTCGGCATGGGCCTCACCATCGTACGCGACGTCGCCCGCGCCCACGGCGGAGACGTGACGCTTGGAAAGTCCGAGCATGGCGGATTGCGGGCGATTATCCGCCTGCCGCTTTAGCAGCCCTTGCATGAAATTAACCGAATGCGCTTTGTCAGCAAACGCTCCGGCGGCTAATATGCAGACACGTTCGTGAAGCCGTAAAAGGGGAGAGCTATGCGCAAAACGATGACATTACTGGTAATTGGAACTGCTTTCGCTTTCGTTGCAGGCAGCGCCTTTGGCGTTCCAAGAATGGCCGTACCGAATAATGACGCCACAATGGATACGCCTGAAGCACTTTTGCCGTTCGACGGTGAATGTATCGATCCGCTGGACAGAACAGGTTCGAATGTCTCGCGTTCCGAGAACTGGCGGTATGAATGCGTTGCAACTTTGCCTGCCCCGAAATGCAGTCAAAGCGCCGGGTTCACCGGCGGGTACGAAACAGAAATTCAGTCAAACGGCGCGTTGCTGATCAAATATGAGTGCCGCAAAAGCGAAAGCTAATCTGTCAGCTCGCCTGCTCGTTTTGCGGCGGCGGCGACAGCGTTCTTCACTAGTTTGCGCAACGTATGTTCGTCGCCGTCAAAGACTTTAAGCGCCGCTTCGGTCGTCCCGCCCGGCGATGTCACCGCTTTTCGCATGTCGGCAGGTGCGCGCGTTTCAGTCTCAATCAAGGCGCCGGCGCCAGCGAGCGTCGCGCGTGCGAGCGCCGCCGCTGTGCTTTTGTCGAGGCCAACCGCCTCCCCCGCTTCGGCCAGAGCTTCCGTCAGCAAAAAGTAATAGGCCGGTCCCGAGCCTGACACCGCGGTGATGATGTCGATGTCTGTTTCGCGTTTCACCCAGACAACCTCGCCGGCAGCGCGCATCAAAGATTCGACCAGCTTGCGGCCGCACTCGTCGACCGCCGGCGTTGCATAGACGCCAGTAACGCCTTTGCCGATTGCAGCCGGCAGGTTCGGCATCGCCCGCGCAATCCGCCCTGCGCCTTTCAAGGCTTTACTGATACTGACAGTGCTTTTTCCAGCCATGATGGAAATGACAATCGCGTTACGGGCCAGGCCAGCATATGCAGGCAACACATCCGCGGCTATTTGGGGTTTAACGGCGATCACGACAGCATCATACTCAGCAACTGCATCAGAGTTGGCGACAATCTTATGCTGCTTGCACAACGATGTAATTTCATCGTCTGCTGCAGGATCGAATATGGCGGACGCCGCACCATTAATAGAACCGGCGGCGAGCCAGCCTTTCAACAGCGCACCACCCATGGCGCCGGCGCCGATTAATGCAACGGAAGGTTTTTCAGTCATGAAAAGACCCTAACGCGCAGCCGCAGCGAAGAAAATGCAGAATTTGAATGCTTTTCAATTTCTCAGGCGTTGCCTGCGGTCTCGAACAATGAAGCCTGCAGCGCATCGTCCGGAGACTTGCCGCCCCAGATCAGGAAGTTGAAGGCAGGGTAGAACCGGTCCACCGCCTCGCTTGCCGCACGAATCAACGCCTCGCCTTGCATGCTGTCGAGGCCTCCCTCAGCGGGCAGCAACGCCGAATTGCGATATACGATGGAATGATCCTCCGCCCACAGATCAAAGTGCCCGATCCACAACCGTTCATTGACCATGACGACAAGGCGGCTCGCCTCGTCAAGTCTACCGACGGGCGCTTTAAGATCCAGCGGCGCGCCCATCTGCAACGTTGAAAGCTCAGGCCGCCATGTGAACCACAAACCAATGTCGCGCCACACGCCGGGCAGCATGACATGCAACTCGTGATCACCCGCGCGCTCGATATCGAACTCAAGACCGGCGGCAGCCGCCTCTAGCGCCTTTAACGGATTCTCGCTTGCCTTTGGTTTGCGGACGAGTTCGATCGACATCAGCGCCTCATTCATGGCTTGGGCGACCGGGAGCGGTCGCCTTATGCGTGTATGACGCGTCGATTCGGTGACGTGAGAAATGATTCGATTAGGTTCGTTTTCCGCAAATAGTTGTGGGAATTAACGATTTTCGAGCGCATCGAGACGCGCTTTCAACGCTTCGTTTTCCTCGCGCGCCGCTCGGGCCATTTCACGCACCGCTTCAAACTCATCGCGGGTGACGAGTTCCATATCGGCCAGCAGGCTCTGAAGCTTGCCTTTGAATACGGTTTCCGCTTCCCGGCGCACGCCGTCCGCAGCGCCCGCAGCTTCGGTCATCAGTTTTGCGATTTCGTCAAAAATGGCGCTTTGGGTCTGCATATCCGGCACTCCTGATTTCACGCCAATATAGGGACGCAAACCCCGGGGCGACAGGGGCGCCAAAGCGCGCTATTGAGACGCACGGAATGAACCTGCCGTATTTTTGAGAACGTAATGAGCCTGCCCTATCCCGAGATCGACCCTGTTGCGCTGCAGATCGGCCCCCTCCCCATTCGCTGGTACTCCCTCGCCTATATTGGCGGGCTGGCGGCCGGCTGGTGGTACCTGACGCGCCTCCTCAAGAATTCAAAAGTCTGGGGAAAGGCCGGCGCGCCAATCACGCGTCCGCTCCTCGACGACGTCATATTCTGGGTGGCGATCGGGGTGATGGCCGGAGGGCGTATCGGCTATGTCCTGTTTTACGAGCCGTCGTTACTGCTCGCTCCATGGCAGCCGATTCTTGGCTTCCTGCCCTTCCCGCCGGCGTTGATGATGTGGCAGGGCGGCATGTCGTTNNTCGGCGTGACTCTTGTGGGCTATTTGTTTTCCCGCAAACATAAATTGAACCCGCTGTCGCTTGGCGATCTATTCGCTTGCGCTGCGCCTATCGGCCTGTTCTTCGGCCGCATCGCCAACTTTATAAATGCGGAACTATATGGCCGCCCATGGGACGGAGCATGGTCGATGGTGTTTCCAACCGACCCGCTGCTGGTTCCCCGTCACCCGAGCCAGCTTTACGAAGCGGCGCTTGAAGGTCTCGTTCTCTTTGCGGTCATCCGAATTGCAACGCACTCACTCGGCTTGCTGAAACGTCCCGGAGCAACCATCGGACTTTTCCTCGCCGGCTACGCAGCCTCGCGTATTTTTATAGAAAATTTCCGAGAGCCTGACGCGCATATGCCGGACTTTCCGCTTGGCTTAACTATGGGCATGATGCTTTCGATTCCCATGCTGGCTCTTGGCGGCTGGCTGATCTGGCGCACGCGGACTATGGCCGCGGAAAACGAAAAGAAGACGGCTTCATGAGCAGCGGCGCTGCAGCAGCAGAAACGACGCCTCTCGAAGAACGCCTGATTGACCTCATCAAACTAAAGGGGCCGATTACAATCGCCGATTATATGTCGGACGCGCTCGGCCACCCTCATGAGGGCTATTATATGCGCGCCTCGCCAATCGGGGCAGATGGCGATTTCACCACCGCGCCGG
>DGNI01000141.1:19127-19402 GCA_002388885.1 Parvularculaceae bacterium UBA4496 | reverse complement strand
CGAACTCGGCCCCGGCCGCGGCGTATTGATGGAAGACATCTTGCGTGCGGCGCGTTTGCGCCCCGGCTTTGCACGGGCAGCGCAAGTCTGGCTGCTTGAAACGTCAGGCCGTCTGCGGCTTGAGCAGCAAAAGAGGTTGAAGACGACAGAGGTCAAACCACTGTGGGCTGATGACTATGCCGACATCTCGCCGGCGCCGACATTGATCATCGCCAACGAGTTTTTCGACTGCCTGCCCATACGCCAGTTTGAACGCACAAAGTCAGGATGGCGCG
>DGNI01000141.1:9002-19106 GCA_002388885.1 Parvularculaceae bacterium UBA4496 | reverse complement strand
CGGCGCCACGCCCCCGCCGCCGGAATTTAATCTGCCGGATATCTCGGAGTCCGATGAGGGTGACATTTTCGAAGCTTCGTTCGTGGCGCACCAGTTCGCCGCAGACATTTGCGAAACGCTCAATCAGCATGGCGGTCATGCACTGATCATCGACTACGGCCATATGGAGCGCGGCTTCGGCGACACCCTGCAGGCCGTCAAGGATCATGCATACTGGCCACCGCTCGCCTCTCCCGGTTATGCGGATCTGACCGCGCATGTGGACTTTGAAGCTTTGGCGAGAATTGCGCTCGATGCCGGCGCCAATGCGCATGGCCCTGTCACACAAGGCCGGTTCCTTGACCGGCTTGGGCTGACGCTCCGCGTAGAAGCGCTGTGCAAGGGACAGGATGAAAAAACCGCGAAGGATATCCGCACTGGCGCCGCACGCATCGCAGCGCCCAACGCCATGGGTGAGATCTTCAAGGTAATGTGCATTTCATCGCCGAGCCTGCCGACACCCGCCGGATTTGAATCGTGACCAATACGCCGCCCTTTCTGGTTTCGCCGATGCTCGACCTCCCGGGGGTTTCACACGGGTTTTTCACCCGCGAAGGCGGCGTATCCGAGGCGCCCTATCACACGCTGAACACCGGCCCCGGTTCCGGCGACAATCAGACTGCCGTCGCCGAGAACAGGTCCCGTTGCATGGACGCACTTAGTGCGGATTATCTGCTTACGGGATATCAGACCCATTCGCCCGATGTGATGGTCGTTGACGGTCCATGGAAAGATGGCGCGGCGCAGGTCGACGGACTCGTCACGAAGACGCCGGGTCTCGCTATCGGTGTTCTGGCGGCGGACTGCATGCCGTTCCTTTTCGCCGACGAGACAGCGGGGGTCATCGGCGCCGCCCATGCGGGATGGCGCGGCGCCCTGGCGGGTGTTCTTGAAAACACGGTCGCAAAGATGACGGAACTTGGAGCCCGTTCCGAAAATATTTGCGCCGCCGTCGGCCCCTGTCTGCGCCAGCCAAATTTCGAGGTGGGAATGGATCTCGTCGATCAGTTCCTGAGCGTCCATAAAGGCGCTGCTCGGTTTTTCGCACCCGGCGTAAATGGGGAAAAACGCCAGTTCGATCTTGTCGCCTTCGGCCTCTGGCGCCTAACGAAGTGTGGCGTTACGAAGGTGGATGATATCGGGCTTTGCACGCTCGAGGCGCCGAATCGCTTCTTCAGCTACCGCGCCTCGCGCCGCCGGAATCTCTCAGACTATGGGCGCAACCTGTCGGCTATCGTCCTGAAAAGTGCGTGAAATAAAAAACCGCCAATTAGCGGTTGCGCAATCGTCAAGAAACCGTCATGAAACGCCCAACTGCCGCGGGGGATTTGCAGGGGACGGATATCATGAAACTGATCGCCGGAAACTCGAACCGCCGGTTAAGCGACGCCATTTGCCGCAAGCTCGGCACTTCGCTCGCCAAGGCGGACATCAAGACCTTTAAAGACGGCGAAGTTTTTGTGGAAATTCAGGAAAACGTCCGTGGCGAGGACGTTTTCGTCATTCAGTCGACCTCCTACCCGGCGAACGACAATCTGATGGAATTGCTGATCACCATGGATGCGCTGAGCCGCGCATCCGCCAGCCGCATCACGGCGGTGATCCCCTATTTCGGCTATGCGCGTCAGGACCGAAAAGCCGGGCCGCGGACGCCCATATCGGCAAAGCTGGTCGCCAATCTCATCACCAGCGCCGGCGCGGATCGCGTCCTCACCGTCGATCTTCACGCCGGGCAAATTCAGGGCTTTTTCGATATCCCGACCGACAATCTTTATGCAGTGAAAGAGTTCGATCGGCGTATTCGCGAAATCTATAACGGCGATATCGAACAGGTGACTGTCGTCTCCCCCGATGTCGGCGGCGTGGTCAGGGCGCGCGCGCTCGCCAAACGCCTAAAGGACCGACCGCTCGCCATCGTCGACAAACGCCGCGAAGGACCGGGCCAGTCCGAAGTCATGAACATCATCGGCGACGTCAAGGATCGCCGGTGCGTTATATTCGACGACATTGTCGATTCCGGCGGCACGCTGTGCAACGCCGCTGAGGCGTTGATGGACAAAGGCGCAAAGAGCGTCGCCGCCTGCGTCACCCATGGCGTTTTGTCCGATCATGCCGAACGCCGTGTTATGAATTCCGATGCGATGACGCGATTGATCGTTACCGACTCCATAGAGGCGCGGCCGGAAGTCGCCGAGTGTCCGAAAATCGAGGAAGTGTCGATTGCAACGCTGCTCGCCGAAGCGATCCGCCGCATCGCCAACGAAGAATCCGTTTCCAGCCTTTTCGATTAACCCGGATCTTTTCCGCCCGGCTGCCAAAGCTGGATCGGATTGCCTTCGGGATCGAAAAGCTGAGCAAACCGGCCATTTGGATATTCCTCAGGGTCGACTTCGACTTTGGCGCCCGCCTTTTCGAGCTGCGCGGCCATGGCGTCGAGATTCTTGACCCGGAAATTGATCATCCACTGGTTCTTCATGTCGCCGAAATAGGTGGTGTCTTCCTTGAACGGCGCGAACACGGTCGTTCCCGCTTCCGAGCGCCAGCCCGGCATATCGTAATCACTGGGAACGACATTGATGCCGAAATTGTCTTCGTACCATTTCGCCAATTTGTCCGGATTTTTCGATCTGAAGAAAAATCCGCCGATCCCGTCAACTTTTTCCATGATGCAGCTCCTCCATTTCCGGAACTGCATCATGACGTGTGAAATGGCGCAACCATGAAAACAGCCTATTCACCGCCATTCACCCTTATGGGTGACCGGATATCTCAAAGATTCTCGGCAGTTTGGATCCTGACTACTCTCCAGAAAGCAGGGCGGATATAAATCCGGAAATCTGGCCGTGGGATTCGCCGCTTTGCGACAGGGAAACCGCAAAAACGATGACCGCTATGTAGTAAAACGCCCATTTTCTGGATTTGCTGCAATTACTCATGAAGCTCTCCTTTCCCGGGTCAGACTGCCGCCGTTTCGCGCGATTTTTTGCGAAATGGCTTGGTTGCAAAAGCGCCGATTGACGCAACAATCGCAATTACGAGCGCTAACGAATTAACCCCGTCCGCTATAAATTTCATCGATGTCGCCGATTGCTGGATTGTGACCATCAGGCCCTCCGGCGACATGACGTCTGCAACCATCGCGGCAAGCAAAGCGTTCTCGGTCGCTTCAGCAAAAAAATGCACGACAGGAAGCAATAAAAGATATCGCAGGAAAGAATCCTGAAGATTGTATCGGCGTAACCCCAAGGCGACGCCCGACGTCACCATCATCAAGCTGAGAAGGACCGCCCCCAGATCGATGATCAGGAAAAGCATGTACTGGTCTTTGAGGCCTTGAAGTTTTTGAAAACTCGCCGCGGGCTCGCCCGCCGGATAGCCGAACATCAGTTCCGGCAGAACTGGCGCCACGCCATCGGATGAAGTTGCCGCGACAAGCTGCGCCCATGGCCCCGGTAACACGAACGCCCAGACCGAATAGGCGCCGACAAGCGCAAAAAAGATAAGAAACCGTAGCCAGCCAGCCTTTTCAAGTTGCGTCTCAATCCAGCCGTTCATAATGCCTCCCGAATTTGCACAAAATCTCTCTCTTCCGCATTTGCATGCGGACTCCTCCTGAGTTTTCAGGACTCGCTGCCTTCCTAGCCCATCAAGTGCCGTTGCTGCAGCGATCGCCAAAGGCTGTAGGAATACGCAAATGCCGTCATCTTGAAAGCGATGAGAACGCCGAGATGCGCGAATATCGCAGTCTTGGGGGGCACAAACAGCAGCAACAGCATCGCCAATGCCGATATGGCGAAAAGGCCGCGCCCGAGATAGCGGTGTGTTTTTTTCCAGACATGCTTGTCTTTCAAAGTCCATGGCGTGCGAAAGCCGCCCGGTGAGCCAAAACGAAGCGTCGATGCGTAATTGCCCATTACGAAGAAAAACAGGAAATCGAGAACGGCAAGCCCCGTCATCATTCGCGCTTTGGTCGTCAGTTCGAAATGTTCGAACCCGACATAACTTTGCAGCAACACGGCGAGCAACGGCCCGAATAAAATCGCCAGCGCCGACCTCATGTCCGGTTTGTTGACTTCTTTCGAACGCCAACAGCGTTTGATCGGCTCCCTGTTTTTGTAGGCGATCAGACCGGCAATCGCGGCGCCGAACGCCGGAAATGCGAGCGGCCATAATTGCGAAGCAACGCCAAGCTTTTGCGTGAAACGAGCGCCATCGACGCCAACAGATTGCAGCCAAAACCCAAAGACGGCGGCTGCAACCAAAATCAAGCCGGCTGCGTAAACGATCAATCTCATATCGCCGCCTTCTTTCTTTTGTTTTTGATAGCGGGCGCTTTTTCTTCACCCGCGCCCAGAATGCCCATCACAGCGCTCATGGCTTCTTCCGCCACGGTAGTGTTCAGATGATAATTGATCGTAACCCCGTCCCGCTCGGCGGTGATGAGGTCTGCGTCTTTCAGCGCAGCGAAATGCGTGGACATGGTCGGCTTCGAGACGCCGAAATTCGACGCCAGTTCGCCGGCCGACTGCGGACCGTCGCGGAGCCTGGTGATAATCTCCCGGCGGATTGGGTGCGAGAGCGCCTTAAGGACCTGATTAATTTTCATATTCTCTAATTAGATATTTTTCTAATTAGAGTCAAGGGCAACTATGTGCGCTGCAGCCGGTCAGCCCTTCCCTTTTGTTTGCGTCTTTCCGTATTTCGCGTTTTTCTCAATAAAATCGATAAGCCCGCCGGCCACATCAACGCCGGTGGCGTTCTCGATCCCCTCAAGGCCAGGAGAGGAATTCACCTCCATCACCACCGGGCCGTGATTGGATCGCAGCATATCGACGCCGCAAAAATTGAGCCCCATGGCTTTCGCCGCGCGCACCGCCGTGGAGCGTTCTTCCGGCGTGATCTTGATTTTTTCGGCCGTTCCGCCGCGATGAATGTTCGAACGAAAGTCTCCTTCCTTGCCTTTGCGTTTCATCGACGCGACGACTTTTTCGCCAATGACAATGGAGCGAATATCCTCACCGCCGGCTTCCTTAATGAATTCCTGAACAAGAATGTTTGTGTTAACGCCGCCGAATGCCTGGATGATCGACTCTGCGCTTTTTTCTGTTTCACCAAGGACAACGCCGATGCCTTGCGTGCCTTCAAGCAGTTTTATGACCACAGGCGCGCCGCCAATCATTTCGAGAATCTCTTCCGCCCGGCTGGTGCGATGGGCGAAGACTGTTACAGGCAGACCGATGCCCTTGCGCGCCAGAAGCTGCAGCGATCGCAGCTTGTCGCGCGACCGGCTGATCGCCACGGATTCGTTGACCGGATAAACACCCATCATCTCGAACTGACGCAGAACGGCCGTACCGTAAAACGTGACGGAGGCGCCGATACGAGGGATAACGCAATCAAAATACGGCAGCTCCTCTCCGCGATAGCGAACAGTCGGCCGGTGAGATGTAATGTTTATATAGCAACGCAGATGGTCGATGACGTCGATGTCGTGGCCGCGCTGTTCAGCGGCCTCCACAATACGTTTATGCGAGTAAAGTTCGGCGTTTCTGCACATTAGAGCCAGTTTCATGTCGGCTCTCCTTTCACTGCGTGTTCAAGTAAATATGAGGCGCCCGGATCGATCAGAAATTTCCGGCGCAAAGCGTCGCGACCGATGAGAAAACGAAATCCCATGGCGTCGCGATTGGTCAGCGTCAGGTCGATCTTCCAGAAACGCGGCCCCAAACGCAACCGCGTTTCTATGACAAATCGTTCTTCTTCCTGCCCGTTCGAACTGCGAATAACCCGCTTGTCTGCAATCGGCGCGCAACAATAAACTTCCGGATGCTTTCTCCTTTGCAGAGGATGCAGAAAAAATTCGACATGAGGCTGATCGTCCAGTTCGATTTCACGAATTCGAAAGGCATGTATTGCCGATGTTTTCGCGCCAGTGTCGATCTTGGCGTTAATCCGCTCCACATTGAGATCCGGCAAAGCCGCCCATTCACGCCAGCCGATGCGCGGGCGAGGTTTTCTCTTTGTTTTTTTCTTCGCCGTGACAGGCGGCGACATTGCTACAGTCAAACAGGAAATCTCCGGTGCAGGCGCTTATGGGTCAACGCCCGCTATTGCCCATGGTTCCGGGCGGAAGCAAGCGGAATTTATCTGGGTCATTCGGCGGCGTGAATATGCCGCCTGGCGCCCTCGCCTTCAAGGCGACCGCCGCTGAAGACGAAACCTTCAACACCCGGTACATATAGCATGTTGGTCAGACGGCCGCCAAGCGCAACATATTCGCCGTCATCAGAACCACGCATGCAGACATGCGGTAAGGGTTTGACTTCACCCAGTTGAGATAACGACTTTTCACCAACGGCGCGAAACAGCGGCATGTCGTCTGGGTGGACGATCTGTTTTGTTGTCCGCCCAAGGAGCAAACCGGTCGGAACGCCAAAGGCTTTTTCCGCTGAGGGGCTGGCGTAAACGATTTTTCCTTCCGGCGAGAAGATAATTGTTACGTCAAGCGAGGATTCGACAAGAGCGCGGAAACGCTGCTCCGCCGTGTGCGTATCATCAATACGGCGGCGAAGCACGGAAAGAAGTTTATCGTTTTTTGTATGCAACAATATCGACCGGTCAATCATGCGCTGCGTCGCCAGCGCCAGATACGCCGTCCCAATACCGTAAAAGACGACAACGGCGGCGATAGCGGCGCCATTCGTTCCGGCTGTCAGCGCATAAGTCACAGCAAGCGGCGTCAGCGCCGGTATGTTGAAGGCGAGCACCGCCCGCCACGAAGCGCCGGCGGAAACAATCGACGCCGCCGTCATGCCGGCAATAACGAACGCAAGGAATGCATGCCCGACAACGCCATGCATGGCGAAGATCGGCGCCAACGCGCCCCACACGGCGCCGTTCACCGCCATAAAGAAAACATGCAATCGCGCGAACCGCGAAAGGTTACGCGCTGACAGGCCGCCCAACCGGAAACGCAGCCATAATCCCGCCCGCAATAAGGCGATGGCCAATATCGCGCCCGCCCATGAAAACAGAATAGCGTGATCGATACTGGTCCAGGCGATTGCGGTTGCAATGGCGCCGTTGACAGCGCTCGCCGCCACAGCAACTGGCGCACCGCGGAACAATAGTGCTGCGCGCTCGACCTTGATCCTGACGCTTTCCACCTGCGTCAGGCCCTTCAGCCTCGCCTTTCTACTCGGAACTTGAGATATCGCGGTCTGAAGTTCCGCAATCATAGGCGCTCCTATGTTGCCCCCGCTCGCCAACATGAAATCACATCACGCCTATGGCGCAAACCAAAAGATGCGCCCGTCACAGGATATTATTTTTCCCCGTTTTTAGAATTTCTATTGTAAAAACAGATGTTTGCTGGGTCGCTTCCATTCTGGACCAAACGCCGGCTCTCAAGCGGACGGAGAAAACCGCGACCTTTTTCGTCCACGGCGCGAAAAACGGACCGTCCAGAAAAGAGATTGGTTGCGGTGCAGCATCACGGTAAACAGCCGGTGCAACTTCCGGAGCCGCCCAATGACCGACTTCAAATCCTCCGCCGCTCTTTCCCGAGTCAAACCCTCACCGACACTTGCGGTTACGCAAAAGGCGCGCGAGCTGAAAGCGGCTGGCCGCGATATCATTTCGCTCGGCGCGGGCGAACCGGATTTTGATACGCCGGATTTCGTCAAGGAAGCGGCGATCAAGGCGATCCGAGACGGAAAAACGAAATACACCGCCGTCGACGGCATACCCGAACTGAAAGAAGCGATTGTCGCGAAATTCAAACGCGACAACGATCTTTCCTACGCAACATCGCAAATTACAGTCGCGCCGGGCGGAAAAGCGATTCTCTATAATGCATTCGTTGCAACCCTGAACCCGGGCGATGAAGTTATCGTTCCGGCGCCTTACTGGGTTTCCTATCCCGATATGGTGCTGCTTGCGGGGGGCGAGCCAGCCTTCGTTAAGGCTGGCGCCGAAACAAATTTCAAACTAACGCCCGCCGAACTTGAAAAAGCGATTACGCCGCGCACCAAGTGGTTCATTTTCAACTCGCCCTCAAACCCTACGGGCGCCGCATACACGCGAGATGAAATCAAGGCGCTGACGGATGTTTTGCTGAAATACCCGCATGTCTGGGTCATGACGGACGATATGTATGAACACATCGTCTATGACGGCTTTGAGTTTACGACGCCGGCGCAGGTCGAACCGGCGCTTTATGACCGGACTCTGACGGTCAACGGCGCGTCGAAAGCCTACGCCATGACCGGCTGGCGCATCGGTTACGCCGGCGGGCCGCAGGCGCTGATCAAGGCCATGGCGAAAGTCATGTCACAATCCACATCCAACCCATGTTCAATCAGCCAATGGGCGAGCGTTGCAGCGCTTAACGGCGATCAGTCCTTCCTGATCGATCGCAACGCAGCGTTCCGGCAACGCCGCGACATAGTTGTCGACCTGCTGAACGAGGCGCAAGGCATTTCCTGCGCCACGCCAGAAGGCGCCTTTTACGTCTACCCGTCCTGCGCCGGAACCATCGGCAAGAAAACGCCCGGCGGCGCGATCATCAATAATGACGAGGATTTTGCCCGGGAACTCCTCGAGGCGGAGGGTGTTGCTGCTGTATTCGGGGCGGCTTTCGGGCTGGCGCCGTTCTTCCGGGTGTCTTACGCCGCAGCCAAGGACGAGCTTCGGGAGGCCGGTGCGCGGATCCAGCGTTTCACCGCCTCCCTTTCCTGATAATATCGATTATTTCGAATGAAATAATCGTCATTATCAATTTGATTGAACAAAAGGCAGTCCCTATCTATGGGTAACAACAAACAGAAACAGGAGATTTGATACATGTCGACCGTTGATATTGGCCTTGCAGAAAACGCGCGTAACGCCGTCGCAGAGGCGCTCAATGCGACGCTGGCCGACACCTATTCTCTGTATATGAAGACCCATGCGTATCACTGGAACGTCACTGGCCCGCAATTCCACACGCTGCATATCATGTTCGAAGAACAGTACCGCGAAATGTGGACGGCTCTCGATGAAATCGCCGAGCGGGTTCGCGCCCTTGGTGTCTTTGCGCCGACCAGTGGTAAGCAGTTCGCCGACCTTTCCGCCATCGATAACGCGGACACGAAACCGCCTGCGGCGGATCAGATGGTGATACGCCTGCTTTCCGATCACGAAACGCTGATCAAGCGCGCGCGCGAAGGGCTTTCCACCGCTGAAGAAGCTGGCGACGCGGCAAGCGCAGACCTTTTGACCGTTCGCATCCAAACGCACGAAAAAACAGCCTGGATGCTACGATCAATGGCGCAGTAGTTTAGCCCAAGACCAAAATACAAAAGCGGGCCATGATGGCCCGCTTTTTGTTGATGGTGCCCCCACACGGACTCGAACCGCGGACCTACTGATTACAAATCAGTTGCTCTACCAGCTGAGCTATAGGGGCCAAGAATGAAGACAGGGGATTAGTCGCTAAGATTCACCTTTGTCAACAACCATCCGCCAACCAGATCAAAAATCACTTTCCATCGCCTGGCGACGATAACGGCGCCTCAAGCATCAGACCTCGATAAAGGCTGACGCAGCAAGCCAGCAGCACCAGCGTAAACGGAAGGCCCGTTGTGAGCGTGCCTGCCTGAAGCGTCGTGAGCGCCGCCGAACCGCCTCCAACCAGCAGGACGATCGCGACAAGCCCCTCCATGCTGGCCCAGAACACCCGTTGAGGCGTCGGCGCATGAAGCTTTCCGCCGGCGGTGATGCTGTCGATCACCAGCGAGCCGGAATCTGATGATGTTACAAAGAAAATAATAAGCAGAATGATCGCCACAAATGACGAAATTTCCGCGAACGGCAGATTTTCGAGCATCTGGAACAAGACGAGAGAAACATCCCCCACGCCATCCGGCAGGGCGCCGACGCCTGACTTCACCTGATCGATGGCGGTATAGCCGAACGACGTAAACCAGATGACGGCGACAACGACCGGCATCACGAGTACGGCTGCAAGAAATTGGCGGATGGTTCGTCCGCGAGAAACGCGTGCGATGAACATGCCGACAAAGG
>DGNI01000141.1:1312-8971 GCA_002388885.1 Parvularculaceae bacterium UBA4496 | reverse complement strand
CTTCACGACCGATCCAGTTGCTGAGGCGCAGGCTGTCCGTGATGTAGGCGAGCGCGTTTGTTCCATAGCTAGAAATAATACCCAGCGTCGGCCCAGCAACGATCACATAAAGCAACAGCAACAACGCCAGCACGATGTTGATATTGCTGAGCACCTTGACGCCGCCGTCGAGACCGCGAATGACGGAAAAAATTGCGAGGCTCGTAATACCTGCAATCAGAACCACTTGAGTCGAGAGTCCGCTGTCTATACCGAACAAAAAGTGCAGCCCGCTCGCCGCCTGTTTCGCGCCGAGCCCAAGTGATGTTGCGAGCCCAAACAAGGTCGCGACGACGGCCAGCAAGTCGATAATATGGCCGGGCCATCCCCATACCCTTTCGCCAAGCAAGGGATAGAATGTCGAACGGATGGTGAGCGGCAGGCCCTTGTTAAACGTAAAGAAGGCTAGCGCCAGTCCAATTACGGCGTAGACCGCCCACGGCGTCACGCCCCAGTGAAAAATCGTAGCACTGAAGGCGAGCCGCTCGGCATCCGGCGTTCTCGGGGCGACATCCAGCGGTGTTCCAAACCAATCTGTATAATACGCGGTCGGTTCAGCCGCGCCATAAAACACCATGCCGATCCCGACGCCGGCGGAAAACAACATCGAAAGCCATGAAACGGTGCTGAATTCCGGTTTTGCGTCGGGCCCGCCGAGACGGATCTTTCCCATGGGCGAAAATCCGATAAAAACGCAGAAAAGAAAAACGATATTTGTTGCGACAACAAAGAACCAATCAAAGCGCTGCAACGTCCAGTCGCGTGCATTCAACATTACGACGCCGGCGCTTTCTGGAAAAAACAACGTCAACAGAGCGAATGTAAGGATCAGACCGGCGCTGATGAAAAACACAGGGTTATGAATATCGAGCCCGAAAAATTCGATATTATCCTGCCCGGTCTGATAATCCGTCTCGTAGACGGACTCTTCCGGCGCCAGCTCTTCGGGAAGTTTTTCTTCGTCACTGGTCAATTACGATACTCCGTCAGCGCAGGTCCAAGCGCCTTTTTCAAGGGGTCAAGAAATTGTTCGAAATTTCGCCACTGATCGACGCCCGATTTACTGATCGGCTGGCGCACTTGCTCTGAACTTGCAGTGCGTACGGAGCGTTCGGTTTTGTAAAAATCGATACAAGACTGCTCGAATGGCAGGCTGCAGAATTCCAGCATGCGCCGCACCTGCCCTTCGAGATCGTCAAGCACATCCTCATGCTGTACGCGAAGAACTGTGTCAGGCAGAACATCATCCCAGTGGCGCATTAATTTTACATAATCACGGTAGTAATTACCGACTTGTTCAAGGCCGTAGGTAAACTCCTGCCCTTCCGCAAAGAGTTGTTTGAACCCGCTAAAGCAGCAGGCCATAGGCTCGCGCCTGGCGTCGATAATTTTCGCATTCGGCAATATCAAGTGAATGAGACCGATATGCCGGAAATTATTCGGCATCTTGTCAGTGAAATACGGCGCGCCCTGACGGTGAATACGCGTATCTTCAATAAACTGTTCGCCTAGTTCGCATAGTCTTTCACCTTCAATATCGCGTAAAAATTGAGGGTATGTCTCACCCTTCTTGCCTCGCGTTTCCCGGCGTAGCCGATGCGCCATAGCCAGAATATTCGGCAATTCAAATGTGCCATCAACCTGGCTGTGCGAGGCTAAAATTTGCTCCAGCAAAGTCGATCCTGCACGTGGCAATCCGACGATAAATATCGGATCAGCCGCGTTGGCGCCTTTATGCCTTTGGTTGTGAAAAAGCGCCTCGGTGCACGCGTCAGCTTGCGACTGAAGCTCTTTCGACATCTCATCCGAATTGTAGCGGCATTGCGCCAGCTTCAGATTATTGCCCTTCTCGTAATATTCGAAGGATGTTGCGTAATCTCCTTGATCTTCAAACGCCTTGCCGAGTGAAAAGCAAAGCTGAATACGGTATGAGAAAGGAAGCCGCCCATTCGCTTCCTGATCCCGCATCATCCCAATCTCATCTTCTGTAAAGCGATAGGTCTTAAGATTTGCGAGCCCGTAATAGGCGTCGCCGAGACCCGGACGCACGCGAATCGCGGCGCGATAGGATTCTACGGCATCATCTCGGCGTCCGTGAGTCTTCAAGGCATGACCCCGCGAAATCAGCGTCGCCGGGTCGTCGGGAAGTTGTTCAAGGATTTGGTCAAATAGCGATAAAGCCTGGTCGAACGCGCCGATGTGCATGCAGTCGATGGCTAGCTGCGACTGAAAAAATGGATCGGAAGGATTTTTGTTGTAAAGCTTAAGCGTTTCGGTATGAGCGACTTCATATTTCTGGCGTTTTCGCAGCACGCTTATGTAGTCTTTGTGAACTTGAATATTGTCAGGCTCAAACGACAGTGCGCTTTCGAGCAGAAACTCTGCGTCATCATACACGCTGAAACGAACACCTATCTCGGCGAGCAACCGCATACCTTCAACATGACGCGGATTTTTTTGCAGAAACGCGCGGCATATTTCTTCCGCCTTCAGCAAACGGCCCTCATAAAGAAGATTGGCTGCGACAACCAACGCTTTTGGCGTGCGAGCGATTTTTTTCACCTGAGCCAGCGCGGAGGCGGCATCGTTTTGGCGTCCTAATACATTTAATATCTCGCTCTGCGCGCGCCAGCTCGGCTCCAGCATGGGATTAAAACGACACGCTTGTTGATACGCCGCGAGCGCAGTTTCATGTTGGCCGAGCGCGCGCAACACGTGTCCTTCTTCCTGATACGCCCTGCCGAATTCCGGCGCCTGCGACTTCAATAGCTCCAAAGTCGACCTGGCGTCGTCATAATTCTCAGTATAACGCTCACAGACCGCTTTCATGTAAAGCGCTTCCGCTGCGCCGTTCGACAGACGCAAATATTCGTTGATCCGGTCAAGCGCGCGGTCATACTCTCCCTCAAGTATGTGCGTCTTGGCCGCCTTTAGGTTTGCATCCTTTGCTTTTGCGTCTTGCTTCAAGCCCTGTGCGTCCTCATGAAAAAGCGCCCCTTGAAAGGGGCGCCCTTGTTAACAGGCCGGTTGCATAGTCTCAACCGACCACTGATCAGTACGTATAGCCAAAGCGCACGCCGATCGTACGCGGACGAAGCACGGTGATGCGCTCGCGATCGTAGACAAAGTTGTTAGCGAGGACGCCGTAGGTATTGCCGAGATTTTCCGCATATATTTCCATCGACCATTGGTCGGCGGAGAGACCGGCGGAAACGCCGACCGTAGTCCACGCATCGACCTTCGCTTTATTGATCTCGATAATGTCGCTGTTCGAAGAACCGGCGTACACGATTTGCGACTGCAGGTGCGCGCTTAACTGTGTCGACAAGTCCCATTCATACCGTGCACGGATGTTACCCTGAAAAGTTGGAGCAAAGGCCAGCTCTTCTCCGGCAAGAACATCGTTGGTAGGTGTGAGCACTTCCTTGATCTCCGTATCAAGTACGGAAAACGCGCCGGAGAGCGTCAGGCCTTCAATGGCGGCCGGGGCCCAGATCACGTCGCCCTCAACTCCCATAATTTCCGCATTGGCGGCGTTATCGGAAAAGAAGAGATTGGTGATGCTGGGGTCGAAAATTGTCGTTTGCAGACGTTCCACATCTACATAAAACGCATTTCCGTTAAGTTGCAGTTCGCGGTCAAAGAGCTGCATCTTCCAGCCGAATTCATAGTTCGTGACTTCGTCCGTATCGATTGCAAACGGCACGGTGAAGCCCATCGGCCCTGCGGCGCCGCCCGGGCGGTTAAGAAGGCCGGGACGGAAGCCTTCGGAATAAGTCACATAGAACAGAATATCATCGGTAGGCGTCCAGCTGATATTGCCCTTAAAGATAAAGCCGTCGGTTTTCGCCGCATCCGGCGCGCCAAACGGATTGCCTGGTGCAAATTGTGCGCTGATATTCGTGCCGCAACATTGCGACTCGACAGGCTGTCCGTTCGAGTCTGTCGTCGGGAACAGCCGGTCGAACGCCGAGTTCGCACTGCCTTCCAGGTCGACTTCAATGTCGTAGTAACGGGCGCCGAATGTCAGCGTCAGCGTGTTCGGCACCAAGTCGAAATTAATTTCGCCGAAAACGCCGAATTGCTCATCCGTCCGCAGAACATCGTTGCGGAAAATAACCTCGTCCGGAAACGGTCCGGGGTCGCTGAAATAACCGAAATCGGATTCATTGCCGATTTGTCCGGCCGTCGCTGCGCCGTTCGTCAATGGAAAGTTCGGCGGCAGCGCGCCAATGCCCATTGAACCGTCTGAATTGATGATGCTGAGCGCGCCTGGATAAGTAAAATCGTTGCGTTCCGCCAATTCAAGGTCGCTGTAGAAAGCGCCGACGGTCGCACGCAAGCGATGCTCTCTCGGTGTGTTGAAACGCAGTTCATGCGTGAAGACCTGCGTTTCCGTCATTGAACTGACAAATAGATTTGGCGGCTGACAGGTCCCCATCGGATCAGCCGAAGGATAAACAACCTCATAGTCGCATATATAATCCGGGAGATACTGACCTACGAACAGATAGTCAGTATAGTCGACGCGCTGGTCTGTATCGCGGTCTGTATATGCGCCGGTATAGAGCGCCTCAAGCGCGCCGATGCGTCCTTCAACCGTCCAGGACGTGCTGTGGAAGTCGTCTTCCAGACGGTCGTCTTCAAACCGCTGAATTTCATACTCGCCAAGCTCGGGATCAGCGAAGAAAACGCCGTCCGATTCAACGTCCTGACGCGCGTGCATGACCGTAACGCGCCAATCATCATTGATCTCATACCGGGCGGAAGCTCGAAATCCGACATATTGCGTGTCATTGAAATCTTTTTCGACAAGCGCATCGTTGTCGGCCTCGAGAAAGGTTACGCCGGAAAGATCGGAAGTAGATTGAAAGCCCGCACGCGTGCTGGAAACAGGAACGCCATTTGCCCGAGCTGTTCCTTCAGGCCGGAAACGCGCCGATTGTGAAGCATCCCGTGTTCCCGGCACATTATCTATATATCCGCCCTGGTCATCGATGTAGCCGACAATGCGAACCGCGAAGCTGTCCGCGACGGGAATATTCAGCATACCCTCGAATTTGCTGCTGATTTCTCCGCCTTTTGTCGTTTCCACAGCGGTCGATGCTGAAGCTTCGAATTCGCCGATGGTCGGCTTGCTCGTAATCAGACGAACCGTGCCAGCCTGCGAACTCGCGCCAAACAACGTGCCTTGCGGTCCGGGAAGGACTTCAACGCGTTCAAGGTCTACGGCGTAGACATCAAGGTTTCGGCCCGGCTGCGACAGCGGCTGTTCGTCGAGGTAAAGCGCGACATTGGGCGCAAGTCCCGCCACGCCAGCTGTTGTCAAATTCGGCGTTGTCGATGCAAGACCGCGAATATAAATCGTCTTTTGCCCGGGCCCGCTGCCTCCGGCTGTCACGCCCGGAAGTTGCACCAGATAATCGGAGAAATTATCGACGCGTAATTCGTCCAGATTTTCCGACCCAAGCGCCTGCACGGCTACCGGAATGTCCTGCGCGTCCTCGGCGCGTTTTGTCGCTGTGACGACAATACGGTCCACCTGCGCATAAGCAGCAGAACAAAAAACAGCGGAAACGGCGATCACGGAAGCGCCGGTCAAATACTTATTCACTACGAAACCCCTCAATTGGTTCAGTTTCGCCCTTCATGGGCATCGCTTGGACCTTGCGGTGCGAAGACGCGGATGCGCGCCTCTACGCTGGCTCAGCCGAGTCCAAATGTGGTTGATCTGCCGGTTATAGCGAATAATTCGAAAAACTAAACAGTGTGGCTGCTGAATGTCCTGCCATCATGAGCTCTGGCGATGAATACTCCAAAATTACCCTTATATTTCAATAGACTAAGAATTTCTCCAGATAGCGAGCCATTGTTCGGTGTTCGAATATATTCAGCCCGGAGGCCAGAGTGACATCGTCCGGCTCGCAACCGGAGGCCGGCGGGTTTGCGGCCATTCCTGCAACCGTCTTTGTACAGAATTTATGAGTGCGGCGCAGCCAACTTCTATGCGGCCTGATATATGGTGGTTTTCGCACCCGAAGCTCCGTACGGTTTGCACATCCTTTTTGTGCGGTTATAACGGCCTGCTTTGAATTCGGGATAACCGCATATGAAAAGACTGATTGCCCTTACAGCTGCATTCATTATCGCCTCCTGCAGTCAGGAGGCATCCAGCACAAATGAGAGCGGCGCCACAGCCTCATCCAGCGTCAGTTCGCAATCAAACGAATCGCTGAGCCCCGCTGAGCGCGGCCAGCGACTTTTCGCTCAGGAAACATGCGCGACCTGCCACACGGTCAAGGAAGGCGATGTTAACAGGATCGGTCCCAACCTCTACGACGTTGTCGGACGTGAAGCAGGACAGGTTGAAGGATTCGCCTATACGAAAGCGGTCACCGAATCCGGCATTACGTGGACAGAAGAAAATTTGGATGCGTTTTTGGAAAACCCGCAAGGTTTCATGCGCGGCAACCGCATGGCCTATGTGGGCCAGCGCGATGCTGAAAAACGCGCTGCACTGATCGCTTATCTCAAGACTTTAACGCCAACTGCTGACTAAACGTCGAAACCCGGATTTTCCCGGTTCAGCTTTCGGATGAGTCCGGGCCAGGCGAGATTATCGCCGAGACCCGGCACAAAAGCGGGCGCGCCCTGTTGCAGCACTTTTGCGCCCATTGCCGCTGGTTCTTCCAAGGGTTCTTTGGTGTCAGACTGGGCAAGGATTTGCGTCTTGCAGGCCTGCTCCAGAAAATACATGCGCAAAAATGCTGTGGCGCAATTGGCGCCGACCGTCAGAGTTCCGTGGTTGCGGAGCATAAAGAAGTTGTGATTACCGAGGTCTTTAACCAGCCGCTCACGCTCGTCGAGATCCGTCGCGATACCCTCATAGTCATGATACGCGAGATCATCATGAACGATCATTGCGAATTGGGTGTAGCGCTTCAGGCCGCCCTGCTGCGCCGACACTGCAACGCCATAAGGCGAATGCAGATGCAGGACCGCGTGAGCATCATCGCGCGCCATATGCAGCGCCGAATGAATTGTGAACCCGGCTGCATTGGCAAAATACGGGCTCTCTTCGACCTTGTTGCCGTCAACGTCGATCTTCAGCAATGACGTCGCCGTCATCTCGTCAAAAAAGACGCCATACGGATTAATCAGGAATCTCGCCTTGCCGCCCTCGTCCGGACATCTGACGGAAATATGCGTGAAGATCATGTCATCCCAGCCGTAAAGCGCGGCGAGGCGATAGGTGGCCGCAAGCTCGCATCTGAGGCGCCATTCCTCCGCGCTGACCTTGCCTTTCAGTGTCGGCAGGCTTTTCGGGTCCGGAACGGCAAAGCCGGGCGATTGCCCCATGGCGTCATTTGCGTGTCCGTCAGCGCTCATGGATCGATCCTCCGGATTGGTATAACGAGCCGAGAATAGTCATTCCGGCCTGAAAATGCATGGGTGAACTGCAGTATCATTTGCAAGCCCTGGCGAGCCGGAAACCTGAAAACTGCCAGCGCGCCCATGGCTGGAAGAAATTGCGGTAGCTGACGCGCATATGCCCGGCGGGCGTTGCGCAGGAACCGCCTTTCAACACCATTTGCCCGGACATGAATTTGCCGTTGTATT
>DGNI01000141.1:460-1272 GCA_002388885.1 Parvularculaceae bacterium UBA4496 | reverse complement strand
CCAGACATCGCCGAAAAGCTGCAAGAGGCGGTCGTCCCCTTGCGCCGGTAAAGGCGGTCGCAGCGCACCGCCTTCCAGAAAACGGCCTTTCAACGGAAAGAGTGACGCAGCCGCCTCCCATTCAAATTCCGTCGGCAACCGCGCGCCGGCCCAACTCGCGTAAGCGTCAGCCTCGTAAAAACTGACGTGACAGACTGGCGCGTGGGGATTAAGGGGACGCTCGCCGAACAACGAATATTGCAGCCAGCCATCTTCCGTCTTGCGCCAATAGAGAGGCGCGTTCCAGCTTTCTTCGTTAATGCGATCCCACGCATCCGCCAGCCAGTAGCTCGGTTCGGCGTAACCGCCGTCTTCGATAAATTGTGCAAATTCGGCGTTTGTCACCGCTCTGTTGGCGAGTTCGAAGGGATGCAAATACACCTTGTGGCGCGGTTCTTCATTATCGAACGCGAACCCTTCGCCATTCCAGCCGATGTCGCAAACACCGCCCTCCATCTGACGCCAATCGAGCGCAGGCGCCTGACTCTCTTCCCCGTCCTGCAATTCGTAAATCGCCGGTTTCAGGAGGTTCTGATAAAGCCCGTGCTGTAAATCCGTCAGCAACAATTCCTGGTGCTGTTCTTCATGCGCGCATCCGAGGATGATAAGCGGCGCGACCTTCGCCAGAAGATCGTCTTCCGCAGCGTCAATCAGCCGGACCATGGCTGCGGTCACCTGAGCCCGATAGGCGAGAACCTCCTCGAGCGAAGGCCGTGACAGCATGCCCCTTTCCGCCCGCGGATGCCGCTCGCCGATCAGATTGTAATAGGAAT
>DGNI01000141.1:0-408 GCA_002388885.1 Parvularculaceae bacterium UBA4496 | reverse complement strand
TGGGCGAGGTTCCATTTCGCGGGGCTCGCTTCCGCCATGGACTGGATCATGCAGTCTTCAGGGCTCAACGGCCGGATCAGGGTTTCGCTGTCGCCCCTGACGCGGAGGAAACTTTCCCGTATAGTTGCGGCGGCGTGAGCGGCGGGCAAATCGAGGGGCATAAGGCTAATGAAATTTTTCGGTCATCGCTTGAGGAACCGGAACATAACTCGAACTCCCGGGCAAGAGGGAAACACTTCTGTGTTACTTCAGGACGTTCCGCGCGACCCGCGGAATATGAGGCTTTGCGTTTTCGCCAGCGAAAAACCCTCGGCGATTGAGGCCGGCAATCAGATCAGGAAACGCTACGGCAATCACTCCGTTGAGGCTTGCGATGTGATCGTCGCTGTCGGCGGCGACGGCTTCATG
>DGNI01000194.1:3430-8257 GCA_002388885.1 Parvularculaceae bacterium UBA4496 | reverse complement strand
GGCGAAGAAGCGATCCTGAACAACGTCAGGACATATATCTGTCGAGAAAAAGACGCCCTCGCCTACGTGCTCGATCATCTTGACGAACTGGTCGTGAAACCGGTGGGCGAGTCAGGCGGTTACGGCATTGTCGTCGGACCGAAAGCCACCAAGGCGGAACTCGCCGCCGTGCGACGCGCGCTGAAAAAGAATCCCGAAAATTATATCGCGCAGCCGATGATCAACCTTTCCGTCTCGCCGACCCTGACCAAAAACGGGCTTAAACCGCGGCATGTGGACCTGCGTCCATTCGTTCTGACCGGCGAGGACAGCTGGGTCTTGCCCGGCGGCCTGACGCGCGTCGCCATGCGCGAAGGATCCATCATCGTCAATTCGTCTCAGGGCGGCGGCTCCAAAGACACATGGGTAATGAAATGACGGCGATGTTCAAGGTTATGCGCTGATGCTGCTTTCCCGCTTCGCTGAAAACGCATTCTGGCTTGGCCGTTACATGGAGCGGGCCGAAAGCCTTTCGCGTTTGCTGATGGTGACGGAGTCTTTCGCCGCCGATCAGGAAAACGACGAAGCCTGGGAGCCAATCCTGTTCGTGTTCGCCGACGGCGATGCGTTTTCAGAGCGCGGCAAGGCGCTGACGGCGCTCAATGTGGCGCGGTTCTACATCGCCGACGCCGCCAATCCGAATTCGGTGATCACCGCGGCGCAGGCGGCGAAAGAAAACGCGCGCTCCTTGCGGCATCTGATCAGTACGGAAAGCTGGCGGCAGATGTCGGTGTTTCACGCCAATGTGTCGGCGCTGCAGAAACGCCGCTTCGCGCTGTCGAAGCTGAGCGAGATTTGCATGGAAATTCGCGACGGGTGTTCCACCTTTCGCGGCGTCCTTGACGGCACATGCTATCGCGACGAGGTCTGGCGGTTCAACCAGCTCGGCGCTGCGCTGGAGCGCGCCGATCAGGTCACGCGTCTGATCGATATCAAATATTTCCGGTTCGACCGCGACGACGACCATGAAGTTTCGCCGCCCGATGTCGCGTGGTGGAATACGCTACTGCGCTCGGCGTCAGCCTATCACGCCTTTCAGCGGCGCCATTCCTTCAACGCCAAACCGGAAGACGCGGCGAAATTTCTGCTATGCGACGCGCATCTGCCTCTTTCACTGACAAATGCAGCGGAAACCGCATTTTACCAGCTCGACCGTCTGGAGCACGACTTCGGCGCACGCCCCGGCCCGGAAGTGAAAAACGCCGCAAAGGCGCTCAAGGAGTGTCTCAAATCGCCGCCGGCGCGGGTCTCCGGCCGCCCGCTGCACCGTTACCTTGACCAGATCCAGCAGCAGGTCATCACACTCGCCAGCACACTGAATGAACGCTATTTCGCGCCTTTGGGCTGACAAAAATTTCACCCTTGAGGGCTTTCATGAAATAGGTCTTTATCAGCCTGCCTGTGGGTAGAATGCGGGCGGATTTGAAGTTGAGAATATGAACGCATACACCGCTGGCGTCAGCACCGATATTTGGCAGATACGCCACACGACCCTGTACCGCTACTCAAGGCCAGTGGCGTTCGGGCCGCACCGCGCCATGTTTCGCCCGCATGAAAGCAATGATCTGCGCCTTACCGCCTTTGACGTAACCACGACGCCAAATGCGAAACAGCATTGGGTGCATGATGTTTTTTCAAACTCGAAGATCATTTTCGATTTTTTCGATGCGCCGCCTTCAGACACGCTGGAAATTTCCTGCGTCTTCAACGTTATCCGGTCCAGCGTCGCCGTCCCGGTTTTTCCAATCGCTTCCGAGGCGCAAAAATTTCCATTCAATTATGCGAAAGAGCAAATTCCGGATCTCATTGCGCTGATCAAACCGGAATATAATCACCCGGAAGAAGCCGTGAACGAATGGGCGAACAAGCTTCGGCGCGCGGCTGGCGATAATACCTGGGACATCCTTACATCGATCAACACAGCGATCCATCGGACCTTCACATATAAGCGCCGGGAAGAGCCGGGCATTCAGGCGCCGCGCCACACGATCGATATCGCACAAGGCTCGTGCCGGGATTTTGCTGTGCTGATGATGGAGGCGGTTCGTCAGCTCGGTTTCGCTGCGCGCTTTGTCACCGGCTATCTTTATGATCCTCTCGCCAATCAGGGTGGCGCATTGCAGGGAACGGGCGCCACACATGCCTGGGTGCAGGTGTTCCTGCCCGGCGCCGGCTGGATCGAATTCGATCCGACCAACGGCCTCATCGCCTCGGGCAACCTGATCCGAACCGGCGTTGCGAGAACGCCAAGTCAGGCCGTGCCGCTCGACGGCTCATTCAAAGGCGCCGCTGAGGATTTCCTCAGCATGGATGTGGACGTACAGATTCTGGCGCTGGCACCGACTTTGACCAGTTAGCGCTATTCGTCCGTCTGTATTTCAATCGCGGTCAAAACAGCGTTCCAGATTTCATCATGGTAGCGCTCATAGGCGATATCGACCGTATTGATCATAATCGCGGAGGACATGCCATGTTCCGGAAGGTGCTCTGCGCGCGCGATAAAGCCGAGTTGATAACCGCCATGATACAATCGTTCGCCAAACGGGCTGTCGTAACGGATCTGAACGCCGACACCGTATGCGTCGCCGAGCTGCGGTATGACATGCTCGTTCCCCCAGCCGGTGATTGTTTCAATATAGCTGCCGTCGACGGCCTCGCCACCGAACCACAGATGCGCCCAGCGGGCGAGATCGCCTGCATTGGATGCATAACCGCCGCCGCCCCATTCCATCCCGGGGTCAAATGCAAAAACGCCCATGGTCACTGATTTTTCGGGTACGCCCGGAAAACCAGGATGCATCGGGGGTGGAAAATACGCCGAAACAAAATCCGTCATGCGGCGTGTCTGCGCTTCGGTGCGTGTCAGTTTATAAGGTGTTATGAACCGCTCGCGGATTTGGTCTTCGAGTGAACGGCCATCGACTTTTTCTGCAACCAGCGCAGCGACCGTGTAAGCGACATCCGTATACATAAACCCCTCACCGGGCGCGAAGCCAGGCTCAAGTCCGCTTACCCAACGAACAAAATCCTCATGCGTGAGGCCCATGTCAACGAGGTTAATATCTTCATCAACGCTGCGTTTAACAGCGGCTAGAAATTCCGGATGGACAAGATAGTCGCGCGGCACGCCGGATGAATGGTTGAGCATCTGTCCGAGCGTCACGTCATCGCCGTTGGGAAATCCCTGATACCAATCTTCATCGCCAACATAGGTTGACACTTTTTCTTCCAGCGCCAGTTTGCCCTCGGCAACCAGCGCCATCACCGCCGCCGCCACGTAGGTTTTTCCAATACTACCGGAAAGCAACCGCATATTGGTTGTCATGCTGATTTCCTGCTCCCGGTCGGCAAGCCCGGCGGCGGCTTCTATCACCGTGCCGTCAGGCATAATGATCGCCGCCTGAATACCCGGAAAATTATTTTCGGCAGCCAGACGATCAACTGCCGCCTGAAGTGCGCTTTCAACGCTCGCATGAGACTCTTGCCCTGTTTCCTCGTTGGAACATGCCGCTACCGCCATCAACATTGCACACACGCATGCAACCAGCACGCCTGTTAGAATTTTATTTTGCATTATCGCCCGTCCATTTCCATGTTGAGACTCTTATAGAGACTACTGAAATGCACGTCACATCTAACGATCCCGCTTTGTCGCGGCCAAGCCTCGCCCTGCCGCAAGCGAAGCTACGGCTCCGCATGCTGCGGCAAGATGACTGAATCCTGCTATCATAGTATGTTCTTCGCAGCCGTCGCATGGAATCACCAACGGGAATTGCCAATATGGCACGCAAAAACGGCAGCAACGCGTTCTCGCCCGACCCTGACCAGATGACGCTCTGGCCGGACATATCCGGCAACGCCATCAATGGCCTCGGTGAAACCGCAAAGCGCAATCCGTCGCCGGTCTATTGGCAGGAACAGCCAGAAAAAATTCCGCATGGCGTGTTGCAGAAATGGTTTTACCGCCGCAACGCAAACCCGGCGATGGACGCTATGCGCGCCGAACGCCAGGCTGTCATCGACGCCCCGCTCGCCGACATCGCGCCCTACGCCGTTCAGCATTCTCCTGAAGAATGGACAACCGCCGTCAAACGCGCCGGCGCTGAAAATCACGCCGACCTGACCGGCGTCGCGCGCATGCGCCCCGAATGGGTATTCGAAGGCGAAGAAGCGCGCGGCGAATTCATCGTCATGATCGGCGTCGAAATGGATTATACGGAAATGTCCGAAGCGCCGGAGCTGCGCGCCGGCGTCGAGGTTCTGAAACAGTATACGCGCGCTGCCAAGGCGGCGAAGGGACTGGCAAACTGGATTCGCAGCCAGGGCCACTGGGCCGAACCGCTGACCGGTCCCATGAAGGGCAAGGTGACGATGATCCCCCCTGCGCTCGTCTGTGGCTTCGGCGAGCTTGGCAAGCACGGGTCGATCATCAACCGCCGCTTCGGATCGAATTTCCGTCTTTCGGCAGTGCTGACAGACCTGCCGCTAACGCCCGATGCGCCGGACGATTTCGGCGCCGACGGATTTTGCAGGAATTGCCGGGTCTGCTCCGACGCCTGTCCTCCGGACGCGATCTTTGAAGAAAAACAGACGGTGCGCGGAGAACAAAAGTGGTATGTGGATTTCGACAAGTGCCTTCCCTATTTCAATGAAACCTACGGCTGCGGCATATGCATTTCCGTCTGCCCGTGGAGCCGGCCGGGCGTCACGGATAATCTCCTCGTGAAACTGGCGCGGCGCAAGGCTCCCTAAACGGCTCCGAAGATAAAGTCATCTTCATGGAGGTTT
>DGNI01000194.1:0-3356 GCA_002388885.1 Parvularculaceae bacterium UBA4496 | reverse complement strand
CGTCGAAACTTGTCCCGAAGCCAGAAAGTTCAATCACATCGTCCGTCGTGGCGCCGGCTGTAAAGTCCGTATAGACATCATTTCCGTCGCCGAGTGCGAACTGGAACACATCGTCGCCCGTCCCGCCGGTCACCGTGTCGTTGCCGGTCGAACCGGCAAGCGTATCAAACCCCAGGCCACCGTTGAGAATGTCGAAGCCAAAGCCGCCAAACAGGGTGTCATTGCCGCTGCCGCCTTCCAGCGTGTCATTGCCGCCGTCACCGTTAAGCAAATCCGCACCGCTTTCACCTATCAGCAGGTCGAATCCAAACGAGCCGAAAATACGATCATCATCCGCGCCACCCCTCACGGTGTCATTGCCGGCTTCCGGCCGAATACGATCGTTGCCCGCGCCGCCATTGCCGATGTCGGAGCCTTGTCCGCCGAAGATGACGTCTACGCCGTCGCCCCCTTCAAGCGTATCATCGCCCGATGCGCCTCTAAGCGTATCATTTCCGGAGTTCCCCTGCACAAGGTCGTTGCCGCCAGCACCTTCCAGCCGGTCGAAGCCGAACCCGCCGGAAACCGTGTCGTTGTCATTGCCGCCGTTCAGACGGTCATTGCCGCCATCACCCATCACCAGGTCGTCTCCGTCGCCGCCCAACAGCGAATCAAAACCGTTTTCACCCTTCAAGACGTCATTGTCGCCGAG
The DNA here is from genome assembly GCA_002388885.1 of Parvularculaceae bacterium UBA4496. Taxonomy (GTDB): domain Bacteria; phylum Pseudomonadota; class Alphaproteobacteria; order Caulobacterales; family Parvularculaceae; genus Hyphococcus. The sequence goes on along the minus strand of DGNI01000194.1, from coordinate 2,665 downwards.
CCCATCCAGAGTATCGTTGCCGAACCCGCCGGACAGACTATCCTTGGACAATCCGCCAATAAGCGTGTCGTTTCCTGTTCCGCCCCAAAACTGAACCTGCAAGGCGGACCCGAGGTTTTCGCCGGAGAAAAAATCAGCTCCCGCGCCTCCATCAGCGATGAATGCCGTTGCATCAAGATTTTCTGTTGCAAAAGTCCCATCGATATAAAGCGTGTCTGCGCCATCGGCGCCGAGAAAAAGCAGCGCCTCAATGAAATATGCGCGCGCAATACCGCTTCCAGCGTCGCTAAAAACCGCATTCAGCGATCCGTCTATGTTCTGAGAGATGTCAACTCTGGTGTCGCCGCTCTTGGCGTTCAGTTGCAGCGCATCTGCGCCTATCCCGCCATAGAAACTTTCATCTGGACTATCCGCATCAAACTGGAAATTTTGAATTGTCGGTCTGGCGCTGCCCAAGGTGACTGTCCAGCGCCCATCCTGACCGGAAGGATTGGGAGAGCCTCTGAAGTCTGCGTACTGATTGAAGAACCAGAACGTCGTACCATCTACCGGATCAACACCTACACCTGAAAAGTCACCCCAGCGATTGATGGTTTGGGAGCTAATTCCCTCGCCTGCGCGGTTTCTGAAGTAATAATCGAGGCCGGGACTAAGCGTTTGTGCGGGCCCGAACTCGCCCGTCGGATCGTCAGCGCCGCGCAGCGCATAATAGGCGCCGGGAAAGACGGTCGGGCCTGACGCTGAAAAGTTGATCAGGACTGAGCCGTCCTTGTTGACGTTAATCGACGAATGATACGTATGGACGCCCGGCCCTATATCTTCTCCGCCGATATTTCCCTGTTGCAATAAAGAGATCGCGGCAGGGGATGTTGCGTCAAGCTCCACCCAATGGGTTGTTGTTTGTCCTGCGTCAGGTCCAGACTTCGGCGCGGTAGAGAAAGTCAGGTAAATCTTTCCTTCAAACCAAACGGCGGCGCCTGAATTGATGCGAGCATCGCCCGACCCAATGGTTTGCACCGTCCCCGGCTGTGTTGCGCCGGGCAGAAAGTTCAGGTTCTCATTGCTGATGTCGCCCAACGAAATCTGCTGGACCGAAAAGTCCGGTGTCCCTAATGGGTCCGTTACGTGAAAGACTTGCAGAATTTCGTTCGCACCGTTCGTCGCTCCGCTGGCCGACACCAGAAAAACGCCGGGACCGCCGGGCGAGTCATTCGCATATCGCACCGGCATGAGCGTTGCGTTAAATGCGCCGCCGCCAGCCGCCGCAACCGGATCGTGCTGCGTGAACGATATGCCGCCGCCATCATAAAGCCCGCTGTCGCCATCGCCCTTGTCAACGATCCATAATCGGTTGCCGGCGAAACTGACCTGACCATCTGCGCCGGGGTCGAACTGGAACATATTGGCGGAGATATAAATCGCTTCACCATCAACCGCGATCCCGGGATAGTCGCTCCATGTGTTTTCGCCGTCGATTTCGGTTGTGGCGTCAATCGATTGAACATGCCAACCATCCAGCGGATTGCTGGTTTGGGAAACGGCAACATTCAGGTGAATAACGTCATTGAAAGGATTCGAACCCGAGCCGTCAATTCCGGTGACTTCGAAGGAGACATAAACAAATCGTTCTGTGTAGGGATCGTATAATATATTCGGATCTACCGGCAGTACAAACGCACCAGGCACGACGCCAAACAGCGAGTCCAGAGTTTGAGTGGAAAGAAGGTTTNNGGTTCGGGTCTATGCGGCGCTCGCCGCCGCAACGGAACGTTAACCATAAGGCGCGATAGAGTCGCCTTCGCGTTGACAGGGCCGCGGCGCACGCTAGTTTTCCGGCCTTCCTTTAACTTGAACCGTAGAATGAGGTCGATATGCCGAGCCCCGCTCCGGCCGACGCCGCCCTGAACGTGATCCTGCCCGACGGCGCCGTTGTGGTCAGGCGGAACACGATTGAACCCGATGATCCCGGCCAACTCCGTAATATTGATGCCGTCGATCTGACCAAGCAGTGTCGGCGCCGAACCAACAGTCCGCACGCCGCTGCTGAAATCAAAAGCCATTGTTCTCCTCCCCGGGCCCTGTTTTTCTAATCATTGGGCGCCAATCATAGCGGGCGCTACCATGGTTTGCTTCAAACATCTGTGAGTGCGGCAGGGCTCGCAAATGTCCATGGTTTGTTCTATATCGCGCCCATGCCAGAGCCCAGAAAACACCGCCCCGGATACGACCCGAAAGCAAGGCGCCCGAAAGTACAGCCCGTCACCGACTCCTCGGAGGTGACGCCGGGCGGGTTTTCGGAAAGCGTCGCGACCTATCACGCGCGCCTTGCGACGCCGCTTGAAAGCTGGACGCCCCATCGGCCCGAGCGCCCGGAAACGAAACTCAGAAAACCGCTGAGAGTGGTGTCGGACTACGAGCCCGCCGGCGATCAGGTGACGGCGATCCCTGAACTCACCGACGGCGTGCGTAACGAAGAATGGGACCAGGTGCTGCTCGGCGCCACGGGCACGGGCAAGACATTCACCATGGCCAAGATCATCGNNATCCTCGCGCCGAACAAGACGCTGGCGGCGCAGCTCTATGGCGAGTTCAAGGCGTTCTTCCCCGACAACGCGGTCGAATATTTCGTTTCCTATTACGATTATTACCAGCCGGAAGCCTATGT
>DGNI01000192.1:19015-25311 GCA_002388885.1 Parvularculaceae bacterium UBA4496 | reverse complement strand
GGCTGATCTGCGGTGGTGTCGGCTTGCACAGTTGCAACCATCGCCTCAACAGCATTTTTGGCGATATTGAAAAGCGCCCGATAAAGTTGCGTTCGATCAGCAATAAGACTCAGATCTTCTGGAACACTGTTTATTGGGTTGACGCCCATTGCAGCCGTGTCGTCCAGCACTTCGTCGACAAGGTCGCGAAGCTGTACAGGCGCCTTGTCGAGCGCGCGCGGCTCCATGCGTCCAAAGGCGAGCGTGTCGCGGCTCAGTGTAATGGCCCGGTCGAGTGCAGATATCAGACGTGGGCTTAACTTGCGCACCGCCGGATCGTCGGATTTCGCCAGCCTGTCGGACATGAGTTGTGCTGACGCCAGAATATTGCGCAGGTCATGACTAATCTTGGAAATTCCGGCGCCGAGAGCGGCAAGGCGCCGGCGTTCATTCAACAGATTCCGAACGCTGTTTTCCATAGCAGCAAGGCTTTTTTCCGCAGCGCCGATTTCATCGTTGCGGCCAGAGGGCTTCAGGATGCCGCCGTGACTTTCAGGATCAGCTTGGAAAGCGGTGATGTTGGCCGTCAGGTTTCGTACCGGTTTGACGATAATGCGATTGAGCGCCCAATAGACCAGACCCGCAGTCAGCGTTGATATAATCAGGGACAGCCCGAGAATGTTGCGCGCATAAACTCGCAAATCGTTTCGGAGCGCGCGCTGCGAGACAATAATATCAACCGTTTGGTCGGGTGCAAATCTTGGAGACCCTGATGCCTGGATCAACCGGTCGCCGTTTGAGAACATTGTTGCCCAAGCATGCCTGATCAAAGTAAGCGGGTCACGATTTTCAAGCCAGACCTGCGTAATGTCGGGCGATCCATGCGGGTTTATTTCCGGGGCCAGGATTAGCATCCGCATATCGTCATTGTTGATTGTCACGCCGAGAATGTTGGCGGTTGAAAAAAGCTGCCGAAGCACGTCTTCGTTCAGAGGTTCATCGCGCGGCCCTTCAAGCGCGAGGCTTGCCAGATAGGCTTCTTCGATCCGCATAGAAAACCAGTCATAACGCTGTTTTGCAATCGACGGCACCATCACGACCAGTTCCGCGAGCAGCACGAAAACAATCGTCAGCAGCAGCAGCTTAGTTGAGAGCGACCAGTTTGCTATGGTTTTGGACAGCAGCATAACGCATCCGCTAATCGAACATCGACAATAACCCTACCAGCGTTTTGGTGCGCTTGGAAAACAGTGTTGGCGTGTACCATGCGCCGGCGGCGCGTTTTCCGGCTTCGCTGCGCGTCGGATAGGGGGCAATCATGTCAGTGAAGGCTTTGATTTTTAGGCCTGACGTTATGGCGATGATGAAAGGGGCAAGGAGGTCTCCTGCCTCGCGTCCAACGATGCCTGCGCCGAGAATTTTTCCTTTTTTATCTGTTACAACTTTGACAAAGCCGCGTGTGTCCTTTTCGGTGATGGCCCGGTCGTTTTCCTCAAACAGCCATTTTACGACTTTAACGCCCGCCATCGTTTCACGCGCTTCCATTTCGGTTAATCCGATTTGCGCAAGTTCGGGATCGCAATAAGTGACCCTTGGAGCCAGATGTTCATTGTTCTTTGACGGCATCTTGAAAAGAATGTTCCGAACGATGACCGAGGCGTGATAGCCCGCCACATGGGTGAACTGCCGTCCGCCTGCGACATCGCCGATGGCGTAGATGCGTTTATTGCTGGTGCGCAACTTGTCGTCTGTCTTGATGCCCTGATCGTCATATTTAACGCCAGCGGCTTCGAGGTTGAGGCGGTCCACAGTCGCTTTGCGCCCGACAGCCATCAGCAGATGAGATCCTTCAACCGCTCTATCGCCGATCATGACGCGAACGCCGGATTCCTTTGCCTCAACGCGTGTCGCTTTGGCGTTCTCAATTATTTCAACACCGTCCGCCATTAGTTGCTCGCGGACGACTGCAGCGAGATCGCGGTCTTCGCGATTTAAAAGTTCGCCGCCTTCGATAATCGTCGTTTTCGAACCGAGCCTGCGATGAGCCTGCGCTAGTTCAACGCCAATGGGGCCGCCGCCGATAACAATTAAATGGTCAAGGTGGGCTCGATTGTTGAAAATGGTTTCATTCGTGAAGAATGGCGTTTCCTTCAAGCCGTCGATGGGGGGAATAAACGGCGTCGATCCGGTGGCGATGACAAAATGTTTGGCCTTCACCGTCACGCCACCGGCCTGAAGTTCACGCGGTCCGGTAAACGCTGCGTGTTCACGCAAGACGGTGACGCCCAGCTCCTCGAACCGATCCTGACTGTCATTCGGTTCGATGGCGGCGATGGCTGAGTGCACATGATCCATCACAGCCGCAGAATTGATGTCGGGTTCGATGTTCGCGACGCCATATTTGGCGGCGTTGCGCATGGCGTGGGCGCGCGATGCGGCGGCGATCAGCGCTTTTGACGGCACGCAACCGGTATTAAGGCAATCGCCGCCCATCGCGCCTTTTTCGATGAGTACGACCTTGCGCCCAAGCTGAGCGGCGCCGGCGGCCACAGAAAGTCCACCGGAACCAGCGCCTATTACGCATAAATCCGTTTTTATCGACTGTGACATGACTATTCCATTTCCGGCGCGGCTTTGCGCTTCAGAAAAACCGGAATTAGCGCCAGGACAATCAGCCCGATGATGGGAATAAGCGTTTCAGGTTTGAACAGAACGCCCCTCAAAGTGAGATCGCCGCCTTCGGCGAGAATGTTGTCTGCTCCGGCGCCGATACTCGCGTATACAAACGAGCCGGGAATAATGCCAAGCCCCGTGCCAATGAGAAAATTTCGCAGGGACACGCCCAACAGACCCGCTGCAATGTTTACAGCCCAGAATGGAAAAACCGGCGCGAGGCGCAGGACGAACATGTAGCTGAGTTCGCCTTTTCGAAAACCTTCTTCCATGCGTTTCGCGATACCGCCTGCGCGCTTGCTTAATATGTCGCCAAGTGCAGACTTCGCGGCGAGGAAAATAATCGTAGATCCAAGCGTCGCCGCAAGAACGATCAAGGGCGTTCCCAACCGCCAGCCGAATAAAAACCCGCCGAAAATTGTCAGGATGCTGGCGCCCGGAAAGGAAATAGCCACAGCCGCGGCATAGGCGCCGACAAAAATCGCCATAGCGCGCAACGGATCGGCGTCGACCCAGCCGCGAAGGGCCTCACGGTTCTCACGCAGGGCGTCAAGCGTGAAATAATTGTTGAGGCCAAGCGCAAAGAAAACGCTTAGCGCGCCAACTATGATCAGCACCGGCGCCAGGCGCTGGAAAATGGAAGACTTGGGAGGGGGAGAGGCCATTTGTACCTTAATGATTCGGATTTTCTCAGAGTGACGCGCCTCGCGCCGGCCCGCGAGGAGATTCTTTGCGAGGCCTAGCCTAATCTGTAAGCGGCTGGGGTCACATTCGAGGCTTTCTGGCTCACATTGATGCGAATGGGCGTAATGACGCGGCATAAGGCGCCAAAGCCGCCAAAATAGGCAAAATCCGGCGCTTGCGGTGTTGACGGGTCGGTTTCGCCGGTTTATCTCCCCGCCTCTTGCTATGGCAGGAGCGGCGGCGCGCGCCGCGAATTCTATTCGCCCAGAGGACTGAAAGATGAAACGGACCTATCAACCAAGCCGGCTGAAGCGCAAGCGCCGCCATGGCTTCCGCGCGCGCAAGGCGACCAAGGCTGGCCGGAAAGTGCTCGCAGCGCGCCGTTCCAAAGGCCGCAAGCGGCTTTCTGCGTAAGCGGACTTAAAAACTCTTGAAAATTCAAAGAGATAGCGCTTCTGGCGATGGTTTCGCTGTGGGCGTTATCAAGAAACGGCGCGATTTTCTCGCCATGCGCGGTGCGGACAAGGCGCAAAGCCGTTCTTTTCTCATGCTGGCGCGCAAAAACCCTGAGAATCAGGGCGCCGTGAGGCTCGGCCTTACTGTGACGAAGAAAATCGGCGACGCGGTGGTCAGAAACCGCATCCGGCGGCGGTTACGGGCGGCCGCGCGTGAGGCGTTTCCGGACGCGGCGCGCGCCGGGACGGATTATGTGCTGGTGGCCAGAAAAGCGGCTTATGACCGCAATTACGCCGCCGTCCTTGACGATATGAAGCGCGCCCTTTTAAGCCTCGCCCGCAACACTACATAGCAACGGGAATTCATGGGGCGGCCCCACGCGCCCTTCCAGCAAGTCATCGGGATATTTCATGGACCGCAATCTGATCATGGCGATCGTCCTTTCCATGGGCGTGCTCCTCGCCTGGGATTTTCTCATCCTCGACCCCCAGCGCGAAGCGCAGGAGGCGGCGCGCGCAGAACAGGCGGCACAAGCCGCTGAGGAGGGCGGCGTTGATCCCTCTGATGCGCTGACCGGGGCGCTAACAGAGGCGACGGAAAATATTTCGATTGACGAGGCGCTTGCAAAATCACCGGACCGGGTGGCGATCAAATCCGGCACACTCGAAGGGTCAATCAATTTGCGCGGCGCGCGCGTCGATGATCTGAAACTTCTTCAATATCGTGAAGAGATAAGCGATGAGAGCCCGGTCATCCGCTTGCTAAATCCTGCGGAAACGGAACATGCGCATTACATTCAGCAAGGATGGGCGGTCGGTAATGATACGGGCGCGCAGGCGATATGGGCGGCGCCGGCCGGGGCGACGCTGACGCCGGCAACACCCATTACGCTAACACGCACCGAAGGCGATCTGGTTTTTGAGAAAACGATTGCCGTTGACGATAAGTATATGTTCACTGTGACGCAGACCGTCACGAACAATGGTTCTGGTGACCGGCTTGTTCGCGCCTATGCGGACGTCACCCAGCGCAACATCCCTGAAGACTTTCGTAACTTCATGATCCTGCATGAAGGCCCGCTCGGCGTTATCGGAACGAAGCTTTACGAACGGAAATACAAAAAACTCGCCAACAATAAAAACAAGGCTGTGGAAGCAGAAGGCGTCGGCGGGTGGATTGGAATCACCAACAAGAACTGGCTCGCTGCAGTTATTCCTTCTCAGGATCAGGAGATTGAGGCGCACCTGACGAACAACAGCAAGACAAGCATTCCGGTTTTCAAGTCATTTTATGTAACGCCGGCGGAGACGCTCGCGCCCGGCCAATCTCTGACAAAAACATCTTATATGTTCGGCGGGCCGAAGGACGTAGACCTGTTGCAATCATACGAGGCAATGCCCGAAGACGGCGGTCTCGGCGTTTATGATTTTGACAAGGCGGTGGATTGGGGCCATCTGTTCTTTCTGACGCGCCCGATTTTTTATACGCTCAACTTTTTCGGCGACACGATCGGCAATTTTGGCGTCGCCATCCTCATTCTGACGCTGATCATCAAGCTCATCCTCTTCCCTCTGGCGAACAAGGGGTATGAGTCCATGTCGAAGATGAAAAAGCTGCAGCCGGAAATCAAAAAGCTGCAGGAGCGTTACGCCGACGACAAGATGAAAATGCAACAGGAGATGATGGCGCTCTATAAAAAGGAAAAGATGAACCCCATGGCGGGTTGCTTCCCGATCCTTTTGCAAATGCCGATCTTCTATGCGCTTTATAAAACGCTCTTCGTCACTATCGAGCTGCGCCACCAGCCGTTTTTGTATATCAGCGATCTTTCGGCGCCGGACCCAACGACGATTTTCAATCTTTTCGGGCTTCTGCCTTATGACCCAACGTCTTTGCCGTTTATTGGCGTTGTTTTGGGTCTTGGCGTTCTGCCCATTTTGATGGGCATCGCCATGTGGTTTCAGTTCAAGCTGAACCCGCCTCCGACCGATCCGGTGCAAGCGCAGGTTTTTGCGTTCATGCCGTGGGTTTTCATGTTCATCTTTGCGCCGTTTGCTGCGGGCCTCGTGCTCTACTGGTTCTGGAACACGTTCCTCGGGATTTTCCAGCAATGGTACATCATGGAAAAGAACGGCGTGAAGGTTGATCTCGGCGATCGCATCAAACTTCCCTGGGTGAAAAAGAGCGCTTCGGGCGACGTCAAGTGACGATGACGGCCGATCTTACGCCCGATGAGATTGAGGCGGGCCGGCTGTTATTCGCAAAGCCGGCCGTCTTCATGAAGGGCGTCGTCGATCTTGACGGTTTGCCCGAGGAAGGCCCGGTGGAGGTCGCCTTCGCGGGGCGGTCCAACGTCGGCAAGTCGACATTGCTGAACGCACTCGTCGGACAGAACGGTCTGGCGCGGGCGTCGAATACGCCGGGCCGCACGCGCGAGATCAATTATTTCGATCTTGAAGGAGAACTCCGGCTCGTTGACTTGCCGGGCTACGGCTATGCGCGCG
>DGNI01000192.1:3821-18876 GCA_002388885.1 Parvularculaceae bacterium UBA4496 | reverse complement strand
CGTGCTGACCAAGACCGACAAGATCAAACCGACGGCCCTCGCGGCGCTGATGGAGTCGACGTCAAAAAAGATCGTAAAGCGGCCGGCGGCGCATCCCATCATCCGCGCGACGTCGGCGGAAAAAGGTGAGGGAATCCCGGAATTGCGCGCCGAGCTTGCGGCGTTTCGCGTCGCGTAAAGACTTTGTTAACCGCGAGGGGCGTTGGGTGAAGGCATGAGCGCTGCAACCGAACAAAACCAATCGCTGACATACTGGCGGCAGGCGTTTGCGCAGCATTTGAAATCCGAAAAGCGCGCCAGCCAATACACCCAGCGCAATTATAATTCCGCGCTTGAACGGTTTGAAATTTTNNTTTCCTCGCCGGTTATCGTGCGGAAACATTGAATCTCGACTTATTGTCAATGCTCGAAGCCAAAGACTTTCGCGCGTTTCTGGCGGCGCGCCGTAACGAGGGGCTGGCGCCGCCTTCAATCAAGCTTGAATTGTCGGCGCTCAAGACATTTTTCTCATTCCTGAAAAAACGCGCCGACGCGGACAATGATGCTATCGCGGTGATGCGCGGGCCAAAGGCGAAGGAACGCTTGCCGCGCCCTGTAACGCAAAAGGATGCTGAAGCGTTGATGGATGCTGCGGCGACGCTGAAAACGTCAACGCGCAAACAGAGCTGGGAGCGGGCGCGGGATGCAGCGCTGATGACGCTGCTCTATGGCGCGGGCCTGAGGATCTCGGAAGCATTGTCGCTCAAATGGTCCGAAGCGCCGCTCGGCGAAACGCTCCGCATCAAGGGCAAAGGCGCAAAGACACGCATTGTGCCGGTCGTGCCTGCTGCGCGCGAGAGCATTAGTCAGTATATTGAGCTATGCCCTTATGGCGGCGAAGCGGATGACCCGCTGTTCTTTTCAACGCGCGGCAAGGTTCTGTCGCCGCGGCTTGCGCAGCGCACCATGGCGCAGTTGCGCGCAGCGCTCGGACTTCCCGATTCAGCGACCCCGCACGCCATGCGGCACGCCTTTGCAACGCATCTGTTGTCAGCCGGCGGCGATTTGCGCGCCATTCAGGAACTGCTGGGTCATTCGTCGCTCGCGGCCACCCAGCGTTATACGAAAATCGACAGCGATAGCCTTCTTCGCGTCTTCGACAAGGCTCATCCGCGCGCTAGTTAAATCCCATGCTTGGTTTCGTACGCCTTTACGTCCCGCTTCAGCTCCGGCAGCAGGAAGTAGAGCGCAAGGATATTCGGGATCGCCATGGCGAACAGCATCGAGTCGATGAAGTTCAAAATGGCGCCGACCGACACAGCGGCGCCGGTTGAAAGCGCAACGCACAGCAATACCTTAAAGATAATGTCGCCATATTTCGATCCGCCGGAAAGATAAGCGAATGCCTGCGCACCGTAAAACGCCCAGCTGACCAGCGACGTAAACGCAAACAGGGTCGATGAAACGAGCAGGATCACCGGAAACCATGAGAACGTATTCTCGAACGCCTGCGACGTGATTTCGATCCCTTGCACGTTGTCGGTAAACAGGAACGGCTCGTAAACGCCGGTGACGATAACGACCAGTGCGGTAATGGTGCAGACGACGATCGTGTCGAGAAACGGTTCGATCAGCGCCACATATCCTTCGGTCATAGGCTCGTTGGTGCGCACGGAAGCATGGGCGATAGCGGCGGAGCCAACGCCCGCCTCGCAGGAATAGGTGGCGCGGCGCATGCCGTTGATCAGCGCGCCCACAAGGCCGCCGCCAAGCGCATCAAGCCCGAACGCGCTTTTGAAAATCGTCATGACGGCGTCGGGGAGCGCAGTGATGTTGAGCGCGATGATGATAAGCGCCGCGCCGATATAAACGACCGCCATGAACGGCACGAGCTTGCCGGCGACGTAACCAATGCGCTTGATGCCGCCGAGCACGACAACGCCGACCAGCGCCGCCATGATGACTCCGAAAGTGACCGGCGCCGAGATGCCGGTGACGTTGGCGAATTGCGCGTGGCTTTGGTTCACCTGAAAAATACTGATGGAACCGCCGATGGCCATGAGCGCGAAAAAGATTGCAGCGCCTTTGCCGAAAGTTTTCCATCCCATGCGCGCGAAAACGGCTTCGATGTAATACATCGGTCCGCCAATGACGCGTCCATCCGGCATGACTTTTCGGTATTTCACCGCCAAGGCGCATTCAGCGAACTTCGTCGCCATGCCGAAAAACCCGGCAAGGATCATCCAGAAGACGGCGCCCGGCCCGCCGAGGATGATGGCGAGCGGCACTGACGCCACATTGCCGAGACCGATGGTGCCGGACAGCGCGGCGGAGAGCGCCTGAAAGTGAGAGATCTCGCCGGACGCCTCGATGTGGTCTTTGGGATTGAAAATCAGGTGAAAGGCGTGGCGGAAGCCGCGGAAATTGATAAACCGCATATAAACTGAAACGATCACGCCCGCCGCCATCAGCCAGACAACGACCAGCGGCAGCGACACTCCGAACACGTCGACGGAAAAGAAGATAATGTCGGAAACAAAATCGCTGACCGGCGTCAGCGCGTTGTCGATGCGTTCGGCGAAGCTCGCGGCGGATTGCGCGTCAGCCATGGATAAACCTTCCCGGGCTGACGCCCTTTGTCTTGGGGCGTGACTCTAACAGGCTTTGCCGTCTTGTCACGGGATGCCGGCGTGAGGTGGTGCGCATCAAAGCCCGGCAAGCGCGTTTTCAAGATCGCGGCGGAGGTCCTCGAGGTCTTCGACGCCGACCGAAAGCCGGACGAGTGAATCATCGACGCCGAGTTCGGCGCGGCGTTCAGGCGGGATCGAGGCGTGGGTCATGATGCCCGGATGCTCGATCAGGCTTTCAACACCGCCAAGCGATTCGGCGAGGGTGAAAAGTTCGACCCGTTCTAGCATCGCCTTGGCCGCATCGAGTCCGCCTTTCACGAAAATTGTCACCATACCGCCGAAGGCGTCCATTTGGCGCTTCGCAGTTGCGTGCCCGGGGTGGGATTTGAGCCCCGGATAGTTGACCCGTTCGATGGCGCGGTGCGCGTCCAGCCATTCGGAAAGCGCCATGGCGTTTGACGAGGACCGCTCAAGCCGCAGCGCCAGCGTTTTCAATCCGCGCAGGGCGAGGAACGAATCGAACGGCGCCTGAATGCCCCCGATGGAGTTCTGCAGGAACGCCAGCCGGTCGCCGAGATCCTTGTCGTCCACAATCAGCACGCCGCCGATAACATCCGAATGACCGCCAAGATATTTCGTCGCCGAGTGCATGACGATGTCGGCGCCATGATCAAGCGGACGCTGGCAATAGGGCGAAGCAAAGGTGTTATCGCAGCCGACGACAACGCCGCGCTTCTTTGCGATTTTTGCAATCGCTTCGATGTCGACGATTTTCAACAGAGGGTTGGTCGGCGTTTCGAGCCAGACGAGTTTGGTTTCAGACGTGATCGCCGTTTCGAAATTTTCCGGCTTCGTCAGATCGACATAGGTGAAGGATAAATTCGCGGAATCTCTCCGTACCCGTTCGAACAGACGAAATGTGCCGCCGTAAACATCGTCCATGGCGATGACGTTCGAACCCGCCGGAAAAAGCTCCAGCATGGTCGCAATCGCCGCCATTCCGGATGCGAAGGCGAAACCGCGCGATCCGTTTTCAAGATCGGCGATGCAGCGTTCATAGGCGAACCGCGTGGGGTTGGCGCCGCGAGCGTAAACGAACCCCTTGTGCACGCCGGGGCTTTCCTGCGCATAGGTCGATGTCTGATAAATCGGCTGCATCACCGCGCCGGTCGTGGGGTCGTGTTCCTGCCCGGCGTGGATGACGCGCGTTGCAAAGGCGGGGCGGTTTTTCTTGTCGCTGCTCATGGGGGCTCCCGATTGTTGATGACGGGCTTAACGCGGTCTCGCGCCGATTGCCAGCCGCGAAAGTAGCCGGCGTGCGGTGGAGCCAATGTTGCACAACCCCGATCGCGCGATGCGCTCAAACGGCTTATTCCTTGGGCTCCAGCCGATTGTTGTGCAACTTGGAGAACGATTCTTGTGCAACTTTTCCATACGGACAAACCTTTCCCGTCTTTCGCGCGCGCTTTCCACGCGCAGCGAACAACATGACTTCACGCGTATAATAAGACCATTCCAAAGGGCGGGGATATCTATCCACCAACACTGGAAAATCTGGAAGAATTCAACAGATAAGGTGTATTTTTTTAAGCCGCACTCGCCTCGGCGTTGTGCGGCTTTTCTGTTCGCTGGGCAGCAAGCATCACCCCTTGTGCACGGCGATCTTTTTGGTCTTCGCCGCAACTTCGGGCGGTTTCGGCAGGGACAACTTCAAAACGCCGTTCTTGAAGGTCGCCTCGACCCGGTCGCTATCGACCTCATAGGGAAGGGCGATGGAGCGCGAAAAGGACGAATAGCTGCGGGTTGCATTACCGTTCTTTTCTTCCTCGAACTTCGTTTCGGCCTTGATGGTGAGAAGGTTGTCGCTCAACTGGACGTCTATGTCGTCTTCCTCAACGCCCGGCAGTTCGGCGTCGATTTCGAGCGAGCGGTCAGTCTCCCGGTAGTCCACATGAACCGGCCTGGCGCGGCCGCGATCGCCGGTGAAATAGGAAGGCGCGCCGAAGTCTGACCAGAAGTCGTCGAACAGACGGTTCATTTCCCGGTGCAACTGATAGAATGGATCGCCCGAACCTTCATCGCGCATGGCGGGCGCGTTGCGGCTGCGGTTAAAAAGCGTAAGCGGTCTGAACATGTGACATTGCTCCTTTTGCTGTCTCAAACATGTGAAACAATGTCAGACGGGCCGCCAAAGGGAGCGCGCCCGTTGACTTAAATGAGATAGAAACGGATGGGCGTTCGTCAAGGGGCTGTGGCTCGCTAGCGGCGCAGGCGCACGATCGCTTCATCAAGCACCTGCAGGAACCGCGACCGGTCGGCTTTCTGAAACGGCGCCGGCCCGCCGGAAACGCCCTCCGCGCCGGCGCGCAGATCCGCCATCAGGGCGCGGGCGGCGATGGCCGAGCCGATGGAATCTTTGGTGAAGGGCTCGCCCTTGGGGCTGATGACCGTTGCATCGTTTTTGAGGCAGCGCTCGGCCAGCAGAATATCGGCGGTGATAACGACCGTATGTTCGCCCGCGTGTTCGGCGACATAATCGTCGGCGGCGTCATAGCCGTCTGTGACGGTGATGCGGGTGATGAGTTCGTGTTTGGGCGTGCGGATCGGCTGATTGGCGACGACCGTCACGGAAACACCGTAGCGGAACGCGACCTTGTATATTTCTTCCTTTACCGGGCAGGCGTCGGCGTCAACGAGGATGCGGATGGGTTTGGTCATTGGTATTGCTTCTTGTGATTTCCTCCCCCGCTTGCGGGGAAGGTGTCCCGAAGGGACGGAGGGGGTGTGCCGCGAGTGTTGCCTTGCCCCCATCGCCGGTCCCGGACAAGTCCGGGCCGGCACTTCCCCCGTAAACGGGGGAAGAGACGTTAGCCCAACACCTCATCCTCCACATCTTTTGTCCAGCCTACAAAAACCTGCGTCGGCCCGTTTTCGATAACCGGGCGTTTGATCAATGTTGGATGCGTCGCCATCAGGTCGACGGCTTTCTTTTCGGTGACGTTTTCTTTGTCAGCGTCTGAAAGCCCGCGCCAGGTGGTCGAGCGTGTGTTGAGGAGTTTGTCCGTGCCGACAGCCTTTGCCCAGCTGCCGATCTGTGTTTTCGTCGGCGTTTCCTCGCGCACGTCATGAAAGGAATAACGCACTTTCGCGCCATCGAGCGCCTTTAACGCCTTGCGGCAGGTATCGCAGTTTTTGAGGCCGTAGATGTTCATGTTACTGGATTCTAGGTGGTTTTCCGTAGAGAGGTTGCAGCTTTTTGTAGTCGTCCCACGCGTGCGGGTCCCAAGGCCAGAAGCCTTTACTTGAAGGCCATATGCATTGCATCAGAGGATAATCTCGCCCTCGATAATACCAGTTACACGAAAGCGTGTATTCGTCCTTTGCTTCGGAGTTTGCATTTATCATGCAAACGTCAAGATTATCCATGATGCCCGAGTAGAAGTTATCCGGCGCATAAGTTTCGCCTTTTTCTTTTATCAAAGCGCCGTATCTATTTACATAGTGAGCGGCGCTTTTTGAATCAGGGCCGACCATAAGTAATTCGGGCTGACCAAAATTTTGAAAAATGCCTATTGTATATGCGAAAGGCAGATCCTCGCCCCTTTTTTCAAACACGCTTGTGACTTGCCAATCACCGTTTTGAATGCGCTCAACGAGGTTCGTTTCATAATCGGAATTGCATTCGGCAAGTGCGCGCATCATCAAGCCACCTGCAACCTCAGATAATTCAACAAGTCCGTCCGCGTGATCAGTCCTTCGAACTTGCCGTTGTTCAGAACGACGGCGACGTGACCCTTGGCGAAGATCGGCAGCAGAGACTGCATGTCCTGTTTGGCGTCGACGGTTTCGACGCGATAGGTCATGGCCGATTTCACCGGATCGCGGAACTTGTCACGATTGCGCACAATGGCGAAGAGAAGGTCTTCCTCGTCAAGGAGCCCGGTGACTGCGCCGTCTTCGTCGAGTACGGGGAGCTGCGAGATGTCGTAAAGTTTCATCTTGCCGTAGGCTTGCATCAGCGTGTCGTCGGGCTGCACGGTAATGGTCGCACGTTCGGAATGGCGCCGGGTGATGAGATCGGTGAGATCGCCGCGGGGCGGGCGCTTCAAAAAGCCCTGGTCGTACATCCAGTAGTCGTTGAACATTTTAGAGAGATATTTGTCGCCGCGGTCGCAGACGAAGGCGACGACGCGTTTTTTCTCTTTCTGCGCGCGGCAGTATTTCAGCGCTGCGGCGAGGATGGTGCCGGAGGATGAGCCGCCGAGAATGCCTTCTTTCTTGAGAAGGCCACGCGCCGCCTCGAAGCTCTCCTTGTCGGTGATGTCGTAGGCGCGTTTGACGTGTGAAAGGTCGGCGATGTCGGGAATGAAATCCTCGCCGATGCCTTCCACCAGCCAGCTCCCCAGTTCGTTCGGAATTTTGCCCGTGTTCACATAGTCGGTCAGGATCGAGCCCTTCGGGTCAGCGAGGATGACGTCGGTTTTCGGCGACTTCTCCTTGAAGAAACGCGACAGCCCGGTGATGGTCCCCGCCGAGCCGACGCCCGCGACAATGGCGTCAACATCGCCGTCCATCTGCCCGAGGATTTCCGGGCCCGTCGCTTCGTAATGCGCTTTCGGATTCGCCGCGTTGCCAAACTGGTTGACGTAAAAGGCGCCGGTTTCTTCAGCGATACGCTCGGCCATATCCTGATAATATTCAGGGTGCCCCTTGCCCACATCGGAACGCGTCAGGCGCACATCGGCGCCGAGCGCTTTCAAGTGAAAGATCTTTTCCTGCGCCATCTTGTCGGGAACGACAATGATGGTCTTGTAGCCTTTCTGGGCGGCGACCAGCGCCAGAGCGAGGCCGGTGTTCCCCGCCGTCGCTTCGATAATCGTCCCGCCCGGTTTGAGCTTTCCCTCCTTCTCGGCCGCCTCGATCATGGCGACGCCGATGCGGTCCTTGATAGAGCCGCCGGGGTTGTTCGATTCAAGCTTCAGAAAGAGCACGCAAGGCCCCGTATCGATGCTTGAGATTTTGACCAGCGGCGTCTTGCCGATACCTTCAAGCACGTTGTCATAGACCGGGCCGTAGGGGGTCTCTTTCATGGGAGAATTCCTTGAATGAAGTTTAGCCGGACTTAACCCAAAGCCGGGCTGCGCCGCAACCGCAGCCCCACGTTCTGCCTATCTCGTCTGTCTGGCGCGCCTGTAATCGCGGATGAAAAACCGCGCCGGATGGAGCGATTCGGTGACGCTGATATCGACGGGCGAGGGCGCGCCGGTCATTTCTGCGGCGATCATAGCGGCGGCGAGGGGAGCGGTGACAAGTCCGCGTGAGCCGAGACCCGTCAGGATGAAAAGCCCGTCACGCATTTCGGCGCGCGGATAATCCCTTTGCTTGCCCAGCCGGAGATCGTCGTAAGCGGCGCCGTAAAACCGCCAGTCGGGAAGTGGGCCGGCAATCGGCAAACGATCCGGCGTCGTACAGCGGACAGAGGCGCGGGGCTGCGATTTTTCCGGATCGAGTTTTGCGGCAAGTTCCGGCATCGCCCGTGCAACCGCGGCAATGTTCGACGCAGTAGCCTCGGCGGTGAAGCGCGCCTCGGCGCCGATGGGGACCGGTGCGTAAGTTGCGCCGATAATGACGCCGCCCCCTCTTTCACCGATTTTCGGGCATGGCGCTGCGTAAGGGCCAAAGGCGTGCGCATGCAGCGTCGGTTCTACATCGGGAAACCAGTCGATCTGTCCGGCGGAGCCCGCAAGCGGCAGCGTGCGCGCATCGGCGAGACGCAATGCATCGAGCCCGTTGGCGATGACGACCGCGTCGAAGTCATATTCAGTATTGCCAGTAACTAGGCGCCATCCTTGTTCATGCCTGTTCAGCTTTTGAACGTGTTCTTTAATGACGGGCGATTCGGCAAGCAGCGCGCGCACGAACGCCGCCGGATCGACAACGCCGCCTTGCGGGAAGAACAATCCGTCATCGCGCTGTTCGATCCAGCCGTCGGGCAGGGCCGCCTGCTCAAAAAGTCTTTTTTGCCGCTCGCGCTCTTTCTGACTGGCGGCGTGATGCAAGACGCCACAGGGAGCGAAAACGGCTTCGTTGCGTTCGTTCAACAGGCGAAGCGTATGAAGGTATGCGCTGGCATGAAACCGTCCCGCCGGCGTGTCGTCGAGATCAAGGCGCGGCATGATCAACCCCGCCGGATTGCCGGAAGCGCCGGATGCGGGACCGGAGGCGTCGAAGACAGTTGGTGCGAAGCCTGAGCGAGTCAGTTCATTGGCAAGGCTGGAGCCCGCTATGCCAGCGCCGATCACGGCGATGCGCGCGCCGGGGAGTAAAGTTTCCCTTTGCGCGGCGAACCATGGCGCGCGTTTCTCATTTTGCGGCGGCTTGGCGATGCGCCCGGCAAGCATTTCCTTTTTCCGGCCGAAACCCGGACGTTTTTCCCATTCGAAGCCTGCTTCTTCTAGGGCGCGGCGCGCAGCGCCCGCAACGGTAAAGGTTGAAAAGGTTGCGCCGGGATTTGAAAGCCGCGCCATCTCCGTGAAAAGGTCTGGCGACCACATGGCGGGATTTTTCGACGGCGCGAAACCGTCAAGAAACCAAGCGTCGATTTTCGCCTCTGCGCGCGCAACCCCTTCGAGCGCATCGCCGTAGTATAGCGTCAGCGTGACGTCATCATCGATATGCAGGTGATGAAAGCCGGGATACGGCGGCGGCAAAATTTCCCGTAGCTTTTTTGAGAGCTGCGCCAACCCCGGCCATGCCTGATGCGTGCGCGCCATATCATCAACGGAAAGCGGGAAGGCTTCGACGGAAAAGAGATGCAGCTTCGCATCCGCCGGTTTCTGGACGTTTGTCCAGACGTTCCACGCAACAAGGAAGTTCAGCCCCGTGCCGAAGCCCAACTCGCCGATATGAAATCGCGATTGGCTTTCAAAACGATGCGGCAAATTGTTGCCGGCCAGAAACACATGGGCCGTCTCTGCTGGACCGTCGCCGGAGAAATAGACGTCGCCAAATTTGACAGACTTTGGGCAAAAAGAATGGGGCGCGTCGCGAGACGCACCCCAGTCCAGTTTCGCCTTATCGATCCGCCGCCCGCTCATGAACGAGCATTAGCGGATCTGACGTGATTTGTCTTTGTTAGGCTTTCGCGGGGAAAGCGAAGAATTTTTCAAACGCCTTGAAGTTCGCAAACGGCGTTTCAACCGGCGTCATGGTTTCGCGTGCTGCTTCGACGGTTGCTTCCGTCATTTCGCGGGCGCGCTCCATGCGGGTTTCAAACAGCTTCGCCCAGTAGGACTGCTGAACCGTCAGGGCGTCAGCGAAAGTTTTCGCGTTGGTCAGGTCGCTCGCCAGTTGAACGGCGCCGGACATTTCTTCCTGCGCCGCTTCCATCAGCTTCGCATTGGTTTGCGCCGCGCGGTCCTGAGTCGTCTTGAAACGCGTCTGCATCTCTTCGGTCATCTCTTCGGCTTGCGCGCGCATGTCTTCGAAATTGCCGCCGAAAGACGACATCATGGTTTCGAATTGCTCTTTCGCCGTTTCCGCCCATTCTGCGCCATTGGCGAAGGACATCATATTGGTGAAATCAATCTTCTGAGCGCCATTGCTGGCGGCGGTTTTCTCGGCGGTCTCTTTTGGGGTCGCCGTTTTGGTTGTTGTGGTCGCCATGGATGGCCTCCTGTTTCTCATAAAAGTGCGTAAATGCGCCGGCCGCTTGCTTGTGCGGCGCAGCATTGCCACGGCATATAGGGCTTATTGTGCACTGCAACAAGAGGTTGGCGCAGATTTTCTGAAAAAAGAAAAAGTGGTTCTATTTCAGAGTGTTAAGAATGGCTACGGAGGCGTAGCCGTCGGCGGGAAGACCCACCGCCTTTTGCCAGGCGCGCAGGGCCCGCTTGGTGCCGGCGCCAATGATGCCGTCGACGGGGCCGGGATCGTAGCCACGGTCTTTCAGCGCCTGCTGCAGATTCTTTCGCTCGTCGAGGGTCAGCGGCCGATCTTCACGCGGCCAGACGCTGACGACCGCGCCGCTGCGGCCCGCAATTTCTTCGGACAGCAGCGAAACAGCGAGGGCGTAAGCGGTGGAGCGGTTGTATTTAAGGATCGCCTCGAAATTTCCGAAAACGAGAAAACCCGGTCCGCGCGCCCCGGCAGGGATGATCAACCGCCCGCGCAAATTCGGATCGAAGCGTTCATTGAGGCCCGCCCCGCGCATGGTCGTCAGGCCGAGCGCCGCCCATTCGACCACGGCCTTTTTCGTGTCGCTGTCCGCGAGTGCGTAATCGAAGTCCGACGGCAAGCGCACTTCGACGCCCCAGGCCTCGTCGCGGCGATAACCGGAAACGCTCAAATAATTGGCGGTCGAGGCGAACACATCGCCGAGATTGTTCCAGATGTCGCGACGGCCATCGCCATCATGATCGACAGCGTAGGAAAGATACGTGGTCGGAATAAACTGGGTATGTCCCATCGCGCCGGCCCAGGAGCCTTTTAATTCGGTGCGACCCGCATAGCCGTGCTGAATGATTTTAAGCGCGCCGATCAACTGGCTGCGGCCGTATCCCGTTCGCCGGCCTTCGAACGCCAGGGTCGCCAGCGCCTGAATGGCGTCATAATCGCCCATGATGGCGCCATAGGAAGACTCAAGCCCCCAGATGGCTGAAATGATTTCCGCATCGACGCCGTACGCTTCCTCGATCAGCGTTAGCAGGTTTCGGTTTTCAAGATATTTTGTCTGTCCGTTCTGAATGCGCGTCGCGGAAACCGCGCTGTCGAGATAATCCCATATCGCGCGGGAGAATTCCGGCTGGTTGTCGTTCAGCTCATAAACGCGCTCATTGATGGAAAGGCCGGTGAGCCCGGCGTCGAGCGTTTCGGCGGAGATCCCCGCCGCCGCGGCCTCGGCGCGGAAGCTCGAAAGCCAGCGTTCGAAATCCGCCGGTTCCGCTTGTGCGGTCGACAACGAAACGGCGAGCGCGCCAACTCCAACCAATAACCGCTTCATGCCGTCCCCTTTAAACGCTGCCAATCAACGAAACGGCCAAGATTGACCGACTTCCTAGCAATATTCAAACCCTAGCGCCCCGGCAAGGCCGGAATATGGCGGCCTTTATGTCTGCGCGTTAGGCCGCTAAGTTGGCGTTAACGAATGGGCGCACGAGCGCCCAAACCTGATGAATTTCAAGCCTCAAGGGATCACCCATGAAACCGAATATTGTTCGCCCGTTGCTCGCAGTTTCCATTCTGGCGCTCGCGGCCGCCTGTGCCCGCGAGGAAGCGCCGGAGTCAAATGCCGCCGAAGACACGGCTGCCGAAATTGAGGCGGAAGAAACATTGGGCGCTGTATCGGCTGATCGGGCGAAACTGGTGGAGATGCGCGCCCAGTTCGCGGTCGTGGAGATGAACCCGGACACGAGTTTTCTTACCGACGAGGAACGCGCGGTCATCAACAAGCTCAATCAGGTTGGCGATTTGATGTCCGAAATTTACCTGCGCCAGCGCAGCGAGATGAATCCTGAATGGCGTGAACAGATTGCAGCGCTTGACGGCCCCGACCGCGACATCCTGCTCAATCTATTCGATCTGCATTTCGGGCCGTGGGATACGCTCGATGAGAACAAACCATTCTTCGGCGATACGCCCATGCCCGATGGCGCCGGTTTTTACCCTGCGGACATTACCAGAGAGGAATTTGAAAACTGGGTCGCGGAGCACCCCGAAGATGAAGCAGCATTCAAGAGCTGGTACACGGTGATCCGCCGCGATGGCGAGGGCGGACTTAAAGCCATTCCCTATTCGGAACATTACCGCGAGTGGCTGGAGCCGGCGGCGCAGCTGATGCGCGAAGCGGCGGAGATTACGACGAACGAAAGTCTCAAAAATTTTCTGACCCTGCGCGCCGATGCGTTTCTTTCCGACGACTACTATGCATCCGAAATGGCGTGGATGGATCTCGACGGCCCTATCGAAGCCGCCATCGGTCCTTATGAGGTCTATACGGACGGTCTGTTCGGTACGAAAACGGCGTTCGAAGCGTTCATCACGGTAAAAAACCCTGAAGAAAGCGCGGCGCTAGCCAAATACAAGGACTTCTTGCGCGATATGGAAGCGAACCTGCCGGTCGATGAGGGCTACAAGAACTTCCAGCGGGGTTTTGAATCGCCCATCGTCGCTGCCTATCAGGTCCATGGCGGCGGCGACAACGTGCCGGGCGTGCAGACTATCGCCTTCAACCTGCCCAATGACGAGCGGGTGCGCGAGGCGAAGGGCGCCAAGAAAGTCATCCTCAACAATGTACTCGGCGCCAAGTTCGAACGCATCCTCAATCCCATGGCGCAGGACGTGCTGGCCGCCGATCAGGCGTCAATGCTGATGAAGAAATACATGTCGAACAACACGTTGTTCCACGAGCTGTCGCACAGTCTCGGGCCGGGTACGATTACTGTGGACGGCGAAGAAACGACCGTGAACGCGCAGTTGCAGGAACTTTATTCGCCCATCGAAGAAGGCAAGGCAGATGTGATGGGCGCCCATAACATTCTTTACATGATGGAGCGCGGCGAGTTGCCGGTGGCGGAGAAAGAAAACTTTCTCGCCACCTATTTTGTTGGGCTTTTCCGCGCCATGCGCTTCGGCCTGACGGCGGCGCATGCCCGCGGCGCGGCGTTTCAGTATACCTACTTCAAGAACGCCGGCGCATTCTCTGTTGAGGATGGAAAGTACCGTCTCGATTTCGCCGTGCTGGAACAGGCGATATCGGACCTGACGCGCGACGTGGTGATCGTGCAGGGCGATGGCGATTACGATGCGGCGAAAGCGTTTCTGGACGAATACTCAAAGCTGGACGCCGACGCGGAAGCGGCAATCGCCGCACTGACGCACCTGCCGGTGGATATCCAGCCGGTTTATGAGGATGCGTTGTAAGATACCCGCTTGCCACCCGCGTATCGCAAGTAGCTGATTTGTCAGTCCGGGGCGTGGCGAAGCCGCGCGCCCGGAATCCATGACGCTGTTTTTCGACGTTTTCGCAAGCTGAAAGGTTGAGTTATGGATTCCGGATCGCCTGTCGGCGTCCGGAATGACAATTAATGTGGCTAATCAGCCGCCCATCCGCGCCAGCGTGACTTTCGAACCCGGTTTGCGGCCGAGCTTTCTTGAAATCCAGACGCTGGTTTCGATCAGCGCATCCAGATCAACGCCAGTTTCAAACCCGGAGCGTTCAAGCGAATAGACCACGTCTTCGCTGGCGACATTGCCGCTGGCGCCTTTGGCGTAGGGACAGCCGCCGAGACCGGATACGGAGCAATCGAAAACCGTGACGCCTTCGTCAATCGCGGCCCAGATGTTCGACAGCGCCTGGCCGTACGTGTCGTGGAAATGGCCGGCGAGGGCTGTTATCGGCACCGCCTTTGCGAGAGTGCGAATGAGCGCGCGTGTTTCTTCCGGCGTTCCAACGCCAATCGTATCGCCAAGCGAGATTTCATAGCATCCAAGGTCATAAAGCGATGCGGCGACCGGCAAGACCTGGCTTGGTGAAATCTTGCCCTCGTATGGGCAGCCGAGGACGCAGGAAACGTAACCGCGCACGCGAACACCATCGGCCTTTGCAGCTTCAATGATCGGTTTGAACCGCTCGATGCTTTCTTCGATGGAGCAGTTGATGTTCTTCTGTGAAAAACATTCTGACGCCGCGCCGAAGACGGCGACGGTATCGGCCTTTGCCGCGCGCGCGCCCTCATAGCCTTTCATGTTGGGCGTCAGCACGGGATAGGAAACACCCGGCGCACGCTTGATCTTCTCCATTACCTCGTCAGAGGCCGCCATCTGCGGCACCCATTTCCGCGAGACGAACGCGCCGCCCTCGACTGATTTCATCCCGGCGGCCGCGAGCCGTTCGATCAGCTCGACTTTGGTGGCGACGTCAATCGTCTGCTTTTCATTCTGCAGGCCATCGCGCGGGCCGACTTCGACAAGGGAGATTTTATTATTCATATTATTAGTCTAGAGGAACAGCGCTGATCATGAACTTGCAGAAACGGTCTACGGCCACTTCTCTAGTTTCGCCTTCGCTGGCGAGAGCCCGCTGTTTCAGAACATACCCTTCAATTGCCGTCAGTCTATTAAAGTACATCATTTCGAACTCCCAGCCTAGTTCGAATGGTCGTTCATAAGTCTTCCCTTCAACCCTAGTCTTCCAATCCGCTTTTCTGAACCAATCCATCGCCCAACGGTAATTTTCGTAGTTAAACTCTTCCTCTGTATACTGCATGTCTGGTTCTATCTGACTGACGTATTTATTCGGATCACATAATTTGGGATTTGATTCTTCGGCGGCTATTCCTAGAGTAGTGACCGCTATCAAAACGTCGATCATAAGAAATTCCTTTTGTTAAAAGTTATGCGCTTTCCTCAAACTCTACCAGCAGGTCGCCGTCTTTCACCTGATCGCC
>DGNI01000192.1:0-3807 GCA_002388885.1 Parvularculaceae bacterium UBA4496 | reverse complement strand
TGCTCCATTTTCATGGCTTCCATGATGAGGAGCGGCTTGCCGGCCTCGACCGTATCGCCCGGTTTCGCTGAAAGCACCGTGATGACGCCGGGCATCGGCGCCGTCAGCGAGCCTTCACTCGAATGATGCGCCGACAGGCCGGAGAACGGGTCGGGATATTCGACGTCCCAGCAGTCGGCGCCAATCCAGATGCGGGTCTTGCCATTATGTTCCGCCGTTTCGGCGACGAAGGTTTCTCCGTCAACGGAAAGTCGCAAACCATCCGCCATGGTTGACGACGGCATGAAGGAAAATTTGATCGGCGTCTGCAACTCGCGGCCTTCACGCCGCGCCGCCGCTGCGGCATCCGGTTCGATCATCACATCAACGCCGGTTTTGGTTCGATTGAGCGTCGCCAGCGCCGCTTCGCCGTTCATGGTCAGCCAGTAGACCGCCTTCTGCGGCCGGTTGAGGCGGAAGCCGGTGAGCGATTCCCACGGGTCGGCGCCGCAATCCTTTCTGGCGTCGAGGTGACGCGCCAGCAGCGCCGCCGCGAGGACGCGATTGTCGAGTTTTTGTTCGGGGAAGAGCGAGGCCTCATGTTCTTCAATGAAGCGCGTCGAGACATCGCCCTTGATGAAATCATCTTCCGCCGCGAGCGCGTACAGAAACTGTGCGTTGGTCTCAAGCCCCGCAACGCGGGTCTTTTTTAGCGCAGACCGCATGGCGCCCAGCGCCTCCTCGCGCGTTGCACCATAGGTGATCACTTTCGCAATCATCGGATCGTAATAGGGCGTAATTTCCTGGCCCTGTTCCACGCCGGAATCGATCCGCGCCGTATCAGCCGGCAGTTTCAATGTCGTCAGCGTCCCGATGGACGGCGCGAAATTCTGCGCCGGGTTTTCCGCATAAAGCCGCGATTCAAATGCGTGGCCTCGCTCGGTGATTTCGTTTTGCGCGAGGGGCAGGCCTTCACCGGCGGCGATACGCAACTGCCATTCAACGAAGTCGAGCCCGGTGATCATTTCCGACACCGGGTGTTCCACCTGAAGCCGCGTATTCATTTCCATGAAGTAAACGGCGTCGGCGTCTTCGTCGTAGAGAAATTCAACCGTGCCCGCGCCGCGATAATTGACCGCCTTACCGGCATCGACGCCGGCCTGTAACAGCTTTGCGCGCGTCGCCGCAGGCATGTTCGGCGCCGGGGCTTCCTCGATCACTTTCTGGTGGCGGCGCTGCACGGAACAGTCGCGCTCATACATGTGCACGACCTCGCCTTTGCCGTCGCCGAAGATCTGCACCTCCACATGGCGCGCGCGCGTCACGTATTTTTCGATCAGGAACCGGTCGTCGCCGAAGGCGGACTTCGCTTCGCGCTGCGCGGACTTCAGCGCGTCTTCGAGGTCGCCTTCCGCCGCGACTATGCGCATGCCCTTGCCGCCGCCGCCGGCGGTGGCTTTCAACAGCACCGGATAGCCGATGCGTTTTGCTTCCTTTTTGAACGTCGCGACCGACTGGCCCTCGCCCTGATAGCCGGGCGTTGTCGGCACGTTTGCGGATTCCATCAAATCCTTCGCCGCCGATTTCGACCCCATGGCGTTTATGGTGTCGGACGTCGGGCCGATGAAAACGATCCCGGCTTTTTCGAGCGCATCGGCGAAGGCAGCGTTTTCCGACAAGAACCCGTAGCCCGGGTGGACGGCTTCGGCGCCGGTTTTCCTGCAGGCGTCGATAATTTTTTCCGCGCGCAGATAACTTTCCGCCGCGGGGGCAGGGCCGATATGCACGGCCTCATCGCAGGCGCGCACATGCGGCGCGTTTTTATCGGCGTCCGAATAAACCGCGATGGTGGCGACGCCCATGCGCCGCGCGGTCCTTGCGACCCGAACGGCGATTTCTCCGCGATTGGCGATGAGGATTTTCTTGAACATGCGTAATTCCGGTTACATCAAAAGCGTTGTCAAAGCGCGCGCCGCCATCATGATCAGCAAGAGGGTCGAGGCGACAAAGAGATAGAAGCGATACATCACGATGTTGATGGTCGCCTGCAGGATCGAATGAGCGATGCGAATAACGACATAACCCCAGGCGAGCCAGACATCGAGCATCTGCCCGATGCCGCCAACGGCAATGGCGAGCACAAGCGCATAGAAAATCGTCGGCTGTTCCATCAGGTGGTTGTAGTTGTCGGCGACCTGGCGTGCTTCCGAGGGCAAATTGTCCGTGCTGCCCGCGCCGGTATGTTTCGCGGCCTGCGGATGCATCTTTGCCTTGCGCATGGCGGGAAGGCGCGTCGCCAGCATCCACACCCACATCACCAATGACCATAGGACGAGGACGACAACCGGCGTTAACAAGCTTTGCGTCATTAAGGCGTTCCTTTTCAGCTCACATCGTTAAAAGCGGGGTGATAGTGAATCGTGCGTATGTCATCGGGATTGACATCGTCGAATTTCTCGTCTGCGTTGGTGATGATGCGAAAGGCGTCGCCTGCATCGAAACCCGCCCATGTCATTTTCTTTTTCGACGCCGGCTCGAAACCGAAGCGCGCATAATAGTCGGGATCGCCGAGCACGGCGATCAGGCGCGCGTTGTTTTCGCGGCAGAGTTTGAGGCCCTCTTTGACGAGTTCGCCCCCGACGCCCTGATTCTGATGTTCGGGCGCGACCGCGAGGGGGCCAAGGCCGAGCAGCAGGCCGTCAAGGTCGGGTTTGCAGGTGACAGCGCTGAATGCGCAATAGCCGATGATGACGCCGGAAACTTCCGCCAGCCGTTCAAACCGAATGGCGTGCTGCTCCCAAAGATTTTGAACGAGCCTTGCTTCCCCATCGCTTTCGAAGGCCGACGTCAGCACGGCGGAGACGGCGTCGCGGTCTTCGGTCTTCACCTTACGGATGACATGGCCGAGCGTCATTTATTCGCTCACCCAGTTCGGCTTTCGTTTTTCTAAAAACGCCGTGATGCCTTCCTTGCCCTCTTCGCTGGCGCGGGTCTTGGCGATCATGCCGGCGGTTTCTTCCATCACCGGTTCGGCGAGCGGGCGATAGGCGACCTTGCGGATCAGCTCTTTCGCAAGGCCCTGCGCATCCGGCCCGCAGGCGAGAAGTTCAGTCAGCAGCGTTTCAAGTTCATCGTTCAGCGCCGCGGCCGGTACAACTTTGTGCAACAGGCCAATGTCCGCTGCGGTCGCCGCGTCGAAGCGTTCGCCCGAAAGAAAGTACCGTCGCGCCCGGCGCACGGTGATCGCCTGAATGACGAATGGCGAAATCACGGCGGGGATTAATCCGACGCGCACTTCCGACAAGGCGAAGAATGACGTATCGGCGCCGATGGCGATGTCGCAGGCGGCGATGAGGCCGAGTCCGCCGCCCATGGCCGGCCCGTTGACGAGCGCCACGGTCGGCTTTGGCGAGTGGTAGATCGATGAAAGCATGTGCGCGAGACGGCGCGCATCGTCCTTGTTTTCGGCGGCGGAAAAATTCGCCGCGCGCTTCATCATGTTGAGATCGGCGCCGGCGGAAAACGCTTTCCCCGCGCCGGTAAGTACGATCACCCGCACATTCGGATCGGAGTTGAGCCGCCCCATGGCGTCGCAGATGCCACAGATCAGTTCCTCATTGAAGGCGTTGCGGATTTCCGGCCGGTTCATGGTCAGCCGCGCAACGCCGCGTTGGTCGATGGTGGTGATGAGGACTTGTTCGGTCATGTTTATTTCTCCCTACATCCTGAACACGCCGAAGCGCGTTTGTTCGACGGGCGCGTTGAGCGATGCGGAAATACAAAGGCCTAAAACGTCGCGGGTCTGCGCCGGGTCGATGATGCCGTCAT
>DGNI01000005.1:21980-51482 GCA_002388885.1 Parvularculaceae bacterium UBA4496 | reverse complement strand
TGGCAGACAACGCAGCGCAATAGCGTTTCGATGGCTTGCGCCCGTTCCTCAAGCTGCGGATCGTCAAGCATTTCATCGGGCTCAGCGGCGAACCCCGACACTGCCATGAGAAGGCTGATCAACGCGGTAAAAGAAATCCTCATGATTTTCTCAGCTCTTCAATAAGAGGCGCCAGTGTTTCCTCCCAAGACCGTTGCGTGATCGGGCCAATAAAAACGTAGCGAACGCGGCCACCCTTATCGACGACGAATGTCTCCGGCGCGCCGGTGACGCCAAGATCAATAGCAACGCGGCCTTGCCTGTCGTCGCCAATCATCGAATAGGGATTACCTAGCCGGTCGAGCCACGCCTTGCCGTCGCCCGGCTTTTCTTTCCAGTTGAGACCATAGATTGGAATGTCGCCTTTCGCCGCCAGCTCCATCAGCAGCGGATGCTCAATGTGGCAACTGACGCACCACGACGCGAACACATTGAGAAGCGTCACCTGCCCCTTGAAATCTTCAGTGGAAAGACCTTCCGAAAACCCCTGAATGGCGGGCAGGTCAAACTCCGGCAACGGACGGTCGATAAGCTGCGAGGGAATGCGCGACGGATCGCGCGTCAGCCCCCAGGCAAAGAACGAGCCGACAACCACAAACACGATCAGCGGTGCAAAGAGAACAACTTTTCTCATGCGGGCGCCGCCTCTGCGCTACCCGCCGGCGCGGGTTTTTTGCGTTTTAGTCTAGCTGGTTTGCGGCCGCGATCGCCAAACGCGACAAGCCCGCCGAACGCCGTCAGCCCGGCGCCCCACCACAGGCAGCCGACGAACGGATTGTAAAACAGCCGCACCGGCCAGCCGCGGCCCGACGTGTTTTCGCCGAAGGAGATGTAAAGATCGCCGACGCCGTGCGCGCGGATCGCCGCCTCGCTCGTTTCCATCTGGCGGATTGGATAGAAACGCCGCTCGCCAGAAAGCGTGAAGCTCTCGCCGCCTTTCGCTGCTGAAAAGGTCGCCCGCTCCGCCTCGTAATTCGGCCCGCGCAGGCGTTCAACGGATTTGAGCGTCACGGCGTACCCGGCGACTTCCGAAATATCGCCTTCAGCCATCAGCACCACTTCCTCCGATTTCCAAAGGCTGATGCCGGCGGCGCCGAATGCAAAGAGCGCAAGCCCGAGATGCGCGAGCGTTGAACCCCAGGCGGCGGCGGGCAGGCCCCTGGCCCGCGATAGCGTATCGCCAAAAGATCCGCCGAATAGTTTAATTCGTTGTGCGATTTCCGTGAGCGCCCCGCCCGCAAGCCAGATCACCATCATGATCGAAAAGGCGCCAAGTGCGCGGGCGCGGTCGGCAATGACCAGAACGATGACCGCAGCAACGAGTGCGGCGGCGGCGGCGGGGATCATCTTTCGCAAAATGCTGTTCGCGTCGGCGCGCTTCCACGCGAGCAAGGTTCCGAACGCGGCGAACGCCATCGCCAGAAACGTGATCGGCGGGAAGATCAGATTAAAATACGGCGCCAGCACCGTGATCTTGTCGCCGGTCAGAACGTCGATGAATAACGGATAGAATGTGCCGAAGAACACCACCGCACATGCGGCGAGCAGAAATACATTGTTCAATATTAGGCCGCCCTCCCGGCTGACCGGTTCGAATCGGCCGGTTGGCGTCAGCGCCGATGCGCGCAAGGCGTAAACCGTCAGCGCGCCGCCAATCGCGAGAACAAGAATGGCGAGAATGAAAACGCCCCGCGCCGGATCGACGGCGAATGCATGCACAGACGTCAGAACGCCCGAGCGGACAAGAAAGGTGCCGACGAGGCTCAAGGAAAACGTCGCGATGGCAAGCAGGATGGCCCAGCCTTTCAGCGCATCGCGTCTTTCGACGACGCGCACAGAATGGATAAGCGCCGTACCCGCAAGCCAGGGCATGAAAGACGCGTTCTCAACCGGATCCCATGCCCACCAGCCGCCCCAGCCGAGTTCGTAATACGCCCACCAGCTGCCGAGCGCGATCCCGATGGTCAGAAACGTCCATGCGGCAAGCGCCCAGGGACGGACCAGCCGGCCCCAGACCGAATCCGCCTTGCCAAGCACCAGCGCCGCCACCGCAAAGGAAAACGGAATCGAAAAGCCGACATAGCCTAGATACAAGAACGGCGGATGGATCGCGAGGCCCGGATCCTGCAAGAGCGGGTTCAATCCCGTCCCGTCCGGCGGCGCCGGAAACAGTCGTTCGAACGGATTGGAGGTAAACAGAATAAACGCGATGAATGCGGTGATGATCAGCGCCTGCACGCCAAGCGTCAGCATGTGCAGTTTCGCCGGCGCCGCGCGCCCCTGCGCCGCCAGCATCGCGCTGAACAAGGTGAGGATCAGCACCCACAACAACATCGATCCTTCGTGGTTTCCCCAAGTGCCTGTCAGCTTGTAGATGAACGGCTTTGCGGAATGCGAGTTTTCAAACACGTTGACGACGGAAAAATCAGACGTTCCGAAAGCGTGCATCAGGCAGCCGAATGAAAGCGCCGCCAGCGCAAAAATCACAATAGATGCGCGCTGTCCGAAAACCGAAAACCGTCCGTCGCCGCTGTTCACGCCGATGAACAGCGATACCGCCTGCGCGATTGCGGTCATGAATGCGAGAATGAGAGCGAAATGGCCGATTTCGGACGTCATGGAACCCTGCAGGGACTGCGCTACTGATCAGCTCTGACTTCTACCGAAAATCGCCGCGTTTCGCGAGGCCGGACCCCGCGATAAATCGCCCTCTTAGCGGACAAAGTCCGCTATTTCGGCCATCACCTTCAGATGCTCGCCGGCGAACTTGCGGCAGCGGCCCGGCGACCAGCCCTCTTCCGGCATCGGGTTTACATTCGCGTCCTTGAACGGCATCTCGAGCGTCATGGAGAGACAATCCCACGTCTCGGCCACATAAGCGTTGGCGATGTCGAGATTAGCCTTGCCGGGGGCTGGGACCGGATAGCCGTCCTTGGTCTGGAAATCCCTACTGATTTCCAATAGCCGGTCTGAATAGCGGTTAAAACGCTTGTCATGGACATCGTTCCACGAGGGAATGCCCTTCGCGGTGACGAGAAAATTGTTCGGTATTGCTTCGTCGCCATGCACGTCGAGGAAGAAATCAACGCCGCTCGCCCGCATCGCCTCGCGCACCAGATAAACTTCCGGGCTTTCTTCCATGCTGGCGTTGCGCCAGGCGCGGTTAAGGTCCTTGCCGGCGGCGTTGGTGCGCAAGTGCCCGCGCTTCGCGCCGTCGAGATTCATGCACGGGATAATGTGCAGCATCGCTTTTTCCCGTAGCGCCTTTGCATCCTCATTGGTTTCATCGGTCAGGCGATCGAGAAACCCTTCCATCCACCAAGACCCCATGGTTTCGCCCGGATGCTGGCGTGCGATGACCCAGAACTGGCGTTCTCCTGTGCCGGTCCTGAAATAGTCGATGTCCTGTCCGTCAAGCGTTTGCCCGATGACCCGATGGGCAAGCATTGGGGAGGATTTCACCTTGCTTATATAGTCGCGGTAACGCGACGCCTGATAGGGAGCAAAGTAAGCAAAATAAATGCTGTCCTGATGTGGCGTATGCTGAATAGTCAGTTCCCGGCCGTCGAATGACGTTTCCAGGCGGAACCAGTTTTCATTGTCATAGGAAGCGACCGCCCGGTAGTCTTTCCAGCCGTTGAGATAGGAAGCGCCATGGGCGTTTTTGAGGCGCATGGTCAAAGGCTGGCCCTCGCCGCCTTCAACACGAAAATAAAACCACTGAAAGAAATCCGCCTTGCCGTCCGATTTGATCTCAAGCGCCAGGTTCGCCGGATCGGAAATGTCGAGAGGAACAATATTTCCGCTGTCGAAGTCGCTTGTTATGGTGAGCATCGGTCTTCCTTTCTCTTCCCCCGTTTACGGGGGAAGTACCCGCGTAACGGAGGATGGGGGCCATCCCCCTCCGTCAACTTCGCTGACACCTCCCCCGCAAGCTGGGGAGGAAAGATGACGTTGTCAGTCTTTCTTTTCTGTGATCGGCATGACGACCCGGATATGCACGTCTTTCAGCTGCTGGTCCGACGCTTCGATGGGCGCGTGCAGCAGCAAATCTTCCGCCTGCTGGTTCATGGGGAACATCGTCACTTCGCGAATGTTTTCCTGTTCGCAAAGCAGCATGACAATCCGCTCGATACCCAGCGCGCAACCGCCATGCGGCGGGGCGCCGTATTTGAACGCGTTCAGCATGCCGCCGAATTTGTCTTCAACAACGTCCTTGCCGTAACCGGCAATATCGAAGGCCTTGTACATGATGTCCGGACGGTGGTTTCGGATCGCGCCCGATCCAAGCTCATAGCCGTTGCAGACGATGTCGTATTGATAAGCCTTTATGGCGAGCCGTTCGTCGTCAGTATTCGCCGCTTCAAGCGCTTCAAGCCCGCCCTGCGGCATGGAGAACGGGTTGTGGCCGAATTCGACTTTCTTGTGTTCCTCGTCCCACTCATACATGGGGAAGTCGACGATCCAGGCGAGCTCGAACGCATCCTTGTTTGTAAGCTCAAGTTCTTCGCCGATAACGACGCGCGCCTTGGCCGCAACGGCGACAAAGTCGGCCGGCTTGCCGGCAAGGAAGAACGCTGCATCGCCGGCTTTCAGGCCGAGCTGCGCGCGTACTGCTTCCGAGCGTTCGGGGCCGATGTTTTTCGCCAGCGGACCTTTCGCTTCGTTTTCATCGAAGATCATGTAGCCCATGCCCGGCAGGCCTTCTTTCTGGGCGAAAGAATTCATGCGGTCGCAGAATGCGCGTGAGCCGCCGCCGGGCGCCGGGATAGCGCGGATTTCGTTCTGCGGGTCGGCGTCGAGAATTTGCGCAAAGATCTTGAAACCCGAACCACGGAAATGATCGGATACGATCTGCATCTCGATGGGACAGCGTAAATCCGGCTTGTCGGTGCCGTATTTCAGCATCGCCTCGTCATAGGCAATCAGCGGGAACGGATATTTGGTGACGGATCGTTTTCCGGCGAATTTCGCAAATGTCTGTTCAACGACCGGGCCCACCGCATCGAAAACGTCCTGACGCTCGACAAAGCTCATTTCCAGATCGAGCTGATAGAACTCGCCAGCCGAACGATCAGCGCGCGCATCTTCGTCTCGGAAACACGGCGCAATCTGATAGTAGCGGTCGAAACCCGACACCATGATCAGCTGTTTGAAAATCTGCGGCGCTTGCGGAAGCGCATAGAACTTGCCCGGATGCAAACGCGACGGCACCAGGAAGTCACGCGCGCCTTCTGGCGATGACGCCGTCAAAATCGGCGTCTGGAAATCCGTAAAGCCTTTGTCTTCCATGCCCCGGCGAATTTCGCCGATCACTTTGGAACGCAACATGATGTTCTGGTGCAAGGTCTCGCGGCGCAGGTCGAGATAACGATGACGCATGCGGATGTCTTCCGGGTAATCGGGCTCGCCGAATACCGGCAGCGGCAGGTCATCGGCTGCAGACATCACTTCAAACGCGTCGATGCGCACTTCAACTTCCCCCGTCGGCAGGTTCGGGTTCACGACGTCCGCATCACGGGCGACCACGCGGCCATCGACTTTGATGACGCTTTCCTGGCGTACGCGCTCAACCTCGGCAAAAAACGGCGCCTCAGGTTCAACCACCAGCTGAGTGAGCCCGTAATGATCTCTCAAATCGATAAAGAGCAGACCGCCATGGTCGCGCTTGCGGTGCACCCAGCCGGACAGGCGGACAGTCTCGCCAACCTCGGATTTGCGTAACTGGCCGCAATGATGCGTGCGATAGGCGTGCATGGGATCCCCTCGAGAATTTTGATCGCGCCGGAGTGGCAACGCTGCAATGCAATGTCAAGGCCGGGCCGGACTGGCTCAACGGCGGAAAATTCATGTAAAATATATGTCAAATACCCTTTACATTTCGAACGCCGCTTCCTACCTGTCCGGAACCATAGCTGTTGCAACTGATGGAGGGCGATATGGCTGAGAGGCCGCCACTACTACCTGACCTGTTCCGTATGGTCATCAAGATGATCGTAGGGGGAATTCTGATAATCGGGCTCGTGTCCTGCGGTGTGGCCGCAGTCGCAGGGGCCGGTTCAGGCGGACAATCCGTCGCGAAGGCGCCTATTTCAAAGACGCTCTATGGCGAAAAAAGCAGTGAAAATGCGATCCTGCGCGTTGATATTATCGGCCCGATCCTGACCCACGCGCCGCAAGAAGACACCAGCTTTTTCTCCAGCATTCAGTCCGTGACTTATGGCTACGAGGTCAAGGAACAGCTTCTGAAAGCTGCGAAAGATGAAGACATCAAAGCGGTAATGCTGTTCGTCACGACGCCAGGCGGATCGATCGTCGGCAGTCACGCGATCCATGAAGGCGTGCTCGCCGTCAAGGAAGCCGGCAAGCCAGTCATCGCCTATGTAGATTCATTTTCCGCCTCGGGCGGCGTCTGGTCCACGGCTGCGGCGGACCAGATTTTCGCGGACTATGGAAGCCTGATCGGTAGCGTCGGCGTGATCTTTGGCAACTTCCTCTATTTCGAGGATCCGGTCGCGATCGATGGGGGCCTTTTCGGTACGGGCATCACGACGCGCGGCGGCATCAAATCCACGCTCATTGCGGCGAGTGAAGGCAAGGACCTTGGCAACCCGTTCCGGCCAATGTCGGAGCGGGAGAAGTCCTTACTCGAGTCTTCGGCTGAGGAGTTTTACGAAAAGTTCCTCGATCACGTAACGGCGCTGCGTCCGATGGACCGCACCGCGCTGATCGAACAGCACGGCGCCATGATCTACGCCAATGACCTCGCGCAATCCTACGGCTATATCGACGATACAAAGACCTATCAGGAAACACTCAGCTTTATCGCCGGAGAGATCGGCGCTGAAGGAAATGACTGGAAACTGGTCTCACCACCAGCGGTCGAGAAAAGCCCGTTCGAAAAAATGTTCGGTGCGAGCCTTGCCGCAATCAGCGGCGGCCGAGCCGAAGCGGCCAAAAATACGGCAATCTGCACCGAATTGACGACCGGACCGGTCGCTATGACGGCGCAAAACCTGGCGAATCTCTGCGGATTCTAGGGATTTTCGCCGATATACGGGCGAACGCCGCCAGTAAAAAGCCTGATCCGCGCCCTTTTGGGCGCGGATTTTTTTGCGGCGCGAAATGCCGCTTGTTTCCACTGTCCAGCGTGGGATAGAAGCGCCCGTCATGCAGGTAATCACCACCAGTAACGAACTCCAGAAATTCGCCAAAGCGCTACGCAAGCAGCCTTTCATCGCCGTCGATACGGAATTCATGCGGGAGAAAACCTACTGGCCTATCCTTTGCCTGATCCAGGCGGCGGGCGGCGATGAGGAAGCGATCATCGACCCGCTCGCCGATGGTCTCGACCTTTCTCCCTTTCTCGATGTTCTGAACGACAATAAGGTGGTGAAGGTTTTTCACGCCGCCCGGCAGGATCTTGAGATATTCTACAAATTGCTCGGAGAGGTTCCCGGCCCGCTCTTCGATACGCAGATCGCCGCCATGGCCTGCGGCTTCGGCGACCAGATCGGGTACGAGCCGCTCATGCGTTCCCTGCTGAAAGCAAAGATCGACAAAGGCTCACGATTTACGGACTGGTCGAGACGCCCGCTGACAGAAGCGCAGCTTTCCTACGCCCTTTCTGACGTAACTCATTTGCGCGATGCCTTTCCAATTCTCAAAAACTCGCTTGAAAAGCGCGAACGCATGCATTGGGTCGAAGAGGAAATGGATGCGCTCAATGATGGCGACCTCTATCATGTAAAACCTGAAAACGCGTGGAAGAGACTGAAGCTGAAGGGCGTGCGCCCCAAGGAAATGGGCGCCGTCCTGAAGCTGGCTGAATGGCGCGAGCATGAAGCGCAGACAAAAGACATTCCACGCAGCCGCATCCTGAAAGACGAGTCTATCTACGAGCTGGCGCGCCTTCAACCGAAGGATGCGAAAGGATTAGGGCGCGCGCGCTCCATTCCGAGCGGCTTTGAGCGTTCCCGTTCCGGGGGCGCAATCCTGAATGCGATCGAAGAAGGGCTGAATCTGCCGAAAGATCAGGTTCCCAAGGTCGACAAACCCGAGCGTGAAAAAGTTTCAGCCGATGTCCTTGAACTTTTGAAGGTTCTTCTGAAACGCCAGTGCGAGGCGTATCACGTAGCGCCGAAACTGATCGCTTCGAGCGCAGACCTCGAGGCGATTGTGCGGAACGACAAAGCTGATGTCCCCGCGCTGACGGGATGGCGCCGAGAAATTTTTGGAGAACCGGCGCTCCGATTGAAGAATGGTGAGATCGCCCTGAAGCTCAAAGGGGCTTCAGTCGAGCTCATCGAAGTCTGAACTATTTGCAGCGCAAAACGCGCTTGTGAATTATTACTAAGCGTCACTCACATGAGAGTTTCTAAAATTACCGCAATATGAGCGTAACTTTTTCGCAACAGTATAAGCGCTTTCAGAATTTTTTTTCTGCATAAACCCGCTTTGGAGCTGACAGTCGTGATTGCGTGAAGATGCGACGTCATTCACACTGCATTCTATAACCATAACTTCGGGAGGAATTATGAGCCGCTTTAGCAAGGGTGCGCTATTCGCATCTGTATCTGCGTTGGTCGTAATGCCGGGTGTCAGTCTCGCGCAAGATGACGACCGCGACCGGATCGTCGTAACCGCTACAAAACGCGAACAGGCCATTCAGGACGTTCCGTTTTCGATCAATGCCCAAACCCAGGAAGATATCCAGAAAACCGGATCGCAAAATCTCGAAGACCTTTCACGCAATGTCGCCGGCCTGATTATTCAAAATCTCGGGCCTGGACAGAGCCAGGTCGCCATTCGCGGCGTTTCCGCGGGCCAGATCATTCGAGACCAGCCAGGCGTCAAGGAACAGGTCGGCGTCTATCTCGATGAATCCGTGATTTCCCTGTCTTTGTTTACGCCCGATCTTGATCTTTTTGACCTCAACCGCGTTGAAACCCTGCGAGGACCGCAAGGGACGCTGTTCGGGTCCGGTTCCATCGGCGGCACCATTCGGTACATCACCAACCAGCCAAAGGTTGGCGAATTCGAAGGCATGGTTGAAGGCAACTTCAATGTGATTGACGGCGGCGGTGTTGGCGGCCACGGCAAAGGCGTCGTCAACTTCCCGATCGGCGAAACTGCTGCGCTTCGTATTGTCGGTGGCTATACGGAATATGGCGGTTATATCGATGCGTTAAAAGAAGGTGAGACTGGCGAAGATAATGATGTGAATAACGGCCACAGGCTTGGCGGACGCGTCGCGCTGCGCTGGGAAGTTACGCCGGACATCGTCATAACGCCGCGGGTAATCTATCAGGACATCGAAACTAATGGCTTTAACCGCCAGGAAGCTTTCAACCTCTTCGCCAACCCTTTCACAACGACGCGTGCGCCGATCCAGCTTGGCGAGCGCCAGCAATATCTGTTGCTTGATGAAGCATTCGAAGATGAAATCCTGATCGCCGATGGAACGATTGAAATTGGCCTTGGTCCCGTCGATTTTACATCGGTAACCAGTTATACAGATCGCGATATCCTGGTCAGCCGTGATGCGAGCGCGCTGACCGGCTCGGTATCGGTGGACTTGGGCTATCCCGACTCTGCGGTGCTGATACCGTCCAATCTCCGCGATACGACGGCAGTGGAGCAGTTCACGCAGGAAGCGCGCCTCGCCTCAAATGGCGACGGCCCGTTTAACTGGCTGATCGGCATCTTCTATTCCGACACGGAACGCCTTTATTCTCAGCGATTGCCTACACCGGGCTACGACGCCGTGACTGATATGGTTTTGGGCGCCGGGACATCGGCGATGGTGGCAAACGGATTTGGACCGGACTCGCCCTACAACGCTGATCTTCCGTACGACCTTGAACAGTTTGCCGTTTTCACGGAAGCGACGTTGGATATTACCGACCGGCTGCACGCTACAGGCGGGGTGCGATACTATGATTTCTCCGAGGATCGCACCTTTACCTCAGGCGGCCTGTTCTCCAACGGAGACAATCAGGCCGACACAACGAAATCGGATGGCTTCGCACCACGCTTCCTCTTGAGCTATGACGTAAGCGATACGATGACATTGAATGCGCAAGCCTCAAAAGGCTTCCGTCTGGGCGGCGCAAACGATCCACTGAACATCACATTATGTTCAATGGATGACGCTGCTNNCTTTCCGACCTATGATGACGAATCCTTGTGGAACTATGAAGTCGGCGCCAAGGTCAATTCGGGAAACGTGCGTTTCAATGCAGCAGCATTCTATACGGACATTTCCAACCTGCAGGTAACGGCTGACGCAGGGAGCTGTTCATCCCGTGTTGTATTCAACGTGCCTGAAGCCCACACGCTGGGCCTTGAAGCTGAACTCGGCGCTGAATTGACTGACGGTTTCGACGTCTCCATCGCCGGCAGCTGGGTTCAGGCGGAATTCGATTCCACCGTGACTGACGTGAACAGCAATGTCCTCGCCGGCATTCGCGAAGGCAACCGGCTTGCATCGGTGCCTGAATTCCAGATTGCAGCGACGGCGTCATATACATTTCCGCTCAACTGGGGCGGACAGTCAGACGGTTTCGTTGCAGTTTCCGCACAGCACGTGGGATCGCGATTCACCCAGCCGTCTGACCAGGAACCCGGCGCCGGTAATTTTGCCTCCGGATTGGCGTTTGGCGGCGCATCGGGCATGGACGTGACAATGCTCGACCTCGAGCTCGACTCCTATCAGCTTGTAAATCTGCAGGCAGGGATTGATTGGGAGACGGTGTCGATCTTCCTCTATGCAAACAATCTCTTTGACGAGAATGCAAATCTCTCATTTGACAGAGAGCGCGGCGGCCGGGCGCGTCTGGGCTTCCGCACCAATCAGCCTAGAACCTTTGGCCTTACGGTGCGCAAGAGTTTCTAGCCTCCGCATTTCAGTCTAATTTCGACGGCGGCCTACGGGCCGCCGTTGATCGTTCAGACCGAAGAACGCGCTTGCAACCTTGCATGACAAGCGCTGATATATCCACATGACCTGCGGAGAAGTTTTTAAATCAAAAAAAATCGGCGACGCGCCATATTTTGTCTTTTGCGATCACGCATCGAACTACATCCCTGACGATCTGAAATGTTTGGGGCTTCCCGATGACCTGCTCGACACCCATATCGCATGGGATATCGGCGCCGGCGCGCTGGCGACAGAACTAGGTTCGCTTCTTGATGGAACAGTTTTTCTGTGCGCGTTTTCCCGCCTGATCATCGACGCCAATCGCGATCCTGCAGCGAATGACATCATTCCGGCTGTCAGCGATCAGATTCCCATTCCGGGAAATCAAATGCTGGAAGAGGCGGTAACACGGGCGCGGATTGACCGGTTCCATACACCCTATCATGACGGTCTCAACAACGCGCTGAATGATATGATTTCAAATGCGCCAATCCCATTTGTCATTTCCGTGCACAGCTTTACCAATCGCCTTATGGGCGCGTCTGACGAGCGGCCATGGCCCGTCGGCCTGTTATGGCGCGAGGACGAACACCATGCGCGCGCGATAATCGAATATTTGTCCGCCGAGACCGGCTGGCGCATCGGTGATAACCAGCCTTATGATGCCCGTGAGTTCAATTATTCCGTCGACCGGCATGTGGGGCCGCGAAACCTGCCTCACATCACCGTCGAAATCCGGCAGGACAAGATCGGCGATCAGGACGGCGTTAAGAAAATCGCTGAATTATTAGCCAAAGGGGTGCGGACAATCACCCGGTAATCAGTGTAAAGTCGAAATCAGGCTGACGAAAGGGAGAGAGAACCCATGTTGCCAGCACTGACGCTTGGCGTGGAAGAAGAATACCTTCTTGTTGATCCCGATACGCGCGACCTCGTCGCCGATCCCTCGCCCGATTTCATGAAGGAATGCAAGGACCGGCTGGGCGAGCGTGTCACACCGGAGTTCCTCAAATGCCAGGTGGAGATCGGCACGCCGGTCTGTGCGGATATCACTGAGGCGCGTTATCATCTAACCGCGCTGCGATCCGTGATCATCAACACGGCGGAAAAGCACGGCATGAAGCTGATGGCGGCGTCGACGCACCCCTTTGCGCAATGGGGCCAGCAACAACATACGTCTGCGCCCCGATACGACCTTCTCGATGCCGATATGGGCGGCGTTATTCGCCGCATGCTGATTTGCGGCATGCATGTCCACGCCGGCATCGAAGATGAAGACGACCGCATCGATCTGATGAATCAGGCGCGCTATTTTCTCCCGCATCTACTGGCGCTTTCAACATCCTCGCCCTTCTGGGGCGGACATGACATGGCCATGCGCTGCGCGCGACTCGGCATTTTCGATTCCATGCCGCGCACAGGCATTCCGGATCGCTATGAGAGCTGGTCGGAATATCAGCGCATGATTGACCGGCTCATCCACGCCGGCGTGATGGAAGACGCCTCCAAGCTATGGTGGGACATGCGGCCCAGCGCGCGATTTCCAACAGTGGAAATGCGGATAACAGATGTCTGCA
Source organism: Parvularculaceae bacterium UBA4496 (assembly GCA_002388885.1). GTDB lineage: Bacteria > Pseudomonadota > Alphaproteobacteria > Caulobacterales > Parvularculaceae > Hyphococcus. The sequence continues at coordinate 38,945 of DGNI01000005.1, read as the reverse complement.
CAAGACTTGAAGACGCGCTTTGCATTGCTGCGCTTTATCAGTCGATTTTGCGCATGCTTGCACGGATCAAGCAGCGCAACATGCGCTGGCGCATTTATCCGCGCATCATGCTTGAAGAAAACCGATGGCGGGCGCAGCGCTATGGCTGCACAAAAAGCATGATCGATCTTGGCCGCGGCGAATGCGTGCCGTTCGGTTCGTTGATCGAGGAAATCATCGAACTCGTTACGGAAGACGCAACAGCCCTTGGATGCCTCAAGGAAGTGCAGCACGCCCGAACAATCCTGAAACGAGGCGCAAGCGCCTGCAGGCAGATCGAGACTTATGCGGAAGCGCGAAAGGCTGGCGCCGATGAAAAAGAGGCGTTCATCAAGGTGGTCGATTTGCTCGTTCAGGAGACGGCCGCAGACCTGCCGGAAAGTAAATAGATTCAAGGGTTAAAATATCTGGCGGCGGGCCTTGCGAGCGCCCCTCACCTTCGCTATACCCCCGTCTCCGCCAGTGAGGCGCGCCCGTTGCGCCCTTCAAATAGCGGCGGAACAGTTGGCGCGGGGTGGAGCAGCCCGCCAGTCGGCGAATGCCGACAAATCATAATCTGCCTCAGGCGATTTTCGCTTCATGCGATGATTGCAACAGTTGGCGCGGGGTGGAGCAGCCCGGTAGCTCGTCAGGCTCATAACCTGAAGGTCAGAGGTTCAAATCCTCTCCCCGCACCCAATTTTTCAATGACTTAGAAGAACCGATCAACTGTCATGTAGATTCTGGAAGCATATTGGAAGCATCAATAGCTAATAGGGTTTCCTCTAGACTATCTGATTACGAATGATGTGCTCTACCAACTGAGCTAATGCGGCGGATCAGTAAAATCAGGCGTTTAGATGCCATGGCTGCGATTTGTCAACAACCATTTTCGGAACAAATGATGCACTTTGAAGCGTTTTACGACATTTGCGCCCCAAACATACCCCAAACACCGCTCGCGCGATCTTGGCAGTCGGAGTAACAAGCAATTTCTCCAGAACGGTCAGGGATGTTGAGCGGAAACTGTAGACCACTTCTCACAATCAAATTTTGTAAGATTTTGCAGACTAGCTGATGGTGGTGCGACCTCTGGCGTTTTTATACGCGCTTTGGCGGGATGCCGGGCACGCCGAACATCGCAAGCTGCAGACTTTGTGCGATGCGCTCTGCGCGCTCCATAAAATATTTTATTGCGTCGCGGCTGGGCGCGGTTTCTTCAAGGGTTTGACGAAAGAGCGTGAGCCAGACTTTAAAATGCCTGGGCTGTACGCGAGAGAGCTTTAAGTGTGTAGGAACGGGCTTGCCGGAATAGGCGCCCGTGTTGAGTGCGACCGAGCTCCAGAACAGCTTCATCTTGGCGAGATGCGGCGGCCAGTCATCGCCAATGGCTTGTTCGAATATCGGTCCTATCAGCTCATCGGCGCGGACGCGCTCGTAAAATCTATCCACCAGCGTCGAGATATAGTCCTCGGTTATACCCATCGCATGGGCCTGCGCCTGGATTTCGGCGCGGCGTTCCTCGGCGCTGGCATAGTATTGGCGGTCCATTACGCCGCCTCCGAACCGAGCAGAGTTTTCAGATCCGGATTTCGCGTCACCAGATTATGAATGGTGTACTGATCGAGCGCGGCCATGAAGGCAGCCATGGCTTCATGCAGTACGTCCTTGAGTTTACATGCCGGCGTGATCAGGCATTCGCTCTTGCCGTCCTGAAAACATTCAACCAGAGCGAAATCGCCTTCCATTTGTCGTACGACGTCACCGACACAAATATCTCTTGGGGGCCTGCGGAGCCGCAGACCGCCTGAGCGCCCACGAACAGTCTCGACGAACCCTTCCCGGCCGAGGACATAAGCGACCTTCATAAGGTGATTGCGAGAAATCCTGTAGCGCTCCGCGACCTCTGCTATGGTGACAAGCGCATTCTTGTTGATTGCAAGATGCATCAATAGCCGCAAAGCATAGTCTGTTTGCACGTTCAGCCTCATGGGCCCTCCAATATGATGTATTTGATATATTGCTTTTTGGCTCAGATCAAATTAGGAGGTCTATTCTCATTCCTATTGAGCCAATGACTGCATTGAGACATTTGAGGCTGCGCTGTTGAGAAAAGGAAAAGCTGCGCTTTGCGCTCACCAATTTAGGGATAAACCACATGAGTTAAGGCGCCGGCGCACTTCAGCAAGGTTCAAACCATGCCCGAGCTGTCATTCGGTTACTACCACATCTTGCGAAACAAGTATTCAGCAAATAACAATGTAACGAGTCATCCTCTGAGTCCGATTCCCCGCGCACCGTTTCGAGGAAATATTTCATGATTTCACAGTTGACTAAGACAGAACGTGAAACGGCGCTCTTTTTAACGGCTTTGCTGACTTTAAGCGGCCTCACCCTCGGACTGCTCGGACGCAACGACCTTCTCGGCTATCATGGAGCATTGCTTGCGGTAGCCGGAATGTCACTGACGTTCCTGCTCATTAAAGACTATTACAAACCAGAACCTGACCCCGATAACAGAGCAAAATACTATGACGACCCAATCAAGGTGGGGCTCGTACTTGCACTTGTGTGGGCGGTTATCGGCATGATTGTCGGCGATTGGGTTGCCTGGCTTCTGGTTTTTCCGGAGGCGACTTTTGATGCGGGCTGGGCGAGCTTCGGGCGCCTGCGCCCAGTGCATACATCCGGCGTAATCTTCGGCTTCGGCGGCAATGCGCTTATCGCGACATCGTTCCACGTAATGCAGCGCACATCGCGCGCGCGTCTAGCCGACAATATCAGCCCGTGGGTCGTTGTCGTGGGATTTAATCTGTTCTGTCTAATGGCGGCGACGGGATACCTTATGGGAATTACGGCGTCGAAAGAATACGCGGAACCAGAATGGTATGCCGATATTTTTCTGACGATAATTTGGGTCGTCTATTTAGTATTGTATCTGCGCACGCTCGCACGGCGTGAGGAACCTCACATTTACGTGGCGAATTGGTACTATCTGTCTTTCGTCATCGTGGTCGCGATGCTGCATATTCTCAACAACCTCGCTATTCCAATTTCACTGGGTCATGCAAAGAGTTATTCTCTGTTTTCCGGCGTTCAGGACGCCATGATCCAATGGTGGTACGGTCATAACGCCGTCGCTTTTTTCCTCACAACCGGGTTTCTCGGCATGATGTATTACTATCTGCCGAAACGGGCCGGCCGGCCCATCTTTTCTTACCGCCTTTCAATCATCAGTTTTTGGGGAATTGTTTTTCTTTATATGTGGGCGGGTTCGCACCACTTGCACTACACGGCGTTACCGCACTGGGTGCAAACGCTGGGCATGACGTTTTCCATAATGCTGTTGGTGCCGTCCTGGGCGTCGGCTGGTAATGCGTTGCTGACGTTGAATGGGGCGTGGGGCAAGGTTCGCGATGATGCGACGTTGCGTTTCATGATGGTTGCCGCCGTCTTTTACGGACTGTCCACATTCGAGGGATCATTTATGGCGATCCGCCCCGTGAACTCTCTCTCGCATTATACCGATTGGACTGTCGGTCATGTTCACTCGGGCGCGCTTGGCTGGGTGGCGATGATTACTTTCGGATCGATCTACACGTTGACTCCCTGGATCTGGCGCAAGGAACGCATGTACTCCAACAAACTTATCGAATTGCATTTCTGGCTCGCGCTTGTCGGAACCATGATTTACGTCTTCGCAATGTGGAATTCCGGCATCATTCAAGGACTGATGTGGCGCGCATACAATACGGATGGCACGCTCGCATATTCATTCATCGATTCTGTCGCCGCTATGAAACCTTACTACGTCGCCCGCGCAATCGGCGGTCTTATGTTCCTCGCTGGCGCGATTGTATGTGCATACAACGTCTGGAAAACCGCGAAATTGCCCACCGTTACGGAATATACGCCCGATAAACCGCCCCTGCCCGCGCGCGGACGGCCGTCGGCAGCGGCGCAAGCGGCGGAGTAGAGGGCGCTATGCTAGGCAAACATGCAAAACTCGAGCGCACGGCAATCGGATTCGCAATCGGCATTATCATTGTCGCATCTATCGGCGGATTGATCGAGATCGCGCCGCTTTTCACAATCGATGAGACGGTTGAGGAAGATCCCGATATGCGGGTTTATACGCCGCTGGAGCTTGCCGGTCGCAATATATACATCCGCGAAGGTTGCTATGCGTGCCATTCGCAAATGATCAGAACGCTTCAGGACGAAGTCGAACGCTACGGCCCCTACTCGCTGGCGGTTGAGTCACAATATGATCACCCTATGCTTTGGGGTTCGAAACGCACCGGACCAGACCTTGCGCGACTCGGCGGGAAATACTCAGATCAGTGGCATGTGGCCCATCTACTCGACCCGCGTTCTCTTGTGCCGCAATCAGTAATGCCTGCCTATCGCTGGCTCGCCCGAAACGACCTCGACGTCAGCGACATGCCGCTCCATTTGAGCGCCCAGAAAAAAGTTGGCGTGCCCTATACCGACGACATGATCGCAAATGCGGATGAAGATGCCTTTGGGCAAGCCAATCCTGATTCAGAAGCCGCAGACGGATTCTTTGAACGCTACGGTTTTGAAGCCAACGCGCGTTATTTTGACGGCGATCGCCGAAAACTGACGGAGATGGACGCGCTCGTCGCCTATCTGCAATCGATCGGCACGCTTTCTGAAGCGGCCAGTAAAAATAATGAGATCACGAAGACAATTCCCGACGAAGGAGGCGCCGAATGACCATTGATCATGAAACGCTTACGGCGTTCGCCAAAACCTACGGCCTGATATATATGATGATCGTATTTTTCGGTGCTGTCGTCTACGCCCTGTGGCCGTCCAATCAGTCCAAATTCGACCGGGCGGCGAACAGCATTCTCGAACAGGACGAAGATTGATGAGTAAGCCGGTACGCGATCCATATACCGGCCGCATGACGACGGGTCATGAATGGAATGGCATTATTGAACTCAATACGCCGGTTCCTAAACTCGTTTTACTGTTCCTAGCGCTGACATTTTTGTCATCCGTCATTATCTGGTTATTAGCGCCTGCTTGGCCGGGCTTGAACAGTTACACAAAGGGCATTCTCGGCATTGATCAACGCACAACCCTTGAGCATTCTCTGGAAAAATCAGCTATAAAAACCGCTCAGTGGCGCACCGATATCGAAACCCTGTCTTTCGAAGATATTTCCCGAAATTCAGCGCTTTTGGCGACAGTGCGAGATCATGGAGAGCGCCTGTTTGAAGATAATTGCGCCATGTGTCACGGTCCGGACGGCAAAGGCGGCGACGGCTATCCAAACCTTGTTGACGATCAATGGTTGTGGGGCGGCGATCCCGAAACGATTATGGAGACGCTCCGCGTCGGCGTTAATTCAGGACATGATGAAGCCCGCATCAGTCAGATGATGGCCTATGGGCGCGATGGCATTCTTACATTAGAGCAGCGCCGCGCGGTTGCAGCATTTGTAATATCGCTATCCTCAAGTGATCATACAACACCCGAAGACGCCGAGACGCTATCGCTTGGCGCCGAGGTGTTCGAACAGCAATGCGTCAGCTGTCACGGACCCGACGGACGCGGCATGCAATCGGTTGGCGCGCCAAATCTCACCGATGACTTCTGGATATATGGCGGCGACATAACGTCGATTGACAATACGCTGCGTGACGGCCGCCAGGGCGTGATGCCGAACTGGGACGAGAGATTGAGCCTCGCCGATCGCAAAGTGCTAACGCTATATATTGACGACCTCGCGCAAGGGGCTTCGCAATGACCAATCAAATAAATATCTTTCGCCAGCACGTCAGTTTATTATTCCGCCGCCGAACATTTTGGGCAGGGCTGGCGCTGGCGGGCATTGCAGGCGTTGTCGCCGCCAATGCGCACCTGGTCATTGTTGCAGTCAATTCGCAACCGAATTGCGTCCCCCATCACCGGGAGCTGGCTGAAGCGCCAGGAGAATACCGTGCGGCGAAATCCAGCTGCGCATGGCGAGACGAAAAATGACAGAAACCGCATCTTACGCCGAAGAGGCGCCGGCTCGACGAAGCCATGGGCTTAACCTGCCCCTGACAACGCCTTTCAAATGGATCGGCGCCGGATTCGCCGATGCGTTCCGGTATCCATTCGCCAGCCTTGCATATGGGCTGTTTGTTGTACTGATTTCCTGGTTCCTGATTGGCGTTCTGTTTAAAATCGGCGCCGACTATATCATCTTCCCGGCGCTTTCCGGGTTTATGGTCATGGGGCCTGCGATCGCCGTGGGCCTTTATGAAAAAAGCCGCCGCCTTGAACGTGGTGAGCCCGTTACGTTGCCGGCGATGATTCTTGTGAAGGCCAGATCGCCGGGTCAGATTCTTTTTGTCGGCGTGATCATGATGCTGGTCTTGATCTTGTGGCTTCGCGCAGCAGTTCTCCTTTATGCGTTGTTTTTCGGTATGCTGCCCTTTCCGGGCCTGGCTGAAATCGTGCAGATCATTCTGACAACGCCCCTCGGCTGGGGATTGCTCGCTGTCGGGACCGTGACGGGCGGGCTGTTTGCCGCCTTCGCGTTCGCTATCAGCGCATTTTCCATTCCTATGCTCATGAACGAACGGATCGATGTCTTCACCGCCATAGGTACAAGTATCGCGTTTTCCTGGGCCAACCGGGGCGTCGCCTTTGTCTGGGGCGCCATTGTCGCAGTTTTGTTTGCTGTCGGCGTCGCTACAGCACTGATCGGGCTGATTGTAATCTATCCTGCGCTTGGCCATGCGGCGTGGCATGCATATCGCACTGTAACGCGTGGTGAGAATCTTTTCGACGTGGCGAATGAATCCCCATGACCGCCCCTACCGCAGCCGATAAAGAATTATTTTTCGGTAGCCGGCCGATTGAGGACGGGCTGATGCAGGCGGAACTCTCGGTTCCCGGCATGAAGTGTGCCGGATGCATTAGCAAAATCGAGAAAGGACTCTCAACCTTGCCTGGCGTCGTCAGTGCGCGCGTTAATCTATCAACGAAACGTGTAAGCGTGGTCTGGAACAAGTCCGACCATGAGCCACCATTGATTGACGCGCTTAATGGCCTTGGCTTTGACGCTCATCTTAGTTCTGCGCAAGAACGTTCAGAAGACAATGAGCTTCGCCGCCTCATCCGCTCGCTCGCCGTCGCAGGTTTCGGCGCCGGCAATATTATGATGCTGTCCGTCGGAGTATGGGCGGGCGCAGGCGAAGAAGCGCGCGCGCTCTTTCACTGGCTGTCAGCGGCGATTGCTCTGCCCGTTCTGATGTTCAGCGGCCGCGTTTTCTTCGCTTCGGCCTGGACGGCGTTAAGGGCACGTTCCACGAATATGGACGTACCGATTTCTGTCGGCGTTTTTCTTACATTCGCGCTGAGCCTCTACGACACCGCGACGGGCCGTCCGCACGCCTATTTCGATGCTGCGACCAGCCTCCTGTTCTTTCTGCTGATCGGCAGGACGCTTGATCACGTTATGCGGGCGCGAGCGCACAGCGCCATCTCAGCATTGCAAAAACTAGCACCAGGAGGCGCAACGGTTCTTCATAAGGACGGATCGACGGAATATCTGAGCATCGATGATATAGAACCCGGCATGCTGCTACGCGTTGCCGCCGGCAGCCGCTTTCCCGTTGATGCCGTTGTTGTCGATGGAGACTCAGACATTGATGTCTCGGTCATCAATGGCGAAAGCTCTCCTCAACACGTGAAGGCGGGCGATCCTGTTGCGGGCGGGTCGCTGAATACGACCGCCCCCATTACCGCGCGAGCAACGGCCAGCGAAAAGCAATCTTTCCTCGCCGACATGATCCGTATGATGGAGAACGCGGAGGGCGCCCGTCACCAATATCGGCGAATCGCAGACCGGATTTCGGACCTTTACACGCCAGTCGTCCACCTCGGCGCGCTGATAGCATTCTGTTCCTGGCTAGCCTTTGCTGGTGATTTACACCGCGCCGTCGCAGTCGCTGTCAGTGTTCTCATCATCACGTGTCCTTGTGCCTTAGGACTCGCCGTTCCGATGGTGCAGGTAATGGCCGCCAAGAGATTGTTTCGAGCCGGCGTCATGATTAAAGACGGCGCAGCATTGGAGCGCCTCGCTGATGTTGATACTATTGTTTTCGACAAAACCGGCACGTTAACGACGGGAATGCCGCGACTTGCGAATGAAAATGACGCTGGAATGCGCGCACTCAATGTTGCCGGTGCGATTGCAAGCTATTCAACGCATCCGTATTCGCGGGCGCTAGCGCAAGCAAGCCGACTGTCGCCGCATATTCGGTTGGAAGCAAATCAAGTTGCGGAAACTCCAGGAAACGGCTTGGAGGCTGAAATTGATGGCGTCACATATCGTCTTGGGCGACCAGACTGGGCTGTGACTTTGCCGGCCAAGCAAGATGCAGACGAAAAATCTTGTGTGGTTTTTTCGAAAAATGGCGAACTTGTAGCCCGTTATCATTTTGAAGATGACGCGCGGCCGTCCGCTCGCACCGTCATCCAAAAACTCAATCAATGCGATTTCTATGTCTTGATGCTCTCGGGCGATCGGGAACCCGCCGTTTCATCATTTGCATCCCGCGTTGGCGTGTCATCATGGCAAGCCAATCTCCGACCGGCGGAAAAAGTAAAGCAGATTACAGAATTGACTGCATCGGGGCGTAAACTCCTCATGGTCGGCGACGGCGTCAATGACGCGCCCGCACTTGCTGCAGCCTATGCTTCCATGGCGCCCGGGAGCGCCACCGACATTGGTCGCAATTCAGCGAATTTTGTTTATTTGAATGATGACCTCAACAATATTCCGCTGACAATTGAAACGGCAAGACGGGCCAAGACGTTGATGCGCCAAAATATCGCGTTCGCTATCCTATATAATGCAATTGCAGTCCCAATAGCGTTTCTCGGGCTTGTGACGCCGCTGATTGCGGCGCTTGCTATGTCCGCATCTTCGCTTGTCGTGGTGCTCAATTCATTCCGCTTTGGCGGCGACACCCAAAGAATAACGAACCTCAAGAAAAGACGCGATCTCACAAAAAGTCTGTTGGCGCAAACTCAAGCGCAAACACAATGAGCGTCATGGTCCTTCTTGTTCTAGTATCTATTAGCATGGGTGCTGTTGGTCTGGCCGTATTTTTATGGAGCTTTAACGCGCGGCAGTATGACGACATGGATGGCGCCGCTGAACGCATTCTAATTGACGACGACGAAGATTAAAGCCTAGCGCTCTCGAGACGAGCAGCAGCAAGTCATACGGCTAATGGTTGCCGCGTGACTGAAGGCCTAACTACTAAAAACCGCTGCAACACTTTTTTTTGGGCATCAAGCCAAGCGGATTTCAGTCACTTCCGCTTTGAAAAACGGGAAGTATTCGTCTGTCCCGAAATGATTGCCTCCCTCAATACGCGTTGGCAAACGATAGCCGCCGAAATCGCGAAATTCGGAAAGCGAACCCCCGAAAGGCTGTAGTCGATAGACCTTATCGTTGTTCACATTGCTCCAACGCTGAATAACGACGGAGCGCGGCTCCCCATTAGCGGCAAGTTCGATATCCACGGAATGTTGAAAACCGCCAAAGTTGACGATGGCGCGAGCAGTGTCGGGGCCGGCAGCCTCCCATTGCACATGATTTCCCGGCAACAAACTCGCTGGCGCCCAAAACACGCTCTCTGCAATGAATCGCCCAAAGGCGGAGCGTAGATGGTCAGCGTCATTCGCGATACGAACAATTGGGAAAAACCCGAACAACCAAAATCGCGTCCAGGATTGACCCATGAACGCGCCATCCGAGCCGCTTATTGCTCCCGCTTTCACTCGCCATACGAAACCATGGGGCGGCGCAAGAATCTGTGTGGCCGTAAACGGTCGATAGCCCGGATTTTTCTTGGTTCCCAAGCCAAGTTCACCACGCATCTCAACACTCACAGTTTGATAAAGCCGTGCGCCAGAAGCGATCATGTAGGTGAAATATCGCCGGGCTGGCTCGGGAGCGTCCGCGACCATCTTCGGATCAAACACATCATTGCCTCGGAATGGGTTATTCGCGAGCTGCAGCCATTTTTTGTTGTCGCAGCGAACATCCGTCTGGCGCCAAAACGTTAGCGCGAATCCGGAAAACACGATGAAAGCGGCTATAGCGGCAAGGGCTTCAAACATGACGCCGGTCCTTGCGAAAGACTGACCGCCTAAGTGCGGCGAAACTAAAAACAAATCCGTTCATTGCTTCAGACGAAAAAGCATCGGGGCATACCGTATGGCGAAAAGTGCAAACGCACCACTCCAAAGCAGCGATGACAATATGATCACCTCCATGTAAAATTGGATAAGCAGAGTAGCGCCCAGAACACGCGACAACGCACCCGTCACGACGAGCCCGTAAATCGTCGTTGTCCATGCATCCGCGGTCAGGCGCCGCCCCGTGTGGCCAAGCGTAGCGCGCGTCATCACCGCAAGCGTCATCGTCCCCATGGCGCCTGCCGTCAGTGCATGAAGGGCGGCATGGGGCGGAACGAGCGCAGGCATCATTGCGGAAGCGCCCAGCAGCACAAACGAAAAAGGCAGCCATGCATATCCGACATGAAGAATGAGAACGAGCGGCTCCGCGCCTGTCAGCCAGCCGCGCCACCGGGCCAGCCGTATTACGTGCAATAAACCGGCAATCACCAAAATTGCGCCAACAACATTGCTTCTCGCATCGATCGTCCACCCAAGCAGCCCTATACCGGCAGCGGCGAGAGATATCCTGTCGATCGCCCCAAATTGCGCAGGCAGCGGCGATTTCTTTTGCTGATTCAACCAGTTTCTGGTGAAGCTCGGCACGATACGCCCGCCAATCAAAGCGATCAGCAAGGCTATGACGCCGATTGCAAAATGTTCCGAAAGTTCATGAATTTCAAAACTCGCCGCTCCAACATGAAATCCTACGTTAGACGCAGCAAGCAAAGTTATTAGGATACATACGGGCGCATTCCTGATATTTTTACCAGCAATAACCTCCCGCCACATCATCAAAGCGAGCACAAAAAGGAACGCGCAATCAATGACTGCAGCCGTTATTGGGCCTATTTGTCCCAACAACAACATGGCCGCGCGGCCTGCGGCCCATAAGAAAAACAACAATATCAGCCGCGTTCCCCGAACCGGAAGACGGCCTGTCCAATTCGGCACCGCTGTGAGCAAGAAGCCTGCTACTACGGCGGCGAGAAACCCAAAGAGCATCTCGTGAACATGCCATTCCTGGGCTGACATGCCGCCCAAGGCGCCAACGCCATTTGTATACGCATATATCCAAAGTGGGATCGAGAGCGCCGCCCAGACCGAACCGAACAGAAAGAATGGCCGAAATCCGTAACTAAAGAGCGCCGATCCGCCGTAGCTTCGCCGTGCAGTAACTAGATCTTTTGGCGTACTTTTCGCGAACATAGAACCTAATATTCGAAGCATAACGCACTCCAATTTTTAGTCTTTTCATACCGACAGATGGCGTACCGTCACACCTAACTGTTTCGTCTGGAAGTCACATAAATCGCTGCGATAGCTATGATCGAAATTACGATAGCTTTCACCAGGTTCGGCGCACTGCCTGCAGCGACCATCCACACAGAACCTGCCATCGCCAAAAGCGCTATAAATTTGGCGCGTAAAGGGATTGCACCAGTTTCCCGCCATGATCGTATCGGGGCGCCAACCCGGGGATGGTTCACGAGATAGCTTTCGAATTTCGGCGATGAGCGCGCGAAGCATGCAGCAGCCAAGATCAATAGCGGCGTGCCGGGTAAGAGTGGCAATACAAGCCCAGCGATACCTATTGGGACCAGTAAAACTCCAAGCAGAAGAAGAACTTTTCGCATGACCGTACAACCACTAACATTATCTTCAGAGAGAATAGGAACCCTCATAATAAAGATAATTGGAAAGTTGGGCTAATAAACCTATCTCGCTTATAAACGCCGCGCCTTGAACATATCCGATAACACGCGAAGCTCCTGTTCACGAAGGCGGACACGAGCGATCGGCAGAAGGACGCCATTTTCCAGAGCCAGATGCTGACGAATATGCTCAGCAAACAGACGCAGGCGGCGTTTATCGCCCTCTACTATTGAGTTGGAAGACAATCTCTCACGTAAGACCTCCGCTACCGCTTCGACGCTCGCTTCGTCTTCGCGGTGTTCATCCTCAAGTCGCTCAAGAATGCGGTCAACATGATCTTCGGGCAGGCAATGTTCCCGTAACATGGGGAAAAGCGCCAATTCCTCATCACCAATATGAAGGGCAAAGTCGACCTCTAAAAACTCCAGCAGCGCTTTTACGCCTTTGACGTCGAACTCTCCATCGGCAAGCATGGTCAGGATCGACGCGGCTTCCCTTTGCCTGTGATGCTCGGCAAAAATGAAGTTCAGCGGACTGTTAATAAGTTGCACCGGCATTTCTTCAATTGCCCACGGATCTCGAGGGGCCATTTGATCGCCATTAAAGGGAATAGCGCTGTCATCAGATGACATATTTGGAACAGTCATAACCTAACTCCTGTCGCTAATACTGAAATCGCAGAGAAGCCCAAACGAGACTGCGATCTGCAAAGCCGCCGGCGCCGTTGAACACCGCGCCTTTCAACTCTGCTGACCAATGTTTCTTGAGTTCAACAACAAGGCCTGCATCAAACTCATGACCAAAATCGCTGGCGCCCTGATCACTTTTGAACTCGTGATAGGTCGCACTCAGTATTATACTGTCGACAATAGGCAGATCGCTCCAGCTGTAGCTTATCGTCCCATAGACATCTTCGATTCCAGCTGCCGGCGTTGTCAGAAAGACGTCGGCGAACCCTTGGAACTTATGAAGCGTCGCCAACGGCGTGGAAAAGCCGACAACTCCGTTCCCGCCTAGGGATTCGAATCCAAAAATTGCTGAGAATGGCGCAACATAGAGCGCGGCCTGTCCATTTATGTAATTTTCCCTGTAATCAACCGGATTGGCCGCATAATCTTTCTGCGATGCATATTCGCCAACAACACCGAGTTTAATCGCCGCCTCATCATCGATTGTGTATAGGTTTTCATAGCGCGCGCCCCAGGTCGACGACGAAAGCCCCGGCGCTTCTTCAAGGTCAAGCAACACGCCGTATACTTTGAACATTCCCATCTTTCCGGCGTCATATGCTGCGGAAATAATGTGACTGTCGCTATCGAACTCTCCTACAGGATTATCGTCGCCAAAAATTCGGTGAACACGGTCGATATAAAGATAATCAACGTTCAGATTGTCTATAATCGTCGATGAAAGACGCGCAGCGTCAAACGTCTGCTGGTTTTGCCGAAAATCCACGGCGCCGACAAAACGGTGATTATTGAGATTGAATCGTTGGCGTCCGATTATAATTGGCGTTTTCTCGATTCCGGCAAACGTCACCTGCGCGCGATTGATTTCAGTCGCATCCGGATCGGCAATGACCGGAAATTGTGCCAATCCATTCGTGGTCGAATTGAAATGATCGTCGCCTATCGAAGTGACGTTCTCGAACTCCACCAGGAATTTGAAGTTGTAGATTTCACCCGTTTCATATCCCAACCTAGTCCGAAGAGTGTTTGCATACGCATCTTCAGCAAAACCATTTTGACTTTTGTGCTCAAATCGATAGCGCACATCAATCAGAGGATTACCGTCTTTGATAGCGCTAATGATTGCGTTCTCGGTCTCTTGCTTACCTTGTTCCTCACCAAGCACCGGAGACGCAATAAATGCCGATAGTGCGAAACCGAGCGCTATTTCACGAACCGACATCTTAGTTTTCCTCTATTTATTTGCTGCAACATTCTGATGGCGCGTTCTGACCAATTGATAGCCGCGCCTGTTGAGGTACCAGATCGGCGCCGACAGCATGTGAACCAGCCGCGTGAATGGAAACACGAGGAATATGGTCAGGCCGAGAAACAGATGCGCTTTAAAGATAGGGTGCACGTCAGCGACAAATTCCGCCGCACCGCCCCGGAACGTCAAAATTCTCTGCGCCCATTCCATGAACTTGACCATTTCATGGCCGTCGAGATGCTGAAGGGAAACGAAAATTGTGGAGAGGCCCAGAAGCAGCTGTGCAAACAGGATCAGCAAAATAGACGTATCGCCAAAACTCGAGGTAGCGCGGATGCGCGCATCAAAAAGACGCCGGTGGATAAGCAAGAGCATCCCGACCAGGCACATGACGCCTGCAAGACCGCCTACAACAATCGCGAGCAGCTGTTTCGCCCCATGCGAAATCCCGATCGCATCGAACACCCAGATTGGCGTCAGCAAGCCAACAAGGTGTCCCGCAAAAATAACGAGAATACCGACGTGAAAAAGAATGCTTCCGAGAACAAGTTGCTTACGGCGCAATAACTGACTCGATCCGGATCGCCAGGAATACTGTCCATGGTCGAAGCGTAAAATATTCCCGACAACAAACACGGCGAGACAAATGTAGGGATAGACGCCGAAAACGAACTGATTGAGATAATCCGTCATGACATCAGCTCCTTGCCGCTTTGGCGATATCGCTTGGCGCTTCGCCGGCGTTCATACGGTCCAGCATCTGACTGACTTTCGGACAGCCGTCCTCTCCCAGCCCGAACGTGACCGGCTCATCTTCCCAGGCAGCATCGAGCGCTTCGAGATCATTCGGGTCGTCGTCCGGGGCCTTGCGCAAATCATCCAGTTCGCGCTCGGACGGCTCACCGCCGGCGATAGCTTCGAGAACGCGGAACACGGCCGTATAGGGCGTATTGCGTTTTTCGAGGCGCTCTTTGAGCGCCGCAATGACGCTCAACGGCTCCTTCAGCAGCGCCCGCGCTTCCTCAACCGGCCGGGTTGAGAGATATTCGAGAAACAGCGGCAGAAAATCCGGCAGCTCGTTGGCGCCGATCTCGAGTCCGCCTTGCGCATAAAGCGTTTTCAGATCGACCATGGCCTGCCCGCGATCGCGAGACTCGCCATGGACATGTTCAAAAAGATGCAGGGAAAGCGATCGCGTGCGATCAAACAGGAATACATAGCGCTCCTGAAGCTTATAAAGGTCGAATGCTTCATATTCATCAACCAAACGGCTGATCTGCCGCAACGCCCACGCCGGCGCCAGCTTTTCATCGTGAAAAATTTGACGGATTTCCGCTGCGGCATTTTTGATGTCCTGAGTCGGATAAGACAACAACGCGCTCAAGGCTTTGAATGTGTTTGACATGCGGTTCTCCTATGCTTTCTCTTTGGCGGCGCTTTTGGCGAACAGCCCTGTCCATTCGATGGCGCGTTTGGGTTCGCCGCAGCCGTCGCCAAAACTGAAGCCGCATTCCCCGCGCAAGTCATAAGCGTCTTCAGCGTATTCACGGTGCGACGTTGGAATAACGAAGCGATCCTCGTAATTGGCGATCGCCATCAGACGGTACATCTCATAGATCTGCTCCCCGCTCATGCCGACTTTTCCCGGGATCGACTCGTCCACTTCACCTTCATAGGATTTGGATCGCATATAGGCGCGCATGGCGATCAGCTTTTCGAGCGCCTTGGCGACCGGTTCTTCATCGCCCGCCGTCAACAGGTTTGCGAGGTACTGCATCGGAATGCGCAGGTCGCGCACGTTCGGCATCGCCCCTTTGTCACCGAATGCGCCAGCCTGCGCCATGGACTGAATCGGCGACAGCGGCGGCACATACCAGACCATGGGAAGCGTGCGGTATTCCGGGTGCAGCGGGAATGCGATCTTCCATTCCATCGCCATTTTCCAGATCGGCGAATTCTTCGCCGCGTCAAGCCAGGCGTCCGGTACGCCATCCGCCCGCGCCTGCGCTTGCACCTCCGGATCGTAGGGATCGAGGAATATATCGAGATGGCTCTGGTAAAGGTCTGTTTCCTTTTCGACGCTCGCCGCTTCCTCAATACGGTCAGCGTCGTACAAAACAACGCCGAGGTAACGAATGCGACCAACGCAAGTTTCAGAACATACGGTCGGTTGCCCGGCTTCAAGACGCGGATAACAAAGCGTGCATTTTTCTGATTTGCCGGTGTTCCAGTTGTAGTAGATCTTTTTGTAGGGACACCCGGATACGCACATCCGCCAGCCGCGGCACTTATTCTGGTCGATCAGGACGACGCCGTCTTCCTCGCGCTTGTAAATAGCGCCGGAAGGACAAACCGCGACGCACGTCGGATTAAGACAGTGCTCGCACAGTCGCGGCAGATACATCATGAACGTATTTTCGAACTGGCCGTAAATTTCTTTCTCGACCTTTTCGAAATTGTAGTCCGCCGAGCGTTTGGAAAACTCGCCGCCCAGAATCTCTTCCCAATTTGGCCCCTTATTGATTTTCTCCATACGCTCGCCGGTAATCAGCGAGCGTGGGCGCGCCGTCGGCGCTGTCTTCATTTTTGGCGCTTTTTGAAGATGCTCGTAGTCGAAGGTGAACGGCTCATAGTAGTCATCGATTTCCGGCAGGTCGGGGTTTGCAAAGATCTTAGACAACACCCCGAGCTTGCCGCCCATCTTGGGCTGGATCTTGCCGTTCTTTTTACGCTCCCAGCCGCCATTCCAGCGCGCCTGATCCTCCCAGTCGTCTGGGTAGCCAATACCCGGCTTGGTCTCGACATTGTTGAACCAGGCATATTCGACGCCCTCGCGGCTCGTCCAGACGTTCTTGCAAGTGACGGAACATGTATGGCACCCAATGCATTTATCGAGATTGAGGACCATGGAAATTTGCGCGCGGACTTTCATTCTGCGGCCTCCAGTTTTTCCTGGGCTGGCTCATCCATCCAGTCGATTTTGTTCATTTTTCGGACAATGACGAATTCATCGCGATTTGAACCGACGGTGCCGTAATAATTGAATCCATATGATTGCTGGGCGTAGCCGCCGATCATATGCGTCGGCTTTAAAACAGTTCTCGTAACGGAATTGTGGATGCCGCCGCGCTGGCC